>JAGBAT010000061.1 GCA_017938835.1 Oscillospiraceae bacterium | reverse complement strand
TGTTTGAAAATCTGGATCCGGCTATGCTGGGGCGTTTGACGGGGGCATTTCAGAGTATGAACCGCACCGACGACAAGCAGGCTCTGTTGAATGCCATGAAGCCCTATCTCAGCCCGCGGCGACAGGAGAAGCTGGAGCGGGCGATGAAACTGGCGAAGATGATCCATGTGGCGGAGATCGCCTTTGGCACATTCGGAGGAGGGGGCAATGCGAAGATATGACGGAAACACCGGTCGATACATACATATTCCTGACGAGCCTGTCGCTCCTCTACCGATCCGGGAAATGCCGAAGGAGGAGCCGGTGATGCAGAATATGGAACCACAGCGGAAAAAAGCAATGCCGCCGCCAAATCAGCTTGGCAGCGGCTTGCAGAACCTACTATCGGGGATTTTTGCGCAGGGCTTCGAGGTGGAAGATCTCCTGCTGTTTGCAGTATTGTTCTTGATGTATCAGGAAACCAAAGATAAGGAACTGCTCATCATCATGGGCGGCATGTTCCTACTGTAATGTCATTCCGACTCATACAGCGATCGAATGAATGAGAGTGCCCTGCTGCTTTGACTGGAGAACGCTCAGCTTAAACAGCAAAGGTGTCAGGGGCTGTGTCACGCTTGCCGAAGTGATACAGAATGGCTTCGGCAATGCGGCGGCAGGCATTGCCGTCACCGTAAGGGTTCACGGCGTGAGCCATCTCGTCGTATGCTTTCTGACTGGTCAGCAATTCGGCTGCCAGTCGGACGATGGTATCCTTATCCACACCTGCCAACTTGACGGTACCGGCGGCCACAGCTTCGGGGCGTTCGGTCTCCCGACGCATTACAAGAACGGGCTTACCCAGACTGGGAGCTTCTTCCTGAATACCACCGGAGTCAGTCATGACCATGAAGCTGCGGTCCATGAGGCGGTGCATGTCGATGGCATCCAACGGAGAAATCAAGGATACATTTGCCACATCACCGAGGATACGCTGGGCGGTGCCTTTGACCACGGGAGCGGGATGTACGGGATAGATGAACTGTACGTCAGCAAACTGCTGTGCGATCTCGCGGACAGCGTTGAAGATGTTTTCCATGGGTTCACCGTAATTCTCTCTGCGGTGGCAGGTCATGGCAACGACCCGTTTGCCGCTTCGGTCGATGGCGTTCAGCTCGGAGCTGGTGAAACCTTCGCCGGAGACGGTGTATTTCATGGCGTCGATGACGGTATTGCCGGTGACGAAAATGCCGTCGTAGATGCCTTCGGCGTTCAGGTTGGCTTTGTTGTTTGCAGTGGGGGCAAAGTTCAGCTCAGCAATGCGGCCAATGAGCTGGCGGTTGATCTCCTCGGGGTAGGGGGAGTACTTGTCGTGAGTGCGCAGACCAGCTTCTACATGACCAACGGGGATCTTTGCGTAGAACGCAGCCAGTGCGGCGGAGAATGCAGTGGTGGTGTCCCCATGGACAAGCACCAGGTCGGGCTGTGCTTCCTGAAAAATCATGCCCAGACCGTTCAGAACGCGGGATGTGATATCGTACAGAGTCTGACCGGACTGCATAATGTTCAGGTCGTAATCAGCGGTAATGCCAAAACATTCCATGACGCTGTCCAGCATTTCTCTGTGCTGTGCGGTAACGCAGACGACGGATTCAATCTCTTCGGGGTATCTCTGCAGCTCCAGTACCAGCGGAGCCATCTTAATGGCTTCGGGACGGGTGCCAAAAATTGACATGACTTTAATCTTTTCCATGCTCTTGTTCCTCCGTGTGATGTTCGGTTTGTTTCAGGGTGTCATGGACATATTTGCTCAGTGCGAATGCTACTGCAATGGCAAAGACCAGTAGGAAAATGCGGACTGTGCCGGTAGAAACAACGACAACGGCGCACAGACCCAGCAGTGCGGAAACGGCATACATGATGGCCACTGCCTGTTTTTGGCTGAGCCCCATGTCTACCAGTCGGTGATGGAAGTGTCCTCTATCGGGCGAGAAGGGACTTTGACCATGGGCCAGTCTGCGGAAGAAAGCGAAGATGGTATCCAGCAGAGGAAGCGCCAGAGCCATGACAGGAACCAGAAAGGTTACGACAGCATAGAACTTGAACATGCCCACCACGGAGGTGGTGGCCAGCACAAAGCCCAGCAGCAGTGCCCCGGTATCGCCCATAAAGATCTTTGCAGGATTCATGTTGTAAGGCAGGAAACCCAGACATGCACCCATGAGGGCTGCCAGAACCACAGCAACGGAGCTTTCGGAAACCAGCAGCGCTACCACAAACATGGTCAGGGAGGCAATGGTGGAAACACCGCAGGCCAAACCGTCCAAACCATCGATCAGGTTTACCGCATTGGTCACGCCAACGATCCAAAGAATGGTGACGGGCACACTGAGCATTTCCAGTGCGATGAGCTCATTGCCGCTGAAAATATTGGGGTTGGAGAAAAACTGAATGATCACACCGTGACCCACTGCGACAATGGCGGCGATGATCTGTCCGGAAAATTTCATCCAGGCGTTCAGTCCGATCATATCATCAATGGCACCGAGGATGACAATGATAATGGAACCCAGCAGAATACCCTGAATTTCCCGGGTAATATCGGCAAACAATACGACCGTCAGCAGAAAGCCGAAGAAGATAGCGAGACCGCCCATGCGTGGAATGGGGTGGTCATGCATTCGACGGGCATCTCTGGGAACGTCCATAGCGCCGATCTTGATCGCAAAGGTTTTTACGATCGGAGTCATGGCGAAGCTGATGACAAAGGAGAGTATAATGCTCAAAATCAGCTTCAGCGCAAAGTTTGTTACTAACATGTTGGTTTTAAACGCTCCTATCAGCTCTGTGCAACCAGACCGACCTTCTTCTTTACCTTACGCATGGTCTTGTTTGCAACATAAGATGCCTTGGCAGCACCTTCTTTGTAGACAGATTCCAGGTATGCCTTGTCCTTCAAAATACGGTCAGTCTCTTCACGCAGAGGACGCAGGCAGTCGATGACGGCTTCACCCACAGCAGGCTTGAAGGCACCGTAGCCCTGACCTGCAAATTCCTTTTCAATCTCATCGAAGGTTTTGCCGGTGACAGAAGAGTAAATGTTCATCAGGTTTGCTACGCCGGGTTTTTCGTCGGGGGCGAAGCGGACACAGTTTTCACGATCAGAGTCAGTGACGGCGCGCTTGAACTTGCGTGCAATGTCATCGGGGGAGTCCATGAGGAAGACGCAGCCGTTGGGGTCGGACTTGCTCATTTTGCTGGTGGGAGTACCCAGACTCATAATGCGGGCCCCAACTT
This sequence comes from Oscillospiraceae bacterium, assembly GCA_017938835.1. Taxonomy (GTDB): domain Bacteria; phylum Bacillota; class Clostridia; order Oscillospirales; family Oscillospiraceae; genus HGM13010. The sequence continues at coordinate 12,535 of JAGBAT010000061.1, read as the reverse complement.
TGCGGATATAGGGTTCGGGAACCTTAAAGGTCTCACCATAAATGTTGTTGAAGCGTTGTGCAATATCGCGGGTCAGCTCCACATGCTGCTTCTGGTCTTCACCCACGGGAACCAGGTCAGGCTGGTACAGCAGAATATCAGCAGCCATCAAAGTGGGGTAGGTGAACAGACCGCCGTTGATGTTGTCGGAGTTCTTGGCACTCTTATCCTTGAACTGGGTCATGCGGGACAGTTCGCCGAACATGGTATAGCAGTTCAGGATCCAGCCCAGCTCGCTGTGGGCGGGTACATGGCTCTGAATAAACAGGGTGTTCTTTTCGGGATCCAGACCGCAGGCAATGTACTGTGCCAGCTGGGTCAGGGTACGGCGGCGCAGTGCTGCAGGATCCTGACGGACAGTCAGGGTGTGCAGGTCGGCCATAAAGTAATAGCAGTCGAATTCGTCGGACAATTCTGCCCAGTTCTTGACGGCACCCAGATAGTTGCCCAGATGCAGGTCGCCGGAGGGCTGAATACCGGATACCATTACTTTCTTTTTCATTTCGTTCATTATATGTATCTCCTAAAATCGTATTGATGTGGATTTGCTTATTTGAGGTTATAGAGCTTGGATAGTTCTGCAAAGCCTTTCATAGAGCCCTTGATGGTATCGGGGCTGACACAGTAGGCGATGCGGACATAACCGGGGCAGCGGAAGGAGGTGCCGGGCACCAACAAAATGTTGTGTTTCTTGGCTTCGGCGATGAATTCCTTTTCGTCTGCGGTAGGGGTCTTCAGCCACAGGTAGAAGGCGCCTTCGGGCTTAGCACAGGTGTAACCCAGTTCCGTCAGTCCGTTGTACAGCAGTTTACGGTTGTTGTCGTAAGCGGCAATGTCGCAGGTCTCATTGATGCAGCGCTGTACCACCAATTGCATAAGAGAGGGCGCATTTACAAAGCCCAGAATTCTTGCACAGATGGAGATCGCGGAGCGCAGCACTTCGTAGTCGTCCACGCGGGGCGGGATCTCCAGATAACCAATGCGTTCACCCGGCAGGGACAGGCTCTTGGACCAGGAATAACCTACAATGGTATTACGGTAGTATTTGGGCAGATAGGGAACCTGTGCACCGTCAAATGCCAGTTCACGGTAGGGTTCATCAGAGATCAGGTAAATGCTGGTGCCGTACTCCTTTTGCTTTGCTTCCAGCATGGCAGCCAGCTCTTCGACCACACTGGCGGGATAGATCACACCGGTGGGGTTGTTGGGATTGTTGATGATCATAGCCTTGGTCTTGGAGGTAATGGCTTCGCCGATGGCCTGTACATTGATCATGAAGCCGTCTTCTTCACGGGAATTTACGGGAACCAGCACACCGCCGTAGTTTTCAACATAATGACCGTATTCCAGAAAGAAGGGAGCGGGAACCAGTACTTCGTCACCGGGATTCAGCAGTGCCTTCAGAGCCGCATTCAGGCCGCCGGCAGCACCAACGGTCATGATGATGTTGTCGCCGGAGATGTCGTCACCAAAATTCCTATTGATGTATTCTGCCACAGTCTGGCGCACTTCGGGGTAACCGTCATTGGACATGTATCCGTGGATATAGTTGGAGTCAAGAGTATCCAGAATTTCCACGATGGCAGTCTTCACGCTTGTGGGAGCGGGGAAGTATGGGTTGCCGATGGAAAAGTCAAATACATTTTCCGGGCCATACAGCTTCTTCAGGCGGGTGCCTTCTTCAAACATCTCGCGGACAGCTGAATTGCTGCCAGCCGTTTTTGCCATTTTTTCATTGATCATAATGAGACCTCCCGGAACTCCGATAAAATGCCATTATCTTAATAATGTATCTTACCACAACCCCCTCCTGAATACAATATCCAGTTGTGGGAAAATTGTCGAAGATGCGGGCGGATATCTTGACTTTTCGGGGGTTCTGACATAAACTTACCATAGCTTATTATGTAAATTTACGGAGGCTTATTATGTTGGATCACAAATGGTATGAGGAAATGGAACAGCGCATCCCCAAGGGGGAAGTGCGTACCCGTTTTGCTCCCTCTCCCACTGGCTATATGCACATTGGCAACCTGCGCACTGCTCTGTACACTTGGCTGATCGCCAAGCATCTGGGCGGCAAATTCATTCTGCGCATTGAAGACACCGACCAGGAACGTTTTGTGGAAGGCGCTACCGAAATTATTTACAATACTCTGCGCACTTGCCGTCTGGACTGGCAGGAAGGGCCTGATGTCGGCGGCCCTGTTGGACCCTATATCCAGTCTGAACGCCGCTTTACTTATGGCCGTTACGCTGACCTGCTGATTGAAAAGGGCGGCGCGTATCGTTGCTTCTGTAAGGATGATGAAGGTGTTGTCCCCGTGACCCTGCCTAATGGTGAAGTCATCAAGAAGCATCAGTGCAATTGCTGCAACCTGACCGCGGAGGAAGTACAGGCCCGTCTGGATGCAGGCGAGACCGCAGTTGTTCGTCAGAAGATCCCTCAGGAAGGCACCACAACCTTCTCCGATGCCATCTTCGGTGAGATCACCGTTCCCAATGCAGAACTGGATGAAAATGTTCTCATCAAGACCGACGGTCTGCCCACTTACAACTTTGCAAATGTCATCGATGACCACCTGATGGGCATCACGCATGTTGTCCGCGGCAGTGAATACCTGTCCTCCGCACCCAAGTACAATCTGCTGTATCAGGCATTCGGCTGGGATATCCCCGCTTATGTCCATTGCTCTCCCGTTATGAGAGATGCTACCCACAAGATGTCCAAGCGCCACGGTGACCCCTCCTTCGAAGACCTGCTGCGCGAAGGATACCTGCCCGATGCGGTTTTGAACTACGTTGCTCTGCTGGGCTGGAGCCCCGGCGGCGAACAGGAAATCTTCACTCTGGAAGAACTGGCAGAAATTTTCGATATTAAGAACATTTCCAAGTCTCCCGCTGTGTTTGACATTGTTAAGCTGAAGTGGATGAATGCGGAATACATCAAGGCCATGAGCTCCGAAGCATTTGCAGCTGTTTCTGCGCCCTTCATCCGTCAGGCTGTGAAGAATCCTGCCATCGATGCAGCAAAGATCGCTGCACTTCTGCAGCAGCGTACCGAACTGCTGACTGATATTCCTGAAAAAATTGATTTCTTTGACGAACTGCCTGAATACAGCACTGAGCTGTATATCCACAAAAAGTCCAAGGTCAACGAGGACATCTGTCTGGACATGCTGCAGAAGATCATTCCCGCTCTGGAAGCGGTTGATAACTGGTGTGACGAGACCATCCATGATGTATTCATGGGGCTGGTGGCTGAGCTGGGCGTCAAGACCGCTGTTGTCATGTGGCCTGCCCGTATCGCAGCAGCCGGCAAGGCAGTTACCCCCGGTGGTGCTGTGGAGATTTGCTCCATTCTGGGCAAGGAAGAGTGCCTGCGCCGTATGCGTATCGGCGTTGAAAAACTGACCAACCGCTAAGATTCAGAAAGGACTGCCTATGAAGCGACTGCTGACTTTGGCTGTGGTGTTCCTGCTGGCACTGAGTCTGCTGACCGGCTGCGGCAGTGATGATGACAGTGCACAACAGAACCCTGTGGTGGAGACACCGTCTCCCACACCGGAACCGACACCCACACCCATTCCCACGCCGGATGTGCCTGTCACCCCGGAAGCGGTGATCCCTGCGCCGCAAGTGGGTGAGGTCATTGAAAACAAGGATGTGACTGTGCAAATCAACAACGAGGAAGAGACGATTTCTATGACCCCGGTGAGCGGCACTCTCAGTGCCTCCGGAGGCCCGGATTTCACCTTGTATGTTGATCAAAGCCGTTATCAGGTCAATGATATCAGCGGCTACTGCTACATTACCCTCCGCACCGGCATGAGCGGGGATGTGTATGCTGAGTTGGGATTCAAGTCCGGCAGCAGCTCCGACAGCCTGTCTGATTCCATCCTGAATGAGTATGGTATGATGAACAATACGCTGGATTTCGGAGAGGAGACACTGGGCAGCTACACCGTGCACCATGTTCGTGGGGAGACCATCCAGAACGTCTTCGATGTATATCTGCTGGATACCAATGGCGGCTGTATGACCATGGTGGTCAGCACAACCAGTGAGACCACGGCGCACAGAGACCGTCTGACGGGAATTCTGGAGACCCTGCAAATTTCTTGAATAATGAATGAAAACGCACCTGTTCGGTAACACTATTGCCGAAAGGTGCGTTTTTGCTATGAATCATAAAGTAAAAGTTTTATTGACCTCATACGGTGCAGCGGCGATTTTCGTGGCTGCGGGATTGATTTTTACCGCCACCGGCGGGGCGGAGGGGTACCGGTTGTCTCAGGACAACGAGTACCGCCGTGCCATGGCGCAGCTAGTAAGCAGTGTCAGTCAGGCGGACGCTGCGCTGGAAAAGGGGCAGTATGCCTCCGGTGCAGGCATGACGGGACAGCTGTGTGCCGAACTGATGGGGGCGGCACAGTCTGCCTCTACGGCACTGAGTATTCTGCCGCTGGAGACCTATGCGCTGGAGGAGGTGGCAGGGTTCCTGTCTCAGCTGGAGGAATATGCCCGGGTGAAAGGTGCGCAGGCCTGTGACGGAACGGGCTTTGACGATGCTGACCGCAAAGTATCGGCGCAGCTTCGTGCGGTGACATCACAGCTGGTGCCGGCACTGGGGGAGATGTACACGCAGCTGTCCGAAGGTGCACTGTCCATCCGCGGATGGAATCAGCAGAGCGGTCTGGTGACTGACGAGCCGGAGACTTATCTGGAAGATGAGATTTTAGCACTGCTGGCGGATTTTCCGGAGACACCGGAATTAGTGTATGCGGGGAAGCTGTCGTCAGACTATGACAGCAGCTATACCTCCGTTTCCCGTTTGAAAGAGGTGACGGAGGAAGAAGCGCAGACAGTTGCGGAAAAGCTGATGGACGGTGCGGCGGTGGAGGCTGTGGGGGCCTCGGAAGGAGACTTGCCCTGCTACTATTTTACTGCGGAAACGGAAGAGGGGACTCAGACTGTTGCTGTGACCAGACAGGGAGGTGTGCCCGCTGTGTATTTGCAGGAGTATACGGTTGGCGAGGTGGCAGTCTCGGAAGAGGAAGCCCGGCAGGCTGCAGAAACCTTCTTGACCAATGCAGGATTTGAAAATCTCCGTGAGGAGAGCAGCTATGAGGAATTCGGTGAACTGGAAGTGATTTACGCCTATGCCGACGGACAGGCTTCCTATCTGGCAGATGCGGTGCGGGTCACCGTAGCCATGGATACAGGGAAAGTTATTGCCATGGATGCCTCGGAATACCTGCACAATCACGGCAGAAGCACTGCGGTAAAAGCTCCCGACCTGACTGCAGATGAAGCAGCAGAGAAGGCAATCCCGGAGGGCATCCGTGTACAGTCCCATGAACTGACCTGGTTTACCGGTAAAACGGGACAGACCACCATGTGTTGGAAGTTTACCTGTCTGGATGAGCGGGGAGATAGCTGCGTCATTTATGCGGATGCTGATAGTGGTGTACAAGTGGAAATTCGCACAGGTGAGCAGTATTAAAAGTTTTACTGAAACCGTTCAAGAAAAATTTACAACGCCCCGGCGGAGGTTTTATCTCCGACGGGGCGGTTGTCTCTTGACGAACGGGTAGCCAGATAATATAATATAGGGGATTCTAAAGAAACGGAGGGAATACACATGGATTTTATTCCTCAGGTAGAGTGCCCCAGATGCGGCACAGAGTATTCTTCTTTGCAGAGTAAGTGCCCCAAGTGCGGCGCAAGAAAAATCAAGCAGACTCAGCGTGCGCCCGGAACTACTTCCGGAACCGTCGCAGGTACATATGCAAATGATCAGGCACAGGTCAATGCAAGATGGCAGATGACCTTTGCAGCAATTCTGGTAGTGGCTGTGATTCTGGCAATGATCGTTCTGATCAGCACCAGCCTGAACACTACTCCCGGCAGCAGCCAGCAGCAGGGCGGAGATGTCCAGCAGACGACAGTGGATCCCAATGCAACGCCCACTCCTACGCCTACCCCCAGCCCCTCACCCTCTCCTACACCGGACATCAGCAGCCTGACTCTGAGCTATGCAGGCAGCAAGATTGAACAGTTTACCGAAGCCATCGGCGATAAGATTACACTGTCCGTTACCTACTACCCGCTGGATGCTCCTGTTACAACTGATACCATCATCTGGAAGTCTCAGAATGAGGAAGTATGTACTGTTGAGGGCGATAATACTGGCTGTATCATCACTGGTGTCGGCGTTGGCAGCACCAATGTAACTGCAACGCTGTATGACGAAACTGTCAGCGTTCTGGTTTTCGTCAAGGAAAGCTGGTAAAAAGTTTTTAAGATTTAGAAAGAAAATTGTTGACAAAACTGCGAACAAGGTGTATTATACATCTTGTTCGCAACATATGGACGATTAGCTCAGCTGGTATGAGCATCCGCTTGACGTGCGGAGGGTCACAGGTTCAAGTCCTGTATCGTCCACCATAGAAAACCGAGGTATTCGTTTGAATACCTCGGTTTTTTGTTTGTTAAAGATCGAGCTGGCATTGAGAGAATATTATGTGCTGCAGCGCATAGGGCATGCAGTATTGCCGGAACACGTCAATGGCATGTGCGTCGTCTATATCTGTTTTGTGATTCAAAAAATACAAAAACGATTTCTACAGAATTACGCTACACAATTGCTTCTGCTTGTGGTATTTTATAAGGTAATCAATACAACATCTGAAAGAATGGGAAATATGGACTGGACAATTTTGGGCATTGAACCCGTGAAAGATAAAAAAGCCATTACAGCTGCCTACCGTGCAAAGCTGGTGCAGGTCAATCCGGAAGACAAGCCGGAGGAGTTCAAAGCGCTGCGTGCCGCTTATGAAGAAGCACTGCAGTATGCTGAACAGCCCGATAACGAGCCTGTGCGCGATGAGAGCCCTGTGGGTCTGTGGATGGAGAAAGTACGGGCGGTATATGACGATTTTCCTGCCCGCATCCATGTGGAGAGTTGGAAAGAACTGCTCAATGACGACGTATGTATCGCTCTGGATAAGCGTCCGCAGGCAGAGGAGGCTTTGCTGCGCTTCCTGATGGACGATTATTATATCCCACAGGAGGTTTGGCAGCTGCTGGATGAGACCTTTGAATTTACCTCCCGTCAGGAAGAGCTGTACGAGAACTTCCCCAAGGATTTCATTGACCTTGCGGTGGTCAATGGCATCCGCTATCCTGCGGTGCTGCCCTATGAGATGTTTACTCCCGGTCTCAGCGGCAAGGACTGCGACGATTATCGCCGGCTGTATCATAAGGCAAGTAACATGCCTCCGTTGGAGATGGGCCCCATTCTGGACCAAATGGAGGCTATGCCCGAGAGCCACCCCCATGGGGAAGCCCTGCGTTTTCGCTGGATACTGGAACAGGGGGATGTAGAACGGGCGACGGAGCTCTACCGCGGACAGGCGGAGCAGTACCCCGATGACTTTACCATCCAATTGAACTGGGCAGGGATGTGTGCCCGCCGGGGAGACTGGCCGGAAGCTGAAGCTGCCACTCGTCATGTTCTGGAGCTGTATCCCAAGCATTGGCACGCCAAGCGCATGCTGGCAGATGCACTGGCAAGTCAGGGACAGTACGATGAGGCTAAGGAACTGATCTACGACTTGATGCGCGCTGCCGGCGGAGACCAGATGCAGGTCTATCAGCTGGGAGAAACATTGAAAAAATGGAACGAAGAATTGATCCAGATGCGTGAGCAGACCCTGCAGGAGCACCCTGAAGATTCCAATAATGCACTGGAACTGGGCTGGTGTTATCTCCAGAACAACTGCAATGATGATGCCCTGCGTGCAGCAATGGCGGCTGACCCGAATTATGAAGACCAGTATGCCTATCATAACCTCCATGCTAAGCTGCGTTACGGACGTGAGGAATTTGAGCTGGCTCTGACCCACTTTGAACGGGTGGAACAGCTGCTCCGGAACATGGAACCGGACGGCACGGAAAAGACTGCAAAACGTTTGAGCCGACTGCCGGAGATCGTACAGCTGGAGGGCAGCTGTCTGCTGGCACTCAAGCGAACGGAAGAGGGCCGTGCAAAGTATGAGGAAGCATTGGAGATGGCTCCCGATAATGCGGAGATCCTGACCCATACGGCAAGAATGTTTGCTTCTCTGAAAGAGTATGACCGTGCGGTACCGCTGCTTCAGCGGGTCATCCGATTGATGCCGGGCGGCTATCACGGCTATTTCTTGTTGGCGCAAGTGCTGTATGAATTGGGCCGCGATGCGGAAGCCTTTGATGCTGTCAATAAGGCACTGGACATCGAGGGCGGTGACTTGTGGGTCTATGTGCTGAAGATGCGTATTCTGATCCGCAACAATGTGTGGGACGGTGTGCGCCAGATGCTGGACTTCCTGGCACAGCACAATATCACGGATGTGCTGGCGGTTATGTGGTGCAAGGCTCAGCTGACAGAGTTTGGCGACCAAAATGCAGATGAAGCATTGGCAATTTACGAAGCCATTGCTGACCGTATCGAGACCGGTGAATACCTGGAGTGGGCCTCTAAGGTCTACCACCGTATCGCTGCCATCAATCTGGATCGTCTGGATATGAACAAGCAGGAAGACCGTGACAAGCTCATGGCCATTGTGGAAAAGGGCCTGAAGCATGATCCTGACGATCCCAACTGTACGGAATACAAGGCTTGGCTGCATAAACGCAACGGGGAAGTGAAGCAGTCTTTAGCGCTGTATCACAAGCTGGAGAAGCACCCCTACCATCCCAAGGCAGTGGAGCACAATCTGGCAGAACTGTATTATAAGGATCTGAAGCGTAATGCTGACCAAGCACTGCACTATTATAAATACCTCATCGAAAATGATGAGAGCGCTGATCTCCATTTTTATGCAGGTACGTGCAACCGCTATCTTTATGATTTTGAGGCCGCGGAACAGCATTTCCTGCGGGAACAGGAACTGGCCCCTGACGATGTGGACGGCTACAACGGGCTGGCCTATGTCTATGAGGCCATGAACCGTTTGCCGGAAGCACTGGAGCAGGTGAACAAGGCCATTGCCCTAACACAGGATCGCAGTGGTAGATTTGGATTCCTGTATGCCCACAAGGCACAGGTGCTGCGCCGCATGAACCGTGCGCAGGAGGCTATTGATACGGTTTATGAAGTCATGGCGCGCTATGATTACCCCGACGGTTATGAAATGAAGTTTGATATTGCCTGCCAGTTTGGCTTGTGGGACAAGGCAAAGAAGATGCTGGAGGAATGGAAGGCGAAAGTGGGCAATACCAATGAAGTGGCAGATGCCTCCATCCGTCTGCAGCTGATGAATGGCCGTATGCTTAAGGCAAAGCTGGAGCTGTCTATGTCTGCCAAGCAGCTGGATGAGGAGACCGCAGAAGCACTGAAGCTGCAGATCGCAGATCTGAATGGCGATTTTAAGACTGTGGCGAAGATTTGGGAAAAGCGTGAAAAAGCATCGGAAGACCTGTCCCATGTGCTGATGAATTTGGCAGAGGCACAGCTGTTTAGTGGGGATGCCCAAACATCCCGGCGGACGGCAGAGCTGGCACTGGAGCGGGTGGATGCCGAGCTGAAGCTGCACCTGACCAACGAGACGCTGTACCGCACTCGCCGCGCCATGATTCTTGCGCTGTTGGGCAGGGAGGATGAGGCCAGAGCGGAATTGGCAAAGGCTCGTTCCATGCCCCTATGTGCCGGCTGCAATTACTGCGCCTGCAAGGATGCGGATATTTTTGAGGTCACGATGGAAGAGATTTTCGGCAACTACCGGAAAGCGCGGGAACTGTGCGAACGGTACATCAAACAGTGGCCGGATGAACTGGACTTTGTGACCTGTCTGAATCGTTTTAAAAAGAAAGGATAAATTCCTATGATGATCGGTATTGATTTGGGGACCACCAATAGCCTTGCCGCGTGCTTCCGCAACGGCAAGGCGGAGATCATTCCCAATCGACTGGGTGAACGTCTGACTCCCTCTGTGGTGAGCGTGGATGATGACGGCACGGTATATGTGGGCAAGACTGCCAGAGAACGGGGGATCCTGCATCCGCTGGAAACTGCCCGTGTGTTCAAGCGCAGCATGGGTACGGATAAGGAATACCTGCTGGGCGGCAGACGGTTTTCCGCAGAGGAGCTGTCCAGTCTGGTACTGCGCAGTCTGAAAGAGGATGCGGAAGTGTATTTGGGTGAGTCTGTCACTGAGGCCATTATCAGTGTGCCTGCCTACTTCAATGACCTGCAGCGCAAAGCAACCAAACGGGCAGGGGAACTGGCGGGGCTGAATGTGTCCCGCATCATCAATGAACCTACTGCAGCGGCCATTGCCTACGGCATGGGCAGCGATGGAAAGGACGCCCGCTATCTGGTATTTGACCTTGGCGGCGGTACCTTTGATGTGTCCATTCTGGAACTGTATGGCCCCATCATGGAAGTCCATGCCATTGCAGGCGACAACTTCATCGGTGGCGAGGATTTCACTGATCTGCTGGCTACCATGTTTTTGGAGCGCTGCGCCATTGCGCCGGAGACGCTGGATGTGCGTACCCTGAACGAGGTGCGCAAGGTAGCGGAGGCCTGTAAGTGCGGATTTGCAGAGAGCAATCTGGTTGCCATGTGCTGTACCATCGGCGGTGAAGAGCATGAGATGATTCTGACGCTGGCGGAATACGAAAAGGCTTGTGCACCTCTGCTGCAGAAGCTGCGCAAGCCTATCGAGCGCAGTCTCCGTGATGCAGGAGTCAGCCTCGATGAGATCGATCAGGTCGTCATGGTGGGCGGCGCTACCCGCCTGCCTGTGGTCAGCCGTTTTGTGGCAAAAATGTTCCGCAGGATCCCCGGCTCTCTGGTAGATCCGGACGAGGCTGTGGCTCTTGGGGCCGCATTGCAGTGCGGTATGAAGGCCCGTGACAAGGAGATCCGTGAAGTGGTGCTGACGGATGTATGTCCCTATACGCTGGGGACATCTGTGGTGAAGAACAATGGTGTATTCGAAGAAAGCGGACACTATCTGCCGATTATTGAGCGCAACACCGTCATTCCTGTCAGCCGTACCCAGACGGTATACACTGCATCCGATAACCAGACCCGTGTGACTGTGGATGTACTGCAGGGCGAAAGCCGCATGGCTCACAACAATCTGCTGTTGGGCGAGATCACAGTACCTGTACCTCCCGGCCCCAGAGGCAAGGAGGCAGTGGATATTACCTATACTTACGATGTCAATGCACTGCTGGAGGTGGAGGTTTATGTCCATTCCACCAAGGTGAAGCGGAAGATCATCATCCAGAACGAGCAGAACCGTATGAGTGAAGAAGAGGCGGAAGCACGGATGGAGGCACTGCAGTATCTCAAGCAGAATCCCCGCCATGACGAAGCAAATCAGCTGCAGCTGTTGCGTGGAGAGCGTCTGTATGAACAGACTGTGGGCGCTGACCGCATGGCTGTGGGGCAGGCATTGATGGAGTTTGAAGCGGTGCTTTCCAAGCAGGATCGCACAGAAATCGAGCGTGCTCGTAAAAAGCTGGAAAGAACACTGAACGATATTGAGTACGGCAGAAAGTAACGAGAATTTTGTCAAATTTATATTGGCAGTCTATGAAAATGATGCTATAATCTCCTAAATATTTTTATAAACGAAGGAGAATGAGCATCATGCAGCTGCTGGAAGAGAGAATCAGAAAAGATGGTATCATCCGTGAAGGCAATGTGCTGAAGGTAGACAGCTTCATCAATCACCAGATGGATATTGAACTGTTCCGTGAAATGGCAAAGGAATGGAAGCGCAAGTTTGAAGGCAAAAAAATCAACAAGATCCTGACTATCGAAGCAAGCGGTATCGGCATCGCAGCCATTGTGGCCGCAGAATTCGGTGTGCCCGTTGTCTTTGCAAAGAAGTCTATGAGCATCAATCTGGATCATGACAACTACCATACCAGGATTGAATCCTTCACACATAAGAAAATTTATGAGGTTATTGTTTCCAAAAAGTTTCTGGGTCCTAATGACAGTGTTTTGATCATCGATGACTTCCTGGCAAATGGCTGTGCACTGGAAGGTCTGTTGAATCTGGTGGAGGAGGCAGGTGCAAGTCTTGCCGGTATCGGCATTGCCATTGAAAAGGGCTTCCAGAAAGGCGGCGAGATCATCCGCGCCAAGGGTATCCAGCTGGAATCTCTGGCCATCGTAGACACAATGGACTATACCACCGGCTCTATCACATTCAGACAGCAGTAATTTCTTCGCAACGCAATAAAACGGACTTCCGGAAGGAAGTCCGTTTTTCAGCTTGTCAAAAACCGCCTCGCAGAGTTTCGTCCGCAAGGACGAAATAAGATTCAATCCATTTTTGTCGCGACATGTGCGTGGCAAAAAATACATCTCAGCCTGCAAACGTGCAAATTGTTTTTCATTGAAAAACAATGCGTGCGCTGCAGCAGGCTGCAAGTCCATCGTGTTAGCGGGGACGTCTCTGTCAAAATGCTCCGTAGGAGTATTTTG
>JAGBAT010000060.1 GCA_017938835.1 Oscillospiraceae bacterium | reverse complement strand
GACCCTTGATGAGTTCGGTGGCAGGAGAGTAGCCTGCAAAGACAAATACACCGATGTTATCTCCATCGGGGGCGCGGTGTTCGGTGACTTCTCCGGTGAGCTTATCCCGGAAGCGGATGCCGCGCAAAGCACTGTCGCCGAATACTTCCAGCACTTCGGTATTGGTACGGACGGTGATCTTCGGGTGATTGCGGGCGGAGTCGGCAATGGACTCAGCGCAGGAGAAGTCCTTGCCGCGGATGAGAATATTCACGCGGGTAGCGTACTTGGTTAGGAATACTGCCTCTTCCGCTGCGGCAAAGCCACCGCCGATGACGAATACTTCCTTGCCGGTGAAAAATTCACCGTCGCAGGTCGCGCAATAGGCAACGCCGCGTCCGCGGAAGTCCTCTTCGCCTTTGAAACCAACCATGCGAGGGTGGGCACCGGTTGCCAGCAGGACGCCGAAGGCTTTCAGCTCCCCGCGGCTGGTTTTGACAGATTTTACATCGCCGCTCATATCCAAGCCTTCCACTTCTGCCAGCATAAATTCTGCACCGAAGCTCTCGGCCTGCCTGCGCATCGTCTCTGTCAGTTCTGTACCGCTGGTACGGGCAACACCGGGGTAATTGACTACTTCATGGGTAATGGTGATCTGCCCGCCGAAGCGTTCCTTTTCCACCACGACTACACGGTATTTGGCTCTTGCCAGATAAATTGCGGCAGTCAGGCCTGCAGGGCCGCCGCCGATCACAACAACATCATACAGATTCTGCATAAATAACTCCTCTCAATAAAAGTGCCTTGCACAGTTCGCCACGAATGTGGCAAAAATTGCTTCACAGCCTGCAAACGTGCGGGGTACAAGTGCGCCAGCAGGCTGCATATTCATCGGATGCTTATAAATCATTCGATGGAATTCAAAACGGCGCCGGATTTACCGGCGCCGTTGAATGAGGGCTTACAGCATACCCACCAGATCCAGACTGGGTTTCAGGGTCTCTGCGCCGGGCTGCCACTTTGCGGGGCACACTTCGTCGCCGTGTGCGTGTACGAACTGGCAGGCCTGCAGCTTGCGGAACAGTTCGTCTGCATTGCGGCCGACGTTGCCTGCGCTGACTTCGTAGGAAACGATCTTGCCTTCGGGATTGACGATGAAGCTGCCGCGTTCTGCCATGCCGTCGGCTTCGATCAGTACTTCAAAGTCCTTGCACAATGCGTGGGTGGGGTCAGCCAGCATGGGGTACTGGATCTTCTTGATACGGTCAGAGGTATCGTGCCATGCCTTGTGGACGAAGTGGGTATCGGTGGAAACGGAGTAGATCTCGCAGCCTGCGGCCTTGAAGTCTTCATATTTGTTTGCCAGATCCTCCAGTTCGGTGGGGCAGACGAAGGTGAAGTCTGCGGGGTAGAAGAAGAACACGCTCCACTTACCCAGAATGTCAGACTTGCTGACGGTTTTGAAAGTGTTATTTACATAAGCCTGTACGGAAAATTCGTTGACTTCCTTGTTGATCATAGACATATTGTTTTCTCCTTTTCATCGATTGTAATTTGCTTACTTCAGCATTGCCTTCAGGAACCAGATGGCCTTGTTGTATTCACCCAGGTCATCTTCCATAGCTCCGACGATGTCGTATACATCATCTTCATCAGCCATTTTGCGGATCTCTTCGGCCTGCGCCTTCATCAGCTGCAGGTCCTTCAGAACGACTGCAAGGATCTCATCGAAATGCAGTTCCACGGAGGGGAGTTCTTCGATGCTTGCCAGCTCCAGATATTCCTTCATGGAAGCGGCGGGAACTTCGCCGTGCATCTTCAGCAGTTCAGCAACCTTATCCAGAGAATTTGCCAGACCATCGTACAGGCTTTCCAGATATTCGTGTACAGATTTGAAGTTCTTGCCGACTACGTTCCAGTGGAGGTTATGCAGCTTAATGTAGTTAACGCCGATGTTGGCCAGATAACGGTTCATGTTCAGGGAAAGTTCTTTCTTCATAATTATATTCTCCTTTTTCTTTGATTTTATTAGGCTGGCTCCGTATTTTTTGGAGCTCTTTGTTTCCTTGACTGTATGTTAGCACAAACTAACAGATATGTCAATAACAATAATCATTATTATTAAGAAAATTTTTAAAAAATTTTAGGGATGCAAAAACGAGGGGATGATAAATGGAAAACAGCCGCGCATACTAACAAACGGTGATGACATGAATCAATCTATATGGACAGAAACAGCGCAGCTGCCGACCTTTCAACCGCTGCAGGGGGACATCAAAACCCATGTGCTGATCATTGGCGGCGGAATCGCAGGTCTGCTGTGTGCGTATCACTTGCAGCAGGCGGGGGCGGACTATATATTAGTAGAGGCTGACCGTATCTGCTCAGGCATTACGAAAAACACGACGGCGAAGATCACAAGTCAGCACGGCCTCATTTACCATAGAATCGAAAAACGCTACGGTTTGGACGCGGCGCAGCAGTATCTGGATGCAAATGAATTGGCCCTGACCCGATACCGTGAATTGTGCAGGGACGTTGACTGCGATTATCAGGAACGGCCGTCCTATGTGTACAGCAGTGAGGATGGGGCGGAGATTCGCAAGGAACTGGAGACACTGCGCAGGATCGGCTATCCGGCGGAGCTTGTGACGGAAACGGCATTGCCGTTTATCACAGGCGGCGCAATCAAATTTCCCAGACAGGCGCAGTTCCATCCACTGAAACTGCTGGCAGCAATCGCTTCTGATCTGCGAATTTACGAACACACGAAAGTGCGGGACTTGTTGCCCGGAAAAGCGATTACCAATCATGGCAGTGTCACTGCGGATAAAGTCATTGTTGCAACCCATTTCCCACTGTTAAATAAGCACGGAATGTATTTCCTGAAGATGTATCAGCATCGCTCTTATGTGATCGCACTGGAAAACGCAGCTGACGTTCATGGCATGTATGTGGATGATTATGAGAAAGGCATGTCCTTCCGCAACCACCGTGATCTGCTGTTGATCGGCGGCGGAGATCATCGAACAGGGAAGAAGGGCGGCAGCTGGCGGGAACTGAGGGACTTTGCACATCGGCATTATCCACTGTCCAAAGAAACGGCACATTGGGCGACGCAGGACTGTATGACGCTGGACGACATTCCATACATCGGGCAGTACTCCAAATCCACCTCGAACCTGTATGTGGCTACGGGCTTCAATAAATGGGGTATGAGTACGGCGATGGCGGCAGGGGAGATCCTCACGGATCTGGTACAGGGGAAGGAAAACCCCTATGCGCAGGTGTTCTCACCGTCCCGAACCATGCTGCACCCACAGCTGCTGCTGAACGCAGGGGAGGCAGCACTGAATTTGCTGACGCCTACGGTGCCCCGTTGTCCGCACATGGGGTGCGCGTTAAAATATAATGTGCAGGAGCACACATGGGACTGTCCGTGCCATGGGTCGCGATTTACCCGGGACGGCAAGCTCATTGACAACCCGGCAACGGATGATAAAAACATGTAAGGAAGTGAACCAATGGCAAATCGTTTGAAAGATGCGACCAGCCCTTACTTGCAGCAGCATGCAGGCAATCCGGTGGACTGGTTCCCGTGGGGGGAAGAGG
>JAGBAT010000059.1 GCA_017938835.1 Oscillospiraceae bacterium | reverse complement strand
GGTATCCAGCAGGCAGGCAGTACGCTCAGAAGTGATGCCATAATCCTCACTCATCTGCTTTGCAATGGGGTTTGCAATGACGATCGCAACAGTGTTATTTGCAGTGGCGATATCCATCACACCAACAAGCAGACCAATGCCGATCTGGCCCCCCTTCTTACCCTTGAAGACCTTACGGATCATGTACAGCAGTGCATCAAATCCACCGGCTTCGCGAATGAGGCCACACAGGGCTGCAACCAGAACTGCAACCATGGCAGTTTCAAACATACCGGCAGCACCGCTGCCCATATTGGCCAGCAGATTGTATGCTACCACTTCGCCAGTTGCCAGCATAATAACACTACCGCAGAGGATGCCACCAATCAGAACTACGAATACGTTCAAACCCGCAACGCCACCGATTAGGACCAGCAGATAAGGCACGATCTGCAGCAAGTTATACGCACCGATGACCTTTTCACCGGCAGAGTCCGCAGAAAGAATCAGAACCAAAATCAGGGTAATCACCGCAGCAGGTAACGCAATCAGGAAATTGCCCTTGAACTTTGCCTTCATAGGACAGCCCTGGCCATTACAGGCAGCAATGGTAGTGTCAGAAATAAAGGACAGGTTATCGCCGAACATGGCACCACCAACGATGGTACCGACGCACAAAGGCAGGTTAAAGCCACAGGCAACCGCAACCTCTACGGCAATGGGGGTAATCAGAGTGATGGTACCAACAGAAGTACCCATTGCAGTAGATACAAAACAAGCAACAATGAACAGCACAGGCATTGCAAACTGTGCAGGCACCAGGCTCAGAAGGAAGTAAGCGACACTCTGCGCACCGCTGCGGCCAACCACACCCACAAAGGCACCGGCAACCAGGAAGATCAGCAGCATGGTGATGATATTCTTATCGCCAACGCCTTTACCCATGATCTCCAGCTTGTCATCAAAGGATACCTTTCGGTTTTGCAGGCAGGCAACCAGGATGGCAATCAGGAAAGCGATAATGATGGGGACATTATAGAAGCCCATCTCAATTTTCATGATGTACTCAAAGGTCAGGCCAAGACCCAGATACACGGCCAAGAATACGCCGATCGGCAGCAATGCCCAGGGATTTCCTTTTTTCATATTTTTTCCACCTCTTTTTTAGACTTTTTTTAATCTAACACAGAATAATACCCTTGTCAAGGAAATGAGCTGCCGAACAAGTCCGACAGCTCATGTTTTTAGTAAAGGGGGAATTTCTCGCAAATAGAGGCAACGGTTGCCTTCACTTCATCCTGGGTGCCTTCAAAATCCCTTGCAGTCAAGGCAATACAGTGGGCAATCTGCTTCATTTCCTCTACACCCAGACCTCTGGTGGTCACAGCAGCAGTACCGATACGAACACCGCTGGTGACAGTGGGTTTCTGAGGATCACCGGGGATGGCATTTTTATTGAGGGTAATATGATTGAGGTCACAACGAGTCTGAAGTTCCTTACCCGTGATATTCATGGGGCGCAGATCAGCCAGCATCAGGTGGTTATCGGTACCACCGGTAACCAGATCAAAGCCCTCATCCAACAGTGCATCCGCCAGGATCTTGGCATTGGCTACGATATTATGGGCGTAGGTCTTGAAGTCGTCACTCATAGCCTCTTTCAAACACACAGCCTTTGCTGCGATCACATGCTCCAAAGGACCGCCCTGGGTACCGGGGAACACGCCGGAGTTCAGCTTCTTGCCGAATTCCTCACGGGCCAGAATCAGACCACCGCGGGGACCACGAAGGGTCTTGTGGGTAGTTGTAGTAACGATATCAGCATAAGGGACAGGATTCATATGGGCACCGCCTGCCACCAGACCGGCAATATGCGCCATATCCACCATGAAGATTGCACCGACTTCATGGGCGATGTCTGCAAAAATCTTGAAGTCTATCGCTCTGGGATAAGCAGATGCACCGGCAATTATCAGCTTGGGCTGGCACTTCTTTGCCATATCACGGATCTGATCATAGTCGATCAGACCGGTCTCATGATTCACGTCATAAGAAACAACATTATAGTACTTACCGGACAGATTAGCAGGACTGCCATGGGACAGGTGTCCGCCATTGGCAAGACTCATGCCCATCATGGTATCGCCAGGTTGCAGCAGGGCTACCTGTACAGCCATATTGGCCTGAGCACCGGAGTGAGGCTGTACATTTGCAAATTCTGCATCAAACAGCTCTTTCGCGCGCTGAATGCACAAGCTTTCCAGCTCATCTACATAGTGACAGCCGCCGTAATAGCGCTTACCGGGCAGGCCTTCTGCATATTTGTTGGTGAGAACGGAACCCATCGCAGCAATGACCGCAGGAGACGCAAAATTCTCGGAAGCAATCAGCTCCAGTCCATCCTGCTGGCGAACAAATTCATTCTGCATCATGGCTGCTACTTCAGGATCAAATTGAGAAACAAATCCAATGGAGTCAAGTGTTTTACCGTGCATACTATATTACCTCATTTCGGGATATTTACAAATAAAAGGGCAGTCCCTGCACAGGACTGCCCGAAAAAGAACGTTCTTAGCGCAAATTCAAGCTTCTCCGTCCATTTGCCTGAGAGATTCGGCTTCCGCCTTGCACCTTCGGCACACAACTGAATGTGTTCTCCAGAGAGTCCTCCTCTTCCGGTTTGATACATTCCGGAAGGTTCACAGGGTTATTTGTCAATACACATAGTATACACATTTTCTTACTTTTGTCAACAAAAAAGCAGAGCATACAAGCAAAAAATCGTCAAAAGCTCGATGGAAATTTATGTTTATTGTGTCTGGCCAAAAGATTAACTGTCAGTTGGAATATTCTTCATCGTAAGACTAATACGTT
>JAGBAT010000058.1 GCA_017938835.1 Oscillospiraceae bacterium | reverse complement strand
GTAGCTTGCTCAGATCCGGTGGGCTCAAGGCACACAGAAGATCTTCCTTAATGCTGCTCGGTTCCCCGCCTGACATGGTTCGGAAGTTTCTATTGCTCGAGACCGGATCTTCAACGCCGCCCGCTGTGGGCAAACGACACAACATATCCCCTCGGATGGGAATTCGTCCCTGCTGTAGCGGATTGCAGGTTACAGGGCACCGCTGGCTCCCCGACTAGTGCAGCCTTGTGAATCGCCGCCCGAATATATTACTATAAAAAAGAGATTTAAGCAACAGGAAAATTGCAGAAACGGGAAAATTTATGAAAAATTCATCTTTACAAACGGGAGATTTTGCTATATAATACATCTTGTTCCGTAAAAAAAACGAATATTTGGGGGTATAGCTCAGCTGGGAGAGCACCTGCTTTGCAAGCAGGGGGTCATCGGTTCGATCCCGATTATCTCCACCAAAAAGCCACAGACAGTTGTCTGTGGCTTTTTTTGTTATGGGGAAGATGTTATGGAAAGGCATTGACGGAGAGGCGCAATGGGTATGCACTCCGTCGTATTACACGGTCTCCCAGTCCTCGATCAGCTCATCGCACAGCGCCTGCAGCACGGGCCAGTTGTGCGCACTGACCGCATCGTAAATACCCACTGTGCAGAACCCTGCGCTCTTAGCGGTGGCAGCTGCCACAGCGGAGTCTTCAAAGACTGCAGTCTCTTCCGGCGTGCTGCCCAGACGACGGGCGGCCTCCAGAAAGACATCAGGGCGGTCTTTGCTGCTGCCAACCTCTGTGCAGCTCAGGGTGAATTCAAAATATTTTGTCAGACCCAGATGCTCCAGACAGATCTTCACCAGCGGAGTGGAGGTGGCAGAGGCGATACACATTTTTACACCCTGACGGTGCAGCGATTCCAGGTATTCGGGGACACCGGGCTTTGCTTGAATATCCGTTCGGTAGTGCTCTGCCATGAGTGCGTCGAATTCCTCGGTGATGGAGTCCACAGTGCCCTTAAAGCCAAAACGCTCAATGAACAGTGCAGATGCTTCCGGAACAGTCAGGTGTTGGATATCCACCAGCGCTTCCTCCAGACCGTCGGTGACGCCTTTGCGGATCAGAAATTCCCGCTCCAAATATTTCCAGTAACCCATGGAGTTTACCAGAGTGCCATCCATATCAAAAATACAGTATTGTTTGTTCATCATATATCCGCCCTTTTTCAGGATATGTCCATGATACACACATTCGGCTCTGATTGCAACCCTGCTCTGCATTGACAGGGTGGGGTATTCCGGATATAATTTTGCACATTGAATCTTAACAAATCTTAACGCAAGGAATGAATGGATGGAACTTGTAATTTATGTCATGATCATTCTGTCAGCAGTATTGCTGTCGGGGATCATTTGCCGATTTCTGCCTCATGTGGGCTCACCCATCATACAGATGCTGCTGGGTGTTTTGATTGGTCTGTTGTCAATGGGAAAGGATCTGCCGCTGCATCCGGAGGAATTTTTCCTGGTGTTTGTAGCGCCGCTGGTCTATTATTGCGGCATGACGATCGATAAGCGTACGATTTGGAAGACCCGCAGATCAATTTTGGATCTGTCCATTCCGCTGGTGATCGTAACGTCAGTGGTCGTAGGGGTGCTGCTGAATAAGCTGCTGCCCTCTCTGGGTCTGGCTGCGAGCCTGATGCTGATGACTGTTCTCAGCCCCACCGATGATGTGGCGGTAGACACTGTCGAGCGGCATTACCATGTGCCGGAGACTATGATGGAATTGCTGAAATGTGAATCCATTTTTAATGAAGTCATTTCTGTCGTCCTGTTTCAGAGCCTTCTGGGAATGATCGTGGATGGCAGCGGAATACAGCCTGTGGAGACGTTGCTGCATTTTCTGGAAATGAGCATTGTGGGTGGCTTGATCGGGGCGGTGATGTCTCTGTTGAAGATCTGGCTGGTAAAATGGCTGCGCAGTCAGGGCATAGAATCTCTGAACATCCACACATTGCTGGGAATTCTGTTCCCATTCCTGATTTTTATGATTGCCGAACACTATCATGTCAGCGGGGTTGTTGCGGTATTTATTGCCGGGCTGTTCCATACACTGGAGTATGGCAGAGACAATCCTGACACGGTTCATGTGACGGTGACTGCCCATAACATCTGGCGGGTAGTGGCGTATAGTCTGGAGGGCGGCGCCTTTGTGATCGTCGGTATGCAGCTGCCGGACATTGTCTCCGATCTGGGCACAGGAGGCATGGAGATCAGTGGCGGAGAGCTGCTCCTGGTGACCATAGTCATTGGTATGGCGTTATTCTTTGTCCGCTTCTTATGGGCATATTTTACTCTGTCTGAGGCGGCGTATTGTGAAGAAGGGCACTCCCGCATGAGCCGCGTTCATGGCTGTACCATCTTCACCTTGGCAGGGGACCGTGGTGCAGTAACACTGGCGACGGTGCTGTCGATTCCTCTGGTGTTGGCGGACGGAACGCCGTTCCCGCACAGAGAGCTGATCTTGGCAGTTACTATGGGCGTGATTGTGTACGCCAATGTTGCAGCACATTTTGTATTGCCGTTTTTTGTCCGTAAAAAGAATGACAGTGAACCCGAAATGCCGGAAGACGAGATGTATATCGGCGTACTGGAAAGCATCGTGGATGAGCTGCATCACAGCATTACACCGGAAAACCGTGTGGAGGCGGAAATCGTTATTCACAACTATGAGGAGCGTATTACCCAATTGCGCCGCAAAACAGAGACTCCGGTGGAAGAGCATACTCAGCGGCTGCTGTTTTATCAGACGATCACTGAGTGGCAGTATGAACATACAATGGAGCTGCTGCGGGAAGGCAAGGTCGAAAAGAAGGTTGCCGATTACTATATCGGCACACTCCATCGCTATCTTCCTCGCCACGGACGGCTGGGCCATGCAATTTTTGTGGAACTGGCACACAAGTTCCGTTTTGTGATTCATTTCAGCTCTCATGAGGACGAAGGCCGCAAACAGCAGCTTGCCATGATGCTGGAGTCCAATGACCGCTATGTGCTGGAGAAGCTTTACGTTACAGATTTTCCGAAACCCCAGCGCGGATACCGCAATGCCTATTATGGGATGCTCAAGCGGAAACTGTCTATCCCACAAAATGGGGAGGAGCGGAGCCTCAACGAGGGGGTATTCACCTCTCTCAGCCGCTACGGCCTGCAGCTGGAGCTGAATCATGTCCAGCAATTGTACGAATCCGGCGAGATCAGCTACACAGTTGCAAAGCGTATGAAGGATAAAATCGCTCTGCTGGAAATGCAGCGGGACTGATATACAAACTACACAAAAAAGACCCTAAGAATTTTACTGCTTAGGGTCTTGCATTTTCTAAAATGTATGATATACTTAGATCAACAAATAAGAATAATTACCATTAACAATAAGAGATTAAGAAAAGGAGATTTGATTATGAAGTTTTATGTATGTGAACACTGCGGAAATATTATTGAATACCACAAGAACAAGGGCGTTCCTGTTATGTGCTGCGGTCAGAAGATGACCCTGCTGGAGCCCGGTACCACCGATGCATCTGTTGAAAAGCATGTGCCTGTCATTGAGCAGAACGGCAAGAACGTCGTTGTTCGTATAGGTGCAGCAGAGCACCCCATGGTGGAAGTACACTACATTGAATGGATCATTCTGGAAACCACCAACGGCTATCAGAAGAAGCACCTGAAGCCCGGCGAAGCACCTGTTGCAGAATTTGTTCTGGCAGAAGGCGAAGAAGTGGTCGCAGCTTACGAATACTGCAATCTCCACGGCCTGTGGAAAAAGTAAATGAAATTCACTCAAAGCGCTCCGAAAGGGGCGCTTTGAGTCTGTCAAAATACTCCTACGTAGCATTTTGGCAGAGATGTCCCCGCTAACGCGATGGACTTGCAGCAGGCTGATATGTATTTTTTGCCACGCACATGTCGCGACAAAAAATGGATTGACAGATTGTCAAGTCAAGTGCAACAGGACGTTAAAGAAAACCTCATAGGGCGAATACCAGCCTAAGCATTTGCGTGGCCTACGATTAAGGGAAGAAATAAACGCCGAAACCGC
>JAGBAT010000057.1 GCA_017938835.1 Oscillospiraceae bacterium | reverse complement strand
CGTCGAGCTTGAGGGCGGCGAGCATGCCGCGCACCTCGTGCACGGAGTGGTCGATCCTGTCGGTGAAGGCCATACCTGCGGCGACCATGGCTGCGGAAGCCACAGCTGCGGTCATTAGTATAAAACGATCCCCCGAATCGCCATTCGGGGGATCGTTTATTTGTATTGGGCCAGATATTCCTCCAAGCAAATGCCCTGCTCATAGATTGCCCCGGCTGCATCAAGACCCACATACCGATAATGCCACGGTTCATAGATGATACCGGTAATGTCGCTTTTCCCATTGGGATAGCGGAGTATGAAACCGTATTTCCAGCTGTTTTTCATAAGCCATTGCTGCACAGCCGTCTGTTCCTGTGCCTCGTCCAGCCCCTGATAGTTCATATCCACAAGGTCCACCGCAAGCCCCGTATGGTGCTCACTGGTACCGGGATAGGCAACCTCCGTTCCGGCCCGTGACTCAGCATCCCCGCGGGAGAAGCCTGTGCTGACCAGTCGAGCGATCTTATTTTCATACAGCTGTGTCTGCAAAGCAAGGTCACGATAACCAGAACAGACAAGCGGTTCCAGTCCCTCCGCCTGACAATCCCCAAGCATATTCATCAGCGCATCGTAGCACAATTTGTCCACCGTCTGATTGTTTCCAGCAGCAATTTCATGCACTGTATAATCATCGGGAATGGCATTCCACCGATTCACCAAAATCAGTTCCGGCGCATCAAGATTTGGGGTTGCTGCCACAGGTTCCGGCGCAGCTGTGGGTACAGACAATGTATTTTCAGCAGAATCATCTGGCTCCACAGTATCGCTAAAATCAAAAACCGTGAAGCTTAACAGGATCAGTGCCACCGCACCAATCTGCAATAATTTTCTTTTCATCAGTATTGCTCCTTTCCAATCAGAGCATACCCAATTTGGGCATCACAGACGCATCATCTTTCCATCTCTTTTGAACCATTTCTGTCTGGCATATCTGACGCATCCGATTGACAGGAGTTCCCTCAGCATGGTACAGTGTCGGCAATCAATTGTACAGGAGGGCCACTATGGAACTGAAAGACAGAGTAGAAAAAGTTGTCAAGAGGCTGATGGATGACAAAGATCTGAAAAAGAGATTTGATAAAGATCCCGCCGGTGTCATTGAAGATATTTTGGGTGTCGATCTGCCCAATGAACTGGTGAACGAAGTAGTTGATCTGGTCAAAGCACAGCTGACCGCAGAAAAGGTCGGCGATGCACTGGAAGCCCTCGGTGGACTGTTTAAAAAGAAATCATGAAAAAAAGAACGAGCCTTCGGGAGAAGACTCATTCTTTTTATCCGTATGTATACGCCCAGACGTAATTGGCCTGTTCCATAACACGGTCATATTCCCATGTGACCGCGCTTTTTTCGCGGCTGTTGGGGTCACGCACCACCACTTCATTGTTTTCCAGAAGCTCCGTGACCACGATGAAGTGACCGCCCGAGGTAAAGTCACCGGGTCCAACCTCAAGGATCAGTACTTTGCCCTCTTCCAGTGCGGTGCGAGCAAGCTCTTTTTCCTCGCCAATGACATCCACCGTCAGACCAAGATATTCTCCTCCGATCTCCATGAGTACCCACTTGGTGCCGACCTGAGAAACATATAGGTTATTGGCAATGGCATAACAGGCAATCTGCCAGGGATTCCAGTCGGTCTTCCCCGTCAGCCCTGCATACACGATCGCAAGGGCCGTAGGCCCGCAGCCGTTATTGCCCATGTAATTGGTGCCGTACAGCTGATAGCCCCAACGGGTATCCCACTGGATCAGCAGCGGGAAGTCCTCCCCTGCCACATCTTCGGTAATGTCCATGTTCTGTGTGGTCAGTCCGTATTCATGGTAACCGGCTACAAATTCCATGGCTTCGGGCGTATAGATTTCCTTGCTGCGAATAGCCGAAGGGGTCGCCGCATACTCCCACGCAAGCTCCGGCGGATGCTCGCAGCCGTGGAAGGCTGTCTCCACAGGGAAACCCACTTCCGCTGCCATTGGTTCCGCCGCGTTCTTATGATTGAAATACAGGTACCCAACCACCCCGATCATAGCCACAAGGATGACAGTCAGCATGATGATCAAAACATCCCATACTTTGTTTTTTGCTTTTGTCTGCACAGGCATTCCTCGTCTTTCTGTCTATCGAGAAATTTTATCGGTATTTGACAGTATACCGCAAACTTCCGGTTTCGCCAAGAGGGAAATCAAAGGTTGAACTGCCACCAGCAGCCCGACTGCTCCATTACACGATCAAAATCCCATGTAACTGCACTGTTTTCGCGGCTGTTGGGATCACGGACAATGAGCTTATTGTCATCGGTGGTACCGGCAATCACGATAAAATGGCCGCCTACGGTGAAGTCTCCCTTGCGTACATAGACTACCATAAGCTTTCCGTCAAGCAGTCCCGCTTTGATGGCGTTCTCATCTTTCCACAACCGCTGAACACGCAGCCCCAAATGCGTCCCCCCCACCTCCATCAGTTCCCAGCGTGTGCCCTGACCGGACACATACATTCCCTGCCCCACTGCATACTGTGCGATGTCGTACGGGGTTTGGTCCGTCTTCCCTGTCAGCCCTGCATACACAATGGCCAGTGCCGTAGGCCCGCAGGCATTGTTGCCCATGTAGTTGGTGCCGTACAGCTCATAGCCCCAGCGCTTGTCCCACTGGAGCAGCAGCGGCACTTCCCCCTCCACTACATCGGCAGTGATGTCCATATCCTGATTGGTGAGACCGTATTTGAAATAGCCCGCGGAGAACTCTGCCGCTTCGGGATAGATCTCTGCCTTATTCCGAATCTGCTGCGGTGTAGCTGCATAGTGCCATGCCGGCTCAGTGGGATAGCCACAGCCATGGAGCGCCGTTTCCACAGGAAACCCCACCGGAACTTCCGGGTAACGGTACTCCGTGTTGTATGTATAACCCAGCAGGCCAAGTACAACCGCGAGAATCGATAAAACATATAGTGCAATTTTTTGTATCTCCACTCGCACAGACGGCCTCTCCTCTCGACAGCGTTCATTCTGTTTCCAAGTATATCGCAGAAACGTTCATTCGCCAAGAGAAAAAGAGGACGAGTTACGCCTCGCCCTCCCGAATATACAATTCCTCACAATGCATCTGTGCTCCGGCCAGCAAAATCATGGCATCACTGATTTTATTCTCCTCTAATTCCCGCAGTCCGTCGGTAATGACATTGAATAATATATGGTACATCTCTTCGTAATCCGGCATTTCCGTCACGCTCCTCTTGCTCATTTTAAAGCAAATTGTTCTAAAAATCAATAAAGCATTTTGCTTTAAATATACTATTTGTATCACAGACAAAGAAGGTGACACGGTGGTTTATCGCAGAATCCGCGACTTGCGGGAGGATCGAGATTTAAGACAACGAGAGCTTGCTGAGTATTTAAAATGTTCTCAAGTTGCCTATTCCGCTTACGAGATTGGCAAGCGCAATATTCCAACCGAGGTTCTAATAAAGCTTGCTGATTTTTATGACACCAGCGTGGATTATCTCATTGGAAGAACCGACGTATCGAAACCTTATCCCAAAAGCAAATAATTTTTCTTGCATCAAAAAAGCCGCCCGCGGGCGGCTTTTTCTGTTCATTTCAGATATGCCTTGATGGCATCGGCAACAGTCTGCACTGTTTCCTTTTCCAGATAGGGGTGCATAGGCAGGCTCAGTACCGTATCGCACAGCTTCTCGGTATTGGGGCAGTCCACGTAGGCCTTTACGCCGCTGAATGCAGTCTGGCAGTGCATGGGCTTGGGATAGTAAACCATGGTGGGTATCCCCTGTGCCTTCAGGGCATCCTGCAGACCATCGCGCACTTCCCGGCTGGGCAACTGGATGGTATACTGCGCCCAGGAGCTCATATAGCCGTCGGGAATGACGGGGGTCTTGACTACACCGCTGAGGGCTGCATCATACCATGCGGCAGCCTTGTTGACGGCTTCCAGCTCGTAGTCCGCAAATGCTTTCAGTTTCACATCCAAAACCGCTGCCTGCACAGCATCCAGACGGGAGTTGACGCCGATACGGACATTGTCATACTTGAAGGACCCCTTGCCGTGAACGCATAGGGAGCGCAGCAGTTCAGCCACTTTATCGTCATTGGTGAAGATGGCGCCGCCGTCGCCATAGCAGCCCAGAGGCTTTGCGGGGAAGAAAGAGGTGGTTGCAGCATCGCCGAAGGAGCAGGCGCGCTGACCGTCAAACTCGCCGCCGAAGCCCTGCGCGGAGTCTTCCAGCACCAGCAGATCGTGCTTGGCAGCCAGTGCCTCGATGGCATCGTAGTTGGCAGGCAGACCAAACAGGTCAACGGTGATAACCACCTTAGGATGCAGACTGCCTTCAGCCTTGACTGCCTGAATGGCAGCTTCCAGACTGTTCACATCGGCATTGAAAGTGTCAAGGTCTACATCATAGAATACGGGAGTTGCTCCTACAAAGCTGACCACTTCGCCGGATGCGAAGAAGGTGAAGTCCGGCACGAATACCGCATCCCCGGGGCCGATCCCCCATGCCTGCAGCATCAGCTGCAGTGCGTCGGTGCCGTTGCCGCAGGTAATGCAGTGCTTGACACCGCAGTATGCCGCCAACAGTTCCTCCAGTGCTTTGACACGGGGGCCACCGATATACCCGGCAGAAGCCACAGTATCCAGAATGGCCTGATCCATTTCAGGCTTCAGTGCTTCGTATTGTTTTTTTAAATCTCTAAACTGCATGATCCGTTCTCCTATCTCAAAACGAAAACCCCGGACGCGGGGTTTTCGGCTGTATTCTTAAATATTGGCAAACAGCATCACCTGAAGCACGAAGAAAATCAGTACTTCGATGATGGGCATCCATTTGTTCATGCTTTGGACGCGCAGACAGTCATTGAGCAGGGCCGCCACTTCTGCAGGATAAGGCGTACCGCGCATTTCCGCCGCCTTGGGCGATATATCCGCGCTGGACTGCACATCGTTGTATATTGCAGGATCGATCTCGGAGATCTCTCGCATGACCTCGTTGCGGTACTTGGCATTAAGCACGCTGCCCAGAGTCCCCTGTGCCACAAAAACGATGATGGCAAGGATGGTGTTCTGGCGCACTGCAGCCATAATGGTGATGCAAATCCCTACAAAAACCATAGCCCACAGCTGGGTTTTCATCTGTTTCAGTTCGCTCATGTTATTTCTCCGCCAGACCGTTTTCGCCCTTCACATAGGCCCTTCCGCACTTGCAAGTCAGATCTTCAGGCAGGATCTCGCCACATTCGCAGACCCAGCCCCGCTGACGGGCGGGCACACCCAGCATCAAAGCGTGAGCAGGCACATGGTCGGTGACCACTGCACCAGCACCGATGAGGGCATTTTCGCCAATGTTGTGACCACATACGATCGTGGCATTGGCACCAATGGACGCGCCTTTCTTGACGATGGTAGGCTTGTAGCCTGCACTGCCCTTGGGGTAGCGGGCGCGGGGCGTCAAATCGTTGGTAAACACACAGCTGGGGCCACAGAACACACCATCTTCCAGTACAACGCCCTCATACACAGACACATTGTTCTGGATCTTTACCTGATCGCCGATGATCACATTGTTAGAAATATTTACATTTTGGCCAAAGGAGCACTTCTTGCCGATGCGGGCACCCTTCTGAATATGGCAGAAATGCCAGATCTTGGTGCCTTCGCCGATGATCACATCGTCATCCACATAGCTGGATTCGTGTACAAAATAACTCATGTGTCAAATCTTCCTGCATAGTCAAGTGTTGCGCCGCTGGTCAGGGGCAGGTCCACAGGCTTGCCGGTGGCAGCGGATTCGTAAATCGCCAGAATCAATTCAATGGCACGGCGGCCATCTTCTGCGGAAACCACAGGATCGCGGTCGGTGCGGATGGCATCCACCACATCTTCATAAATGCGTGTGTGCCCCAGACCGGGAATATTGGGGGGATTTTCTGCAAATTGTGCCTTGACCTCTGCGCTGTCATCCTTGTCTGCAAAGTTCCACTGCTCGATGATATTCAGGCTCTTGCCCCCCGCTTTGACGGTACCGGTCTCACCAAGGATGGTCAGAGTCTCTTCCAGATTTCTGGGATAAACATTGACAGTGCCTTCAATGGTGGCGTATGCACCGTTTGCGAACTTCACTACAGCAACACCAATGTCTTCCGCCTCGATGTAGTCGTGAGTCTGGCGATCAGTGTAAGCAAAGACCTGCTTGATGTCGTTGCCGAGGATCCAACGGAGGATGTCAATGTTATGGATGCACTGGTTCATCAGGGTGCCGCCGTCGGACTTCCATGTGCCGCGCCATTTGGCTGCATCATAGTAAGCCTTGTTGCGGTTCCACAGCACACGAGCGCTGCCATGGAGCATACGGCCAAAGCGGCCCTCGTCCGCAGCCTTTTTGATGGCCTGCACAGAGGGGTTCAGACGGTTCTGGTGGCAGATGCACACCTTGACATTCTGTTCCTTTGCCGCTGTGATGATGGCATCGGCATCGGCGATGGACAGTGCAATGGGTTTTTCAATAATGAGGTTGGCGCCTGCACGGATGCAGTCCAGCGCAATGCGGGTCTTGACACCGCTGCCGGTTGCAATGGCAACCAGATCGGGATGGACTTCCTCCAGCATGTCCTTATAGTCAGGGTAATACTTCACACCCGCTTTCTGCTCCTCGGGGATCATTTCCATGAGGGCAGGGATGCCGGTATCCACGATATCACACAGGCCGCAGATCTCCAGCCCGGTGTTCAGTGCACCCGCAATGTGATTTTTTGATATGGCACCACAGCCAATAATTGCGTATTTCATAACAGTCCTCTTTAATCTCAATTCAACAATATATAATCAGCTGCTATATATCCCTCCACCAGGCTTCGCGCTGACAAGGGGGATATTTTCGTCTGCTTACTTTCTATTCTCAAAAAATTCGGTGATCAGGTCAGTGATCTTCTCGGCAGCGTGACCATCGCCGAAGGGCTTGTACGCAGGATCAATATACTGCTCAGCAGCAAGTTTCTCCAGAATATCCTTACGGTCAGGCTTTGCCAGCTGATTGCGGTTTGCCACCATAGTCTCAGGCCAGACCACATAGTCCATGACCAGCACGCACTGGACACCTGCATAGAAGGCTTCACACTGCAGGCCGCCGGAGTCGGTGACCACCTTCTTGGCACGGCTGACCAGCTGCACGGAGTCGGAATACTTCACAGGCTCGGTGAGAATGATGTTGTCAAAGCCGTTGTTTTTGACCACTCGGATGGCGCGGTCATGGTTTCTGGGATGCACCGCATAAATGGTGGGGGCATCCAGACTGTTCATAGCTGCCAGAATCTCGGTCAAGGGCTCGTCGGAGAAGGTGTTCTCCTGGCGATGGCAGGTCATATAGTAAAATTCTTCGGGCACGGTAATGGGCTTACCGTCCAGGCCGATGATTTCAGGGTTCTCCCAGGGCTTGTTGGCAAAGTGCAGGAAGGAGTCATACATGATGTTTCCCACCACATGTGCCTTGTCCCCCAGATTTTCCTTGGCCAGCTTGTCCTTGGCATCCTGTGTCGCACACA
Organism: Oscillospiraceae bacterium; assembly: GCA_017938835.1. Classification (GTDB taxonomy): domain Bacteria; phylum Bacillota; class Clostridia; order Oscillospirales; family Oscillospiraceae; genus HGM13010. Next base: position 12,808 of record JAGBAT010000057.1, on the reverse strand, counting down.
GCAGCAGGCTGGAGCAGTGGTCGGTAAGGATGCGGTTGATCTCTTCGGGGCTGTCCATAGTACCCAGACGGTTGCCTGCTTCCACATGGATGACAGGGATATGCAGCTTCACCGCTGCCAGAGCACCTGCCACGGTGGAGTTGGTGTCACCGTACAGCAGCACACCGTCAGGCTGTTCCTTCAGCAGCACCTTTTCGATCTCCATAAGCATACGGCCGGTCATTTCGCCATGGGTGCCGCCTGCAATCCCCAGAGAGTAGTCAGGTGTAGGGATCTCCATTTCACGGAAAAACACCTCCGACATGTTTTCGTCGTGGTGTTGTCCGGTGTGTACCAATATTTCTTCGTGTTTTTTGCGCAGGGCGCGAGAACCGGACGCAGCCTTAATGAACTGCGGTCTGGCTCCAACAACGGTAACGATCTTCATAAGTAACTCCTTACTTTGCTTTACGAGCGTTCAGGTACTTCTTGACAAGTGCCTCAAAGCGTTTGTTCTGGTGGCGACGGGAGAATGCGTCTGCATCCACCTTATCGTCCAGAGTTTTGATCTGCTCTGTAATGACCTTCTTAAAGGCATTGAAGATCTCTTCTTCATCTTCTACACGGAAGCAGTTTTCAAACTGAGAAATAAACTCCGCAAAGTAAATATCTTCGGGAGCAACCACCAGAACAGGCTTGTTCAGGTGGATATAGTCAAAAATCTTAGTGCCAAGGCCGGTGGGATGCACATAGTCCATGGCGAACATATTGCAGCCGCTCATGACTGCAACGCCATCTTTGTAGTCCAGAATTCCGCGGCCGTCATAGCATGCAGGATCGATCCCCATATCTGCGATAGTCTGGCGTACATCATCCTGACCAACGCCTACATGTACGATCTGCACATCATGGCCCTCCTTGCGCAGGCGGTCTACCGCACGCAGGATCAGGGGGGCCTTTGCCTTATTATAGATCATGAACTTGCCAAATACGCCGATACGGAAGGTCTTCCCCTCCACAGGCTTGTGCAGGTCCATACCCTTGGTCCGCTCTTCGTCGAACCCGTTGAAGATACAGGTGATCCTGTCGTCGGGGATCTTGTAAGCCTTCTGCATACGTCCCACATCGCCGGGGCAGACCACAGTGACAAAGTCAGCGCCCTTAACTACGGTGGCTTCTACATGGTGGGCATACACTTCAGTCAGGCTGGTCTTAATATAGTTGAGCAGCGTATCCTTCTTGATGCGCTCGATACTGCCCAGATCGCGGAAGTCCAGCATATAGGGCAGATTATATTTTTCTACAAACTTTTTCAGGGAATACAGGGGATAGAAAGGCCCGAGGGTAACCAGCAGACCGTCAAATTCGTAGGATTCCAGTACCTGCTCGAAAACTACATCGAATGCCCGGCCTTTATTGAGCTCATTGGCAAAGATGTTGGGCACTTCTTCGGGCAAATCGAAGGGATGCAGAATGATCCCCTCCGGTGCCGTGCTGCGGCAGGAGTTGCCGGTGGTGCGCTGCATGGTATCCGCAGTCAGGTGGATGACATGGATCTCGTGTCCCAGATCCACCAGATATTTGGCAAGACTGGTCATTCTCTGTGCACCTACCAAGGAGGAAGGGGCAAAATAAGGGGATACGATCAATAATCTCATATTCTCTGAATCTCTTTCCTTTATTTCTCTCAAAAACCGCAGTCGGTCAAAATCATAGCGGCGACTTTCTCCTCAGTCAGCCGGTTTGCCGTCTCAATGCCGCGGCGCTGCATTTCCTTCACTTGTTCGGGCTGCGTGAACCAGCGCTCCAGTGCGTCTGCCATTTCCTCAACGCTGCCGGGGGTAACCAGCACACCATTTTCTCCGTCTACCAGAACGCCATCAATGCCCTCGCCCTTACTGCCAATGACATAGTCACCGCAGGCCATAGCCTCCAGATAGGTCAGGCCGAATGTCTCTGGGCTGGATGCCATGGCAAAGCAGTCGGCCTTGCCCATTTCCGCCAGCACCTCAGTGCGTTTGACGCGCCCGCGGAACTCGACCCGTTCGCTCAGACCCAGTTCCGCTGTCAGAGCTTCCAGCGTTTCCCGCTCCTCCCCATCACCGATGATGACAAATCGGAAGTCGCAGCGATCTTTCAGCGTCCCCAATGCGCGCAGGGTGATGTCCACCTTTTTCAGTGGGATCAACATGCCGGCATACACGATGGTGAACACCTCATTGTGTGTTTCCCCCTTGTAGTATTCCGCCACATCGTTGGGCGCCCCGCCGTAGCACATAAAGGTCTTGGCTTCGGGACGGATGGCGTGAAGCTTGGCAAGGATCTTTTTGCTGACACCGCCGGAAACCCCCACCGAGTCCATAATGCGGCCCACTTGCTTATCAGAAAACTTCACATCGCAGTTGTGGAAAATGGGGACCACAGGGCAATCAAAATGCTGACGCACACGCTGAATGACTTTCCACTGGTCATAGCAGAAAAATGCAAAGATCACGTCAGGCTGATGACCCCAGCGCTTCACTTCATTGCAGATGAATTTCTCCGCCTTCTTCGCCTGACTTCCGGGAAGATATCTCCATCCGGGGAAGGGCCGGTTGATCTTGATAAAGGACACCGGCACGTTCTCCAGCACAAAACGTCTGGTTTCGGGCAGTGCCTGCTCCTCAGGAGACCAGCGCTTGTTGAAGCGCATATCCTCATGGATGACTTGTACATTGTGACCCGCTTTGACCCACTCGCGGCAGATATAATGACCCATACCGGTCTGCTGATTGTCGTAGCAGTCACTTGGGTACAGTCGGGTGATAAACAGAATATTCATTTCCGTTCCTTCCTGATGGTGTATTCGTAATTTAAAACGAAGCGGGTTCGTTTTGAAAGGAGAAGCAGTGCAGTAAGCGCACTTTCGCTGCAAAAGCTGCGCTTGTGCGGCGGAATAAGCGATACAGACCTTGCTTCGACAATTTACAGAACAACGACGTTGTTTCTGGGCTGAATGTCCTTCATGACATTTCTGGTATCGAACACAACCTGTGCATGCTGCTGCACCAGAGCATAGTCCACATTGGAGTGGCCGGTGGTGATCATGACCAGGTCATATCCTTCGATCGCTTCACCGGTGAGCGCGGGAATACCCACGAACTTTTTGCCCTTATAGAAGCATTCGGGTACCCAAGGGTCATAGTAATCCACACGGGCACCGCCGCGCTGGAGAATCTCAATGACCTTGAACGCGGGGCTTTCGCGGTAGTCGTCGATATCCTGCTTGTAGGATACGCCCAGAATCAGAACACGGGAGCCATTCAAAGCCTTGCGGTCACGGTTCAGGATGCCCATAGCCCGTTCCACGCAGTATTCAGGCATACGATCGTTGATCATCATGGAAGATTCGATCATGGAAGTATGGAATTCATACTCTCTTGCCTTCCAGCTCAGGTAGTAAGGATCCAAGGGGATGCAGTGGCCGCCCAGACCGGGGCCGGGATAGAATGGCTGGAAGCCGAAAGGCTTGGTCTTAGCCGCTTCAATGACTTCCCAGATATTGATACCCATCTTTTCACACAGAATGGCCATTTCATTGACCAGACCGATGTTGATGTTGCGGTAAGTGTTTTCCAGAATCTTTTCCATTTCAGCAACAGCGGGAGAAGAAACACGGAACACTTCACCCTCCAGCACTGCTTCATACAGGGCTGCAATGACTTCAGTTGCGTCTTCCCCAATGGCGCCGACAACCTTGGGGGTATTCTTGGTCTTGTAGATCAAATTACCCGGATCAACACGTTCGGGAGAAAAGCCCAGATAGAAATCTTCACCACACTTGAGTCCGGTGCCTGCCTCCAGAATGGGTTTGAGCAGTTCCTCGGTGGTGCCGGGGTAAGTGGTGGATTCCAGAACCACAGCAGTGCCCTTCTGCAGATATTTTGCCACTTCGATACCGGAATCGCGGACATAACTAATATCAGGCTGCTGATGGTCATCCAAGGGAGTGGGCACGCAGATGGCTACAAAGTCCACATCCTTGATGAAGCTGTAATCGGAAGTGGCAGAGACTTTGCCGCTTGCTACCAGATCGGTCAGCTCCGCATCGACTACATCGCCGATATAGTTTTTACCGGCATTGACCATGTCGACCTTTTCCTGCTGCACATCAAAACCGATGCACTTGAAGCCTGCCTTGGCCTTTTCCACGATCAGAGGCAGACCTACATAGCCCAGACCGACAACACCGATCTTCAAAGTACGGTCTTCGATCTTCTTGAGCATGGACTGTTTCATATTCTCATTCATTTGCTAATTCCTCTTGTACTCTCCAATTCTGTAGGCATATTTACCCACAGTCATACAACATAAATTTTACAACAAGTAACCGTCAATTTCAAGGTTCAGTCCACATGTTTCAAGCATATTTGTCAAATTTTGCGCAAAATTTTTCCGACAAACGGGATCCCTCCATTTGCCGGAAAATTTTACAAAATACCGTATTTAATTTTCAGCTGTAAAATTCGCAGAACAGATTCGTCAATGCGTTCTTCTGCAAGTTCTCCCTCGCGCACAGCCGCCAACACATTGTTGAGTTCCGTCTCGTAATCGGTGACAATCAACAGGTCGCAGCCGGTTTTGATCGCCGTCACCGCCACCTGACCGTCTTGTGCAAATTTTTTCAAAGACGCAATTTCCGGAGCATCTGTAATGATCAGTCCCTCAAAGCCAAGTTCCCGCCGCAAAAGCTTATTCACTTCCCGAGACAGGCATGCAGGCTTCTCCCCGTCCACTGCTGTCACAATGCTGTTGGCCAGCATCACCGCAGGGACATCCGCTTCGATGCCGCTCTCAAAAGGCAGCAGGTCCAGTGCCTCCAGTGTCTCCACAGACCGGTCGTTTACACCGTAGCCCTCATCCGTAAATTCCGCATTCCCATAGCCCGGGAAATGCTTCAGCGCACTTACTACATTCTGTTCGCTCGCAGCGGACACATTGGCTGCAACATACCTCCCAGCCGTTTTTTCGTCTCTCCGCAGACTGCGCTCATACATCAGTGCAGTCTCCTCAGTGGCAAGGTCACAGACGATACCAAGATTCATATTCAGCCCAAGGCTGCTCAGCAGCTCATATTTTTCTTCTGCCTCCCCTTCCACCAGAGTCATGCCGCCGGTGGCATACATGTCAGAGGGTGATAAGAACGCCGCATTCCGGAAGGCTTTGTGGGAGCTCATGGGACTGACGCTTCCGCCTTCTTCCATAACTGCCGTAAACATGGCCACATTGGAAACAGACTGCCAGTCTTCAATATCGGACTTCAAACTGTTTTTGGACCGATCCGCAAAATCGCCCTCTTCAAACAGAACACCCCCGAACTGATACGCTTCAATGACTTGCCTCGTCTCCTCGTCCGGACAGGTGACCAAGAACATCTGGGTAATCTTCCCCTCCAAAGTCATCTGGTCCAGCAGTTGTTCTGCGCGATTTTTCACGTCGGCTTCGGTCTTTGTGGGAAAGGCTGTGACTTTGGAATTCCAGTTCTGGCGGGACACTTCCCCCAGCATGGCAATGGCTGCCATCACAAGAATCAGCAATACCACCACATCGCGGTAAAAATGCTTATCTTTCGGACTTCTTCCTTTCATGTGCAGCCTCCCTTCCACAGACTATTTGATATGACGCAGTATACCACAAATTTGTTTCGGGAAAAAGCGGAAGAGGGTCGAATTTTGCGGAAGAAATTTGGAAAATTTTGAAAACCGAAACTTCTCTTTATAGAGCAAAACAGGCAACGCAACCCCCACGGGTATCCCGTGGGGGTTACAGGTTAATTTACCGCGTATACTTCCCCATTGACAACAATAGCAGACACCTTGTCCACATCCACGATACGGTTAAAGCTGTAGGTCACATAGCCCTGACTGCTGTCCACACCGTAAGTGGTATTATCCACAAACGTGCTGTCACTGAAGACCACATACTCACTGCCATCGGTGTATGCGATGATCAATTCCTCCAAATCTGCGGATTCTTCCAGCGCATCAAATCGAATCGCCACAGGGCTGACGGTGATGTTATCGTTAAAAGTCAATGCCTTCATACCGCCGCGGTCACTGCGTGGAAGGATAATCTTCTGCTCATCGAACTCCTTGGCATATTTTCCGTTTTCTGGATCATTGCAGACGCCGAACCGTGCCCACAGTTCATCGTCCGAGGCCACACCAAAGGAACTGATGTACAGCTTGGTATCCGTGGAGTTTACCGTATCCAGATAATTTCTTCCGCCCACAACCCAGCGCATAGCAGAGCCTTCCAACAAAAACACTTCCCCATTAGGGCTCAGTCCGTATTCCCCCAGTCCGTTAGGATTTTCCACAGACCAGCAAACCATAACGGCTCCGGTATTTGAGTCATACAAAATCGCATGAATGGTATAGGTAAAGCCGCCCTTGGTGACCGTGTTCCCCTCCAGTGTATACAGATAAGAAGCCACCAGCCGTTCTGCCACGTCCATATCGAGCGATTCTCTGCTCCATGCAGGTATATTCATGGACAGCTTGCCCCATTCGTCGTATTTCACAATAGCACTACCGCTGGCGTAATCGCCGGAACTGCCAAACCAGCTGTCCATGATACCGGCGATATCGCCGTTAACACGAACGGCTCCGGATACTGCGGCCGTCACGGTGCCTGCCAGCACACAGAGCAGCACTGCTGCGATCAGCAGAGTGCGGGCAATGCGATGGGGTTTGTGGATATGTTGATTGGTATTATTAGGCATCATTTCAAGTACCTCCGTTAACAGTGCATCGGAGGCATGGACCTGATCAAATGTGGCTTTCATCTTCTTTTCGTCAAACATGGTCATTTACCTCCTGCAGTTTGGTTTTGAGCAGTGCCCGCGCCCGGTGGAGCCGTGTGGCTACCGTGGGAGTGGGGATACTCAGCAGCTTGGAGATCTCCGCCGTGGAATAATTCTCATAATAGTAGAGAAAAATGGGAACTCTGTATTTCTGCGGCAGGTCCATGACCGCATCAAACAGATCTGAATGTTCCGGCGTGTCGAAGCGCAGAGAGTTGGCGTAGTCATCAATATTCTCCGCGGACCGGAACGGGCTGCACACTGTTTTCTTGCACTCGTTGAGGGTCACCCGAATGAGCCAGTGCTTGATATGCGCTTCGCTGTCAAAGGGCTTGGGTTCCCGGTAGAGCTTCAGAAACACGGTCTGGGTAATGTCCTCGGCATCGGCTTTGTTCTTCAGAAAGTTTAATGCCACACGGAACACCGTGTCGATATATTTCGTTGCCAGATATGTAAATTGTGTATCTGTCATGGCGGAATCTCCTTGAAAAGCTTTTCACTTGACATATCCATCAGGAGGTAAAAATATTTCACGGATCAGAAAATTTTTCTCAGTGTAGCACAAAGAAATAGAGTGCGCAATGCTGCTTCCTTGGACCGTCGAGGACGCCGGGCCCTACAGGGCCACCACAGCTATGAAGGTCCTAGCCCCCTCAGTTGAAAAATATCCGTTGCATGATTCCAGGAGAATTTCCCCATACTATTTAAAAATAATTCATTACATTCCCACACACCTATGCTATAATGTGTGCAATGGAAAACTCCGCCGGTTTTGGCGGAAATTTGAAAGATGAGGAACAACACATGACTTTGATTCGCAACGAGATCATGCCGGATGTATGGTTGACCTGTGTAACCACGGACAAGTTTAAAACCGGCTGTCTTTCTGTCAATATGATCACTCAGCTGCAAAGAGAGACCGCTTCTCTCAACGCACTGATTCCTCAGGTATTGCGCCGCGGCTGCAGGAGCCTGCCCGATATGGAAAGCTTTGCAGGCAGACTGGACGATCTGTACGGCGCATGCATCTCCCCTGCGGTACGCAAGATCGGTGAGCTGCAGGTTATCGGACTGGTATCTGACTTTGTGGACAGCCGCTTTGTACCCGCCGAGAGCTTGTTTGACGATATATTGGAACTGACCGCCGAAGTGCTGCTGCGTCCTGCAATGGAAAAAGGCCGCTTCGTGGACGCCTATGTAGAAAGTGAAAAGGAAAAGCAGCTGGACCGCCTGCGCGGCCGCATCAATGACAAGCGCAGTTATGCCATGCAGCGCATCATTGAGTGCATGTGCACTTATGAAGACTTCGCCGTTTCCCGTCTGGGCGACGAGGCATCCACCGAGTCCATCACCGCCGAAAGCCTGACACAACAGTACTATCAGCTGCTGGAGTCTTCCCCTATGGAAATTTTCTATGTGGGCAGCCGCGATTTTGAAACGCTGGAGAGCAAGCTGTGTGAAGTACTGAAAGACCTGCCCCGCGGAGAACCTGACTACGACATTGGCACCGATATCCGCATGAACAGCGTTGACCCGGAACCCCGCTACTTCACCGAAGAGCTGAATGTGACACAGGGCAAGCTGTCTCTGGGCTTCCGTCTGGGCGAGATTATGGACGATCCCGACTACGCCGCTCTGTATGTGATGAATGCACTGTATGGCGGGGCAGTCACCAGCAAGCTGTTCATGAATGTCCGTGAGAAGCTGAGCCTGTGCTATTACGCTTCCTCCATGGTAGATGTAAACAAGGGCATCATGCTGGTGTCCTCCGGTATTGAATTTGACAAATACGATGAAGCACTGAACGAGATCCTGACTCAGCTGAAGGCTGTGCAGACCGGTGACTTCACCGACGATGAATTGAGTTCTGCCCGCCGTGCCGTGGCCGCAGAGCTGCGCACCTATGTGGACAGCGTGGGTGATCTGGAGCACTACTGGCTTTCCAGAAATCTCCGCGGGGAGACCAATGATCCCATGGAGCTCAGCCGCATGGTAGATGCTGTTACCCGTGAAGATGTGGTCAACGCGGCTTCCAGCATCGTTCTGGATGCAGTCTACTTCCTCAAAGGCAACGGTGAGGAAGAAAACGAGGACGAGGAGGAATAAGGCATGCAGATAAAAACCTATCACAGCATCAATGAAACACTGTACACCGAGACCCTCCCCAACGGTCTGATCATCCGCGTGATGCCCAAGCCTGACTTCAACCGTACCTTTGCGGTATTCGCCACTGACTATGGCGGAGCGGACCGCCGCTTCTCTCTAGGCAGCGATTGGATCGACACCCCCGCAGGCATCGCCCATTATCTGGAACACAAGATGTTCGATATGCCCGACGGCAACGCCATGAACCTGCTGGCAGCCAACGGCGCATCCCCCAACGCATTTACCTCTTCGGACATTACCGCATATTATTTTGAGTCCACCAAGCTGTTCAGGGAAAATCTGAAGATCCTGCTGAACTTTGTCTCCACCCCCTATTTCACAGAAGAATCGGTGGAAAAGGAGCGGGGAATCATCGGTCAGGAGATCGGCATGTACGACGACAGTCCCGATTTCCAAATTTTTATCCGCATGATGGAAGCCTTGTACCGCAATTCCCCCGTTCGCTCCTCCGTAGCAGGCACCGTGGAATCCATCGCTCAGATCACCGCACAGGACCTGTACAATTGTCATAAGGCCTTTTATGCTCCCAGCAACATGGCACTGAGCGTAGTCGGCAATGTGGATCCGGAGCTGGTGGTCGAGACCGCCCTGAAGCTGCTGCCCTCGGAAAAGGCCCCCAAGCCCATCGTGGACTATGGCGAGCCGGAGCCTATGCTGCCCGTAACCAAGTACACCGAAATTGAGATGGAAGTCTCTGCTCCCCAATTTATGCTGGGCGCAAAGGTACAGCCCGAACTCTGGGGGATGCCCAGACTGCATCAGCGGCATGTGGGTGGTCTGGCCATGCACAGTCTGTTCGGCCGTTCCTCTAAATTCTTCACCACGCTGTACAGTAAGAACATTCTGTCCAATGACTTTGACATCGACTTTGACTATGCCGCTGACACCGCCACGCTGTTCCTAAACGGACAGAGCCAGAACCCCGAAGCCGTTCTGGATGCGGTGCTGGCTGCCGCCGACGAAGTACGCCGCAATGGTCTGGACGAAAAGCGGTTCAACCGTGTAAAGAATGCAACACTGGGTTCTCTGCTGTTTGCATTAGAGGACTTCGACAACATGGCGGTCAATCTGGCACACAGCGCGTTCTACGGCTACAATACACTGGACACCCACACGCCCGAGGCCGATGTAACGGTGGACGAATGTGCCAAGTTCATCGCAGAAAATCTGACGGAAGAGAAGCTGGCAATGTCTGTCATCAAGCCGGCTGTACAGGTACTATGAGAGAAGCAATCATCAGCTTCCCTGCCATCGGTCTGGAGATCAATCCCCCGGCAGGGTTCGAGCTGTTCGGAAAGACCATTTATTTTTACGGTGTGGCCATTGCACTGGGCTTCCTGCTGGCCATCATCTACTGCGCCAAACGGGCTGATAAGTTTGGGCTGACAGAAGACAATATCTATGACGTCATCCTGTGGGCGCTGCCCATCGGCATCATAGGTGCCAGAGCGTATTATGTCATCTTCAATTTTGACCTATACGCAGGGGAGCCTATCACTTCGCTGTTTGCCATCTGGGAAGGTGGTCTGGCAATTTACGGCGGCATCATCGCCGGTGTGACCACCGCTGCAATCGTGTGCAAAATCAGGCACATTTCTATCCCCGCATTTCTGGACGTGGGCAGCTTCGGTCTGCTCATTGGACAGATGATCGGGCGTTGGGGCAACTTTTTCAACCGTGAGGCATACGGCGCGGAAACGGAGCTGTTCACTCGCATGGGTCTGACCACCTCCAAGGGCACCATTTATGTCCACCCCACTTTCCTGTATGAAAGTCTGTGGAATCTTGTGGGCTTTCTCCTGCTGCATACCTATACATCCCGCAGCAAACGCAAGTTTGACGGTGAAGTCTTCTTAATGTACGTCCTGTGGTATGGCATTGGCCGCTGCATGATCGAAGGTCTGCGTGCAGACAGCCTCTACATCGGCAATACCGGCATCCGTGTCAGTCAGCTGCTTGCGGGTGCATCCGCTGCAGTGGCCCTGTGTCTGCTGCTCTGGCTGCGCCGGAAGCCACACACCCTGTTGGTGGACGAAGTCGCAGGGGCAGCTGCAGAAGCGGAAGCTGAATAATTGAACACACTAATATCGGAGGGATATTATTATGGCAAAGAAAAATTTCGGAAAACTCAATTTTGATCTGGGCGGTCTGAGAGATGTGCTCACCGACACCATCTCTACCGTAGCCGACAAGGTACTGGATCTGGCTGACGCAGCTGCCGACACCGCAAAGTCCGGTCAGCAGCTGGCCAAGCTGTATGTGGAAAAAAAGAAGGAAGAATCGGCTCTGGAGGATGCCTACAAGGAACTGGGCAAGCTGTACTACGAACTGCACAAGCAGGATGCCGAAGGTGTGCTTGCAGACCTGTGCATGGAAATCGAAAACACACTGGTAAACATTGAAGACATTACCGCAGAGATCGACGCACTGAAGGAAGCTGTTGATGCCGATATTGATGATATCGAAGATCTCACTGACCTCAGCGACGATGACTTTGAACCCGCCGAGCAGAGCACAGAAGAGGAAGGTTTCCTGGAACGCATGGCCGACACGCTGGAAGTCACCGATGAAGTTCCTGCTGTCGAAAACGATGACATTGAGGTCACCGTTGAAGAATATCTGAATGACGATGATTTCGCTGCTCCTCAGCCCGATGAAGAAATTGAAGTGGAAGTTCTGGAAGAAGCCGAGGACGAACCCGCTGCTGAATAATTGACTCAGAAGACCGCTCCCGTGAGCGGTCTTTTTGGCTGTACTTATTTGACTCACCAATACAAATACGATATAATTGAACCAATTACGACAAATGGCACACCCGTTTGTGTGAAAGGAAAGAGAAATATGAAAAAACTAATCGCGCTGCTTCTGTCCGTCGTCCTTGCATGTTCTCTGGTCGGCTGCGGCGGCCCGGAAATTCTGGGCACTTACAAAACCACCGCGGATGTCACCGACCTTTTCGTAGAGAGCTTTGACGAAGGCACCGGTCTGACCGACCCCGAACTGTCTCTTGCCAACTATATGGACAGCTTCACACTGGTGATTATCTCCGAATTCAAAGAAGACGGTACCTACGTACAATATCTGGATTCCGCTTCTACCGAGGCCGCATTGGATGCTTTGGCTGGCGCAATCGTTCCTCTCACAGAGGATCTGGTGCTGTATACCCTGTCCGAACAGTTCCGCGCCTTCGGATACAGCTTTGAAACAAAAGAAGATGTGGAAACCTTTGTCGGTATGGCATGGGACGATATCATCAACACCTCTTTGGGTATGAGTCTGGAAGAATTTGCTGAACAGCTGATCAATGAACTGGTCGCAGATACATTGACGGATGAAGTGCTGGCAGAGGGCAACTACAAAGCCGAAAAGGGCAAGCTGTATATCTCCGAAAGCCTGGATACGGAGATCAGCGAAGGCTGCTATGAAACCTACGAGATCAACGGCGATGTGATCACTGTCACCGGCGGTGTCAATATCGAGGAAACCGAGATTCTCCCCTATCCCTTCGATCTGGTAAAGGTCGCAGAAGGCTAACCCCACACAGCAAAAAAACACCGCACCCTGTTGGGTGCGGTGTTAAATCGTCGACAAAGTCAATATGACTTTGCCGACGAGACTGCCCCGCCTTCGGCGATGGCACAGCAGCCCTCTGCAGCGCACAAATTGTCTGCTATAGACAGACAATTTGTGCGCTGCAGAGGGCTGAAACGTATTTTTCGTCACGCACATGTCGCGACGAAAAATGAATTTGACTTTGGTTCGTCCTTGCGGACGAAATTCTGCGAAGCTTTGTCTACACTCTGACACCGCACCCTGTTG
>JAGBAT010000056.1 GCA_017938835.1 Oscillospiraceae bacterium | reverse complement strand
GGGGGGTCTCACCGGGAGACAGCAGGTTGACGCCGGTATCAGTTGCCATAGACCAGTTGTTGTTCTTGCCGCTGCCGTTGACACCGGCAAAGGGCTTTTCATGGAGCAAACAGACAAGACCGTGCTTTGCAGCCACCTTCTGCATGATCTCCATGGTCAGCTGGTTGTGGTCAGTTGCAATATTTGTCGTCGTATAAATGGGAGCCAGCTCATGCTGTGCCGGAGCCACTTCGTTGTGTTCAGTTTTTGCCAGAATGCCCAGCTTCCACAGCTCATCGTTCAGGTCTGCCATGTACTCAGCGACCCGGGGTTTGATGGAACCGAAGTAGTGGTCATCCAGCTCCTGCCCCTTGGGAGGCTTTGCACCGAACAGGGTGCGTCCGGTATAGATCAGGTCCTTGCGCTTGTCGTACATTTCCTTGTCGATCAGGAAGTATTCCTGTTCGGGGCCTACGGAGGAACGAATACACTTGACATCGTCATGCCCGAACAGCTTCAGAATACGCATGGCCTGTGTGTTCAGTGCTTCCATGCTGCGCAGCAGCGGGGTCTTCTTATCCAGTGCTTCACCGCCGTAGGAGCAGAAGGCAGTGGGAATGCACAGAGTTTTGCCCTTGATGAAGGCGTAAGAGGTGGGGTCCCATGCAGTGTAGCCGCGAGCCTCAAAGGTGGCGCGCAGACCGCCGGAGGGGAAGGAGGATGCGTCGGGCTCACCCTTGATCAGCTCCTTGCCGGAGAACTCCATAATGACTCTGCCGTCGGGAGAAGGGGTGATGAAGCTGTCGTGCTTTTCAGCGGTGATACCGGTCAGAGGCTGGAACCAGTGGGTGAAATGGGTGGCCCCCTTTTCAACAGCCCAGTCACGCATGGCCGCTGCCACGGGATTTGCTACGGACAGGTCCAGCTTCTTACCTTCTTCTATAGTTTGCTTCAGCGAATTATATACGTCAGCGGAAAGTCTTGCTTTCATCACTCTGTCGTCAAATACCAAACTGCCGAAGTATTCAGGAACGCTCATCATATTAACCATCCTTTCGGAAAATAAAAAAGAGACACCGATGCCTGCAGAGGTGCTGCCTCTGAGACATCGGTGTCTCTCAATGGGGCAAATATACGCCAACATTTTGCATTTGTCAATAGGGGAAATACATTTTTTTCGAAACCCATTGACAACTCTCACTGTATTAGAGTAAAGTACTGATATGGACGAGGGTGTTCACAGAGGGATATTTCTACCTTTTTTGTGGGGCATCCTCTTTTCGTTTTTGAACTTAGCAAAAGAAAGCAGGTAACATCATGATGAAGTTTTCGGCTGAAGAGGTTATGCAGTATGTAATCGAAGAGGACGTGAAGTTTATTCGACTGGCATTCTGTGATGTATATGGACGACAGAAAAATATTGCCATCATGCCCAGTGAACTCCAGCGGGCATTTGATTACGGCATCGCGATTGATGCTTCCGCGATTGATGGCTTTGGCGGCGAGGTGCGCTCGGACCTGCTGCTGCGTCCGGATGCCTCTACACTGATTTGTCTGCCCTGGCGGCCGGAGCAGGGAAGAGTGGCACGTATGTTTTGCAATATCACATATCCCGACGGCCGTCCCTTTGAGGCAGATACGCGCTATATTCTGCAGCAGGCAGTGGCTGCTGCAAGAGACAAGGGCTATTCCTTCGCTTTTGGTTCTGAAATGGAATTCTATCTGTTCAAGATGGACGAAAACGGCGATCCCACGAAGATTCCCTATGACAAGGCCGGTTATATGGACATTGCTCCCGATGACAAGGGGGAAAACGTCCGCCGCGAGATCTGCCTGACACTGGAGCAGATGGGGATTCGTCCGGAGAGCTCTCACCACGAAAGCGGCCCGGGACAGAACGAGATCGACTTCCGTTACTCTGACCCCATGACTGCTGCAGACAATGCAATCACCTTCCGCGCCGTGGTACAGACAGTAGCGGCTCGCAATGGACTTTGTGCTGACTTTTCCCCGAAGCCCCTGCCTATGCATGACGGCAGCGGCATGCACATCAATATTTCTCTCAAGGGCGGCAAGGAAGACCCCCTGCCGTTTCTGATCGCGGGATTGCTGGATAAGATCGGTGAGATCACAGCGTTCCTGAACCCCTGCGACAATTCCTATGACCGTCTGGGTATGGACAAGGCACCCAGCTATATTACATGGTCCGGAGAAAACCGCAGCCAGCTGGTACGAATTCCCGCGGCCGTGGGTGAATATCGTAGAGCAGAGCTCCGCTCGCCTGACCCCACAGCCAATCCATATCTGGCCTTTGCACTGGTGATCTATGCTGCGCTGTATGGCATTGAACACCGCCTGTCTCTGCCCGAAGCTGCGGATTTCAACATCTTTACTGCTCCCGCAGAAGTGCTGGCCGAATATCGTAAGCTGCCGACCTCTCTGAATGAGGCTATGGCTGTGGCCGCATCCAGCCAGTTTATAAAAGAGCATCTGGCGGATTCGGTCATTCAGGCATACTGCAGAAGAAGAGTCTGATGCCCAAACTTTGAGAAGAAGGGACGGTGTTGTATGGTATTTCAGGAACGCACTTACAGTGTATTGCTGGTATCTGCATCGGAAAAAATCAATACTGCCATTCTGCCCCTGCTTCCTATGACGGACTATTGGCCTGTGACGGTGGTGCGCAGCGTGGGTGAAGCCCGGCGGCATCTTCTGGAAACGAGCTATGACCTTGTCATCATCAATTCACCTTTGCCGGACGATACCGGCATGCGGCTTGCTGCGGATGTATGCAGCACCAGCCCTGCAGGGGTGCTGCTTCTGGTGAGAAATGAGATGTATGACGATGTCTATTCCAAGATGGTCGTTCATGGCGTGGTGACCCTCTCCAAACCCACCAACACCCAGATGCTTGCCCAGAACCTGCGGGTGCTGTGTGCGACCCGCGAACGACTGCGGAAAATGGAGGCCAAGCAGATGACCGTTGAGGAGAAAATGGAAGAGATCCGTATGGTGAACAGAGCCAAGTGGCTGCTGATTGAATGTCTGAGTATGACAGAAAATGAGGCCCACCGATACATTGAAAAACAGGCAATGGACCTGCGCATTTCTAAACGGGAAGTGGCTGAAAGTATTATCAAAACCTATCAGTAAAGCGGTTGACAAAATACCGATTTGCAGCTTTCTGCACATATAAAAGGAGACTGGAAAACCGCAGAATCGATGATTCGATTCTGCGGTTTTCATTGGTTATAATAGAAATGCAGGAAAATCAATCCACGAAGATCTCTTTCCAGTTATCTTTATTCAGCGGACTATACCAGATGCGGTTCTGGCTATCAGTGATGAAGATGTTGTTCTTGGAGACATCCACGGTGGAATCCTCGTCGAAATGCATGCCGCTGTATTCAGTAGTCTGCCCAGTCTCCAAATTCAGGCACATCAGCTTCGTACCACTCTTGTCGGGAGCAAAGTATGCACAGTAACCCTCGGCTATGCAGTAGTCTGCCACAGGTTCCTCAATGAACTTATCCCAGTCATTGGAGAAGCAGGGGGACTGATACAGGTATGTTTCGTCTTCTTCGCTGTGTAGGAAGTAGACGGTGCTCTCATAGAGGCAGATGCCGGAGGCGTCGGAAGGAAGGCTGCGGTCATAAGAATTTTCGGTGACCACATCGTACCACATATAGCTGCCGTCCGGACGTTTGAGCAGCAGGTCACCGCTGTGTGCCCAGAAGTCCACAAAGGATTCCCGGAACATGTATTCCTCATCTGCGCCGGTGACCATGCAGCGATGAAGCCAGAACTCGCCGTCCCTATCTTTGATGGAGTAGAGATAGTTGCCCATTGGCTCAAACTTTGTGCAGTTATCAATGGTCAACTTTAACTCGGAATTGGTGGTGTGGATACGGTAGACATCTTCGCCGTCATACATGTAGAAATAGCCCATGTATTCGGATATCTGTTCAATGTCTCGATCGCTGCGTTCGGCAATGCTTGTGAGGGTATAGAGCAGATCTTCCTTAAGCTCGGAGCCGTCGGAGGTGGCAGCCTTGCCGGCCAGTGCGTAAAAGAGAAGCTCGTTTCCGTCAGCACGCAGGATAATCCCGTCCCGTTCAAGCGTGTTGTTGGAGACAGAACGGAACAGATCATTATAGGCCATGTTTTCTTCTTTGTCAGTAGGCGCTCCCCGGGTCTTGCTCATAGAATTCAAATCAAGCTTGCCGTCGGTGACGAAAAAGAGCAGGATGCCGAGCACGACAATGCAGAGCAGCACAAGGCCGAGCGGAGGTTTTTTGTTTGAATGATTCATATAAGTTTTCCTTATAAATTACTTTGCGGAAAGAAATATGCGAAAAAGGTGGGGAGACATTGTCCCCCACCTCAAACCTGTTGTTATGCTGTTGATTAAGCGGCTGCGGTTTCCTCTTCTTCCAGAATGTCGGGAGAGAACTTGAGGAATACGCATGCAGCTACTACACACAATACACCGCCCAGCAGCTTAGCAGCGACCATGGGGAATACCAGATCGGGTTCAACGCCGGCGCAGAAGCCCAGGTGGTCGCCAATCGCAAATGCTGCACAGCAGGAGAATGCGATGTTGATGACCTTGCCCTTGGGATCCATGTCCTTGATCATTGCGTAGCAGGGAACGGAGTTTGCACTGCAGGCCAGCAGACCGGCAACAGAAACTTCGTTGACACCAATGAGACCACCAATCTTCTTGAGGGGGTTGGCGAGAACCTTGGTAATGACCTTGACCATGGGGTATGCACCGGCCAGAACCATTGCGATTGCGCCACACACTGCCCATACGTCAGACAGAGGCAGCAGGTCGATGACATGAATGGGGGTGAGTTCCTGAACGATTGCCAGAGCCATGAACAGGCTCAGGTAAGCGGTCATAAATGCGGAGAAGCCGTTGAAAATCTTGATCATCAGCTTGGTAGCAAACTTCAGACCGACAGCAATGATGATAGCGAAGATCAGAACGGGGATGGTGTTCTTGATGATCATGCCAAGGTCGAAGCCGGCGAGAATACCGCCAATGATACATGCGAAGGGAATCATAACGATGCCGGGCAGAATGCCGTAGGGCAGATACTTCTTATCTTTTTCTTCCATCATGCCGAGGCAGACGGGAATTGCAAATGCAATGGTGGGACCCATCATGGAAGCGACCATGATGGCGGAGTAGTTTGCGATGTCAGGGAAATTGGGCTGGATCGCATGAGCCAGGGGGTAACCGCCGGTGTCGATGGAAAGGATCAGAGCGCCTGCCATGCAGGGGTCGCCGCCAAACAGTTCGAATGCCTTACCAACGGTGGGGGTAAGTACCTTGCCGATCCAGTCTGCGGTAACCATAATACCGCCCATGCCGGTAGCAAGGGGACCCATAGAACCGAAGCCGTTGTCCCACTCTTCACCGAGACCAAACTTGTTGCCGATGGAGCGGTCAATTGCACCGAGTACCATGAATACGACCATGATGTAAACAATGATCTGACTGATAATAGCCATAAACTCTCCTCCTTAAAATTGTACGGAAATGATAAGACCTATGTATTACGATAAAATTACGAAATTACATAGTGACACGACAATTCAGGCAGGCAAATGTGTTATTCTTTGCAGAAAGGTGAGCAGCTTCCTGCAATTTGTGAATAAAAACTAAGCTCAGTTTAGCACTGTGAGTATTGATTGTCAAATATAGAAATATACAAAAAAACAAAAGAAAAAGTAAATTTATTGTAAAGCAAAAGTGAGTAAAAAATAACGTCTAACCATTGATATTGCGTGAAAATGTCGGAAATGAGCGTTTTGTGCGAAAACGCCAAAAAACCGCGCATTTTCGCAAAAGAATTTGTTTGACATGAACGAAGATCGAGATTATAATAATTGAAAACATAGCAATGATAGGCAGCAAATAAACAAAATCCCCTATTAGCCTGATATTCAGGTACTCCCCGCACAAAGCAGAACGGATCGACCGATCTGGGAGTATTTGCACACCATCGTGAGCAAGGCGCTGCAAAGCTCTTCGACTTTTATATGTACTGGTATTTGTTCTATGGAATTTGGATACAGTGCATAAATAATCAGTAACAAACACTTGAAAGGAGAAACATTTATGTATGTTATTGGTGTTGACCTTGGTACGCAGAGTATGAAGGGTTTTCTGGTAGATGCTCAGGGCAAGTTTGTCGCAGAGGCAAGTGCTGTTTATGACCCCATTTACCCCCTGCCTGCATGGGCTGAAGAAGTTCCTGCAGACTGGATCCACGCATTTAAGAAGATTGTTTGGGAACTGCTGGAAACCAGCGGTGTTGCACCTGAAGAAGTCGGTACCATTGGTCTGGATGCAATCAATGACAGTGTCGTTCCTATTGATAAGGAAGGCACTCCCCTCATGAACGCTATCATCTGGTGTGACAGACGTGCAGAGGCAGAAACTGCAGAAGTCGCTACTCGCGTTGATCCTCAGCATGTTTTTGAGGTCACCGGTCTGAACCTCGACTCCAGCCACACTGCAGCTAAGATGCTGTGGATTAAGAAGAACCGCCCCGACGTTTTTGAAAAGTGCGCTTACATGCTGAACGCAGCGAGCTTCATGGTATACTGGATGACCGGCGAAGCAGTTGTTGACTATGCACAGGCTTCCGCTTCCATGCTGTACAATGTTGCGAACAAGTGCTGGGACAAAGAAATGGCAAAGGTATTCGATCTGGATCCCAACCTGCTGGGCGTGATCAAGAATCCTGAAGAAATTGCCGGTACCCTGACTGAGTATGCAGCAGCTGAACTGGGTCTGACCACCAAGACCAAAGTCATCGTTTCCACCGGTGACGAACACTCCGCATGTGTCGGTGCAGGTCTGGTCAAGCCCGGTATGGTCTGCAATATTACCGGTACTGCAGAACCCGTTGCAGCAGTTGCTGACAAGCCCTTGCTGGACACCATCTCCGGTCTGGTCGAAACCCATCACCATGCAGACGCACGCTGGTGGCTGATCGAAAATCCCGGCTTCCTCTCCGGCGGTGCGACCCGCTGGTTCCGTGACACCCTGCTGAAGATCGATGACTACAACGTTATGACTCTGCTGGCAAGTAAGAGCCCCATCGGCTCCAACGGTGTTATCTTCCTGCCCTGCATGCAGGGGGCAATGACTCCCACTTGGAACGGCAACGCACGCGGCACCTTCACTGGCCTGACTCCTTCTCACACCTTTGAAGATATGACCCGCGCTGTATTCGAAGGCATTTCCTTCGGCCTGCGTGACAACATCGACCGCTTCGAAGAACTGGGCATTGACTGCTCCAGCGTTCGTATGGTCGGCGGCGCAACCAAGGGCCCCTTCTGGTGCCAGATGAAGGCTGACCTGCTGGGTAAGACCATCACCACTACCAAGAGCGCAGAAGGCGCAGCAATCGGCGCTGCTATGCTGGCAAGCGTTGCAGAAGGCAACTTTGCAACTCTGGATGCAGCAGCAGAAGTTATGGTCGAACTGGGTGCAACCTATGTTCCCGATCCCGCCAAGAAGGCAGCTTACGACGAAGCTTATGCCCGTTACCTTGAATGCTACAAGGCAATGGAACCCTTCTTCAACAAGTGCTACGGTGAATAATATCAAAGCCGCTTGATACAGCAGGATGTTATACATAGTGAAATGAACGAAGAGCCGTGCAGGGTAACCCTGCGCGGCTTTTTGATGGAAGACAAGTGCTCGGTAAAAGTATTGGTAAAGCGGTTGACAAAATACCGCTTTCGGTAGTATCATGCGAGAGATGAACAAAGGCGTTCGTCCGGGATAAGTGCCCCCGGACGGGCGTTTTTTCTTTTTTTGAACGTGTTGAGTGTCTAAGGAGGAAAGGCAATGCCAAAATATATATTTGTAACCGGCGGTGTGGTGTCCGGCCTTGGTAAGGGCATTACTGCAGCATCTCTCGGTCGTCTGTTGAAGGCGAGAGGTCTGAAAGTGGCAGCACAGAAGCTGGATCCCTATATCAATGTGGACCCCGGAACTATGAGCCCCTATCAGCATGGGGAAGTGTATGTTACCGAGGACGGTGCGGAAACGGACCTTGATCTGGGTCACTATGAACGCTTTATTGATGAAGACCTGAACAAATATTCTAATTTGACTACTGGTAAGGTGTATTCCAATGTGATCAGCAAGGAGCGGCGGGGGGAATATTTGGGTACTACTGTGCAGACCATTCCCCATATCACCGACGAGATCAAGCACTTTATCTACAGTGTCGGTGACAGAGCGGGAGCCGATGTGGTCATTACGGAGATCGGCGGCACCATCGGTGATATTGAAAGTCAGCCTTTTTTGGAAGCCATTCGTCAGGTGGGTTTGGAAGTGGGCAGAGAGAATTCTCTGTATATCCATGTGACCCTTGTACCTTATTTAAAAGCATCCGGTGAGCACAAGTCAAAGCCGACCCAGCATTCCGTCAATCAGCTGCGGGGATTGGGTATTTCTCCCGACATCATTGTGTTGCGCTGTGATGAGCCCATTACTGACCAGAGTATTTTTCGCAAAGTGGCCAACTTCTGTAATGTGAAGCCCGACTGTGTCATCGAAAATCTGACTCTGCCGGTGTTGTATGAGGCCCCTTTGTTTTTGGAGGCAGCAAATCTTTCCGGTGTGGTTTGTCGCGAACTGAAGCTGCACACACCTGAGCCCAATCTGAAGGAGTGGACAGCTATGGTGGCATCCATCAAAAGCCGTCATAATACCGTCAAAATCGGACTGGTGGGTAAATATGTGCAGCTGCATGATGCGTACCTGTCTGTTGCGGAGGCCCTGCGGCATGCAGGTTATGTATTGGATTCCAAAATTGATATTGAATGGATCGACTCAGAGGGCATCACGGATGAAAACTGTGAAAAAATACTGGGTGGGGTTGACGGTATTATCGTGCCCGGCGGGTTTGGAGACCGCGGCGTTGAGGGTATGATACTGGCAGCACAGTATGCCAGAGAGCATCGTGTGCCGTATCTTGGTATTTGTCTGGGTATGCAGATCGCAGTTATTGAATATGCCCGCCATGCAGCGGGGCTGACTGATGCAAATTCTGGCGAGTTTATGCCCAATGGGATCCATAAGGTCATCGACTATATGCCGGGGCAGAGCGACAACATCGACAAGGGTGGTACCCTCCGCCTGGGCAGCTATCCCTGCGTTATTGCACCGGGAACCACGATGGAACGCTGTTACGGGGAACCGGTGATTCAGGAGCGCCATCGCCACCGTTATGAATTTAATAATGAATACAGACAGACATTGCAGGAAGCCGGTCTCGTGCTCAGCGGTTTGTCTCCTGATGGCAGATTGGTGGAGACTGTGGAACTGGCGGACAGACCGTTCTATGTCGGTGTGCAGTATCATCCCGAATTCAAGAGCCGTCCCAACCGGCCCCATCCGCTGTTCAAAGGATTTGTTGCAGCGGCATTGGAACACAGTAAGGAAGCGTGAATATATGGTAACAAGGAACTATAATAAAAAGCTTATTCTGGAAGACGGGGAGGAGTATTACGGCTATGGTTTCGGTGCCCCTGTGGAGCGGGTGCTGGAAGTGGTGTTCAACACCTCCATGGTGGGCTATCAGGAAATTCTGTCCGATCCCTCCTATACCGATCAGGCGGTGGTTATGACTTATCCGCTTATCGGCAATTACGGCATGGCAGACGATGACTTTGAGACCAAGATTCCGACCATCGGTGCGTTGGTTGTCAGAGAATATAACGATCTGCCCTCCAATTTCCGCAGTGCACAGACACTGGAACAGGTCATGCAGCAGTATGGCATCCCCGGTATTTACGGTATTGATACCCGCAAGCTGACCCGATCCATTCGGGATAAGGGCAGCCGCAGAGCACTGCTGACGGTCGCAGAGACAACTGCAGAAGAGGCATTAAAAGCGATTGGTGAAACACCGGTTCCTAAGGATGCAGTGTCCCGTGTTAGCTGTAAGGAAGTCTGGCAGTCCAATGTGCCGGATGCAGACTACCACGTGGTCGCTGTGGACTGTGGCATGAAGCAGAACATCGTGCGTAGTCTCAATGCCCGTGGCTGTGATGTGACCATTGTGCCATGGAACACTACTGCTGACAAAATTGAGGCACTGAACCCTGATGGCGTGTTTTTCTCCAATGGCCCCGGGAACCCGGAAGATGTGCAGCCCACCATTGAGACACTCCGTGGGCTGCGTGGAAAGTATCCCATCTTTGGCATCTGTCTTGGACATCAGCTGACGGCTCTGTCTTATGGGGCAAAGACCTATAAGCTGAAATTCGGCCACCGCGGGGGCAATCATCCGGTCAAGGATCTTGAGACGGAGAAGGTGGAGATCACCTCTCAGAACCACTCCTATGCGGTGGATTGGAGCAGTGTGGAAAATAGCGGACTTCAGGTGACCCATATCAATCTGCTGGATGGGACAGTGGAAGGGGTAGCCTGCCCGGAAGATAAGATCTTCAGTGTGCAGTACCATCCGGAAAGCGCGCCCGGCCCCCAGGACAGCTGGTATCTGTTTGATCGGTTCATTCAAATGATGGAGGAGGAACGCAGCCATGCCTAAGAGAACAGATATTCACAAAATCCTTGTCATCGGTTCCGGCCCCATCGTCATTGGACAGGCAGCTGAATTCGATTATGCGGGCACGCAGGCGTGTCTAGCTTTGAAGGAAGAGGGCTACGAAGTGGTGCTGTGCAATTCCAATCCGGCCACCATTATGACGGATACTTCCATTGCAGATAAGGTGTATATGGAACCTCTGACTTTAGAGTATATTGC
>JAGBAT010000055.1 GCA_017938835.1 Oscillospiraceae bacterium | reverse complement strand
GGCGCCCCCGCCCTTGACATGCCCTCGATCCACTGCTATTTTGAAAACAAGGCGGCAGCAGCTTGCGCCACTTCCGCCTTGAATATATTTTGCTCTATTTACACCGCATTTCGGTGTTTACACAGAATTTGGGACAGACCCCTATCAAAGGCATTCAATTGGCATGAACAGCTATATACGGGGCGTAATGCCGTAGTATTTTGCTCATTGCTTCGGCATCACCTGCTTTAGCCGCAAGTATGGTTGTGTACGAGATTTCGTTAGCCATGCTCTAAGTCCTCCAATAATTGTTTCAACCGTCGCAGCGTTGCTTTTCTGCGATAGTGGACTGTACTCTTGCTCATGTTCAGTAACCTGCTGATTTCCAGATCGGAGTAGTCAAGAAAGTAGGACAGAAGAACAATATCTCTTTGTGCTGATGGTATGTAATCTAATATTTCTCCCAAGGAGCGGTCACACACTTCGACGATGTACCCGTGTACACGGAATGACTTTCTGTACGCATCAAAACAGTCTGCCGCACTCAATGACGCAATTTCCTTTGGTGACATGGCAGAAAACTCTATCTCATGCTCTCTACGGTGTGCCAGTTCACGAAAAGCATCGATGCTTTCATTGCGTATAACCGCCTTGCAGAAAGAATCAAAAGTTTGCTCCTGGTAGGTATAAAATTGTTCTAATGTCACTTTCTCTTACCTGCTTTCCGATTTTGCCTATATCACGGACGGAAGCATTGAAAATCCAGATTTTCCTCAAAACTTCTCAAAAAATAATCAAAAATATATTGATTCATCAAATTTCGCACTTTAGGGCAAAAGAAAATCTGTCCCAACTTGGGACAGATTTCTTTTCAAAATGTGAATCGAAAGGTGTGGTTTATTTGCTATTTTTTGCAAATTCCCAAGAACTACGACACATATCTTCTACTGTATGGGTTGCTTCCCATCCAAGCAGCTCTTTTGCTTTGGTTGCATCGGCCCAGAACGCAGGCAAATCACCGTCCCGGCGGGGGCCAATCACATAGGGCAACTTCATTTCGTTGGCTGCTTCAAAGGCATTGACCAACTCCAGAACGGAAATGCCGTTGCCGGTTCCCAGATTGATTGCTTCCACGCCATTGTGATTTTCCGCGTACTCCAATGCCTTCAAGTGCCCGATAGCCAAATCCACAACATGAAGGTAGTCACGCTGGCAGGTTCCGTCCGGGGTGTCATAGTCACCGCCAAAGATGGTCAGCTTTTCAAGCTGTCCTGCCGCAACTCTGCCAATGTAAGGCATCAAGTTATTGGGGATACCGTTGGGATCGTCACCCAGCAGACCGGACTTATGGGCACCGATGGGATTGAAATAGCGCAGCAGCACAGCGCAGAAATCCGGATGGGCGGTGCAGTAATCAGTCAGAATCCGCTCGATCATTACTTTAGTCCAACCGTAAGGGCTGGTGGACTGGATAGCTGGCATTTCTTCCTTGTACGGATGGGGATTGTTCGGGCCGTAAACAGTGGCCGAGGAGGAGAAAACCAGTTTGCGGCACCCGAACTCCTCCATCGTTTCTACAAGGGACAATGTGCTGTCCAGGTTATTGCGATAATATTGCAGGGGTTTCTTAACACTCTCACCCACGGCCTTAAATCCGGCAAAATGGATAACAGCGTCAATGTTGTTGTTCCGAAAAACATCCCACAGCTTCTCCTTGTCCGCACAGTCAATCCAGTAAAAAGGAACTCTTTTTCCTGTGATTTCCTTAATGCGGTCAATGACTTCAATTTTGGCATTAGACAGGTCATCAACGATTACTACTTCATGTCCTGCCTGCAGCAGCTCTACAGCGGTATGACTGCCGATATAACCGGCACCGCCGGTAACGAGTACTTTCATTTTCTTACCTCCTACTTCTATGGTTAGGATGCAATGGCATCACCCTGCTTCAGATCCCGGAAGAATTTCAGGAGATAGCCTTCATCTGCACGGTTGGTGCAGAATACCTCATACTCGTCACCATGCTCCCCGCACAGATGGCCAATGCCGATCAACAGGGACAGAGCAGATTTCAGGTTGTATTCTTCGCGGCCATCAGCAGACTTGAGAAGTACAGAATCCGTGCAGCTGGCAACGGCAGTCATCAGGGCATTTACATTGTTCATATTCTTCAACATCTTCATAACTGACAATCCTTTCCTATTATTAAACTTCTTCGTTTACTGCATCAATAAAACGGTCAAAAGCGGCGGCACCCTCGGGAGTGCGCTTATAAACACCGGCATGCTCCAGGACCTGTGCGAACACCTTGCCAACCTCCATCTTTAGGATGCAGGCAGTGTTATCGGGTGTGAAAGTCTGCTTCTCCATCAGCTCTTTGACCCAGGCTTCGTGTTTGGCAAGCTCTCCGGTCAACGGCGTACCGCAGAGAATCGCTTCCTCAATGCTCGCAAGCTCTTGTTTCAGTCTGGCGGGCAGAACCGCCAAGCCCATGACTTCAATCAGACCGATATTCTCTTTCTTGATGTGGTGCAGTTCTGCATGGGGATGGTACACGCCCAGAGGATGCTCTTTCGTTGTGATATTGTTACGCAGAACAAGATCCAGCTCATAATCATTACCCCGGCGGCGTGCAATAGGAGTAATTGTGTTGTGCGGCTCTTTGTCTGTCTTGGCAAAGATAAAAGCGGCTTTATCTGTGTAGATTCTCCAACGCAGCAGAATCTTGGTTGCAAGATCCACAAGTCTGTCCTTATCGGGACAGGAAATGCGAATGACGCTCATAGGCCACTTTACGATACCAGCATTTACATCTTCATACCCCCGGAACGAGATTTTGCGGTCAATGGGTGCCCGCTCCATGGGGAAGCTGTAATGTCCACCCTGGAAGTGTTCATGGCTCAAAATGCTGCCACCTACAATGGGCAGGTCTGCATTGCTGCCCACAAAGTAGTGCGGGAACTTTGCAACAAAGTCCAGCAGTTTGCTGATCGTTGCCTTGTTAATCACCATGGGGGTATGTTCACTATTGAAAACGATGCAATGCTCCGGATAGTAAACATAGGGACTATACTGTAGATTCCAGTTTTCGCCTGTTAGCTCCACAGGGATAATTCGGTGATTCTGTCTTGCAGGATGGTTCATACGGCCTGCGTATCCCTCATTTTCGGGGCATAACAGACACTTGGGGTAATTGGACTGCGGTGCGGATTTAGCAGCTGCAATCGCCTTGGGGTCCTTTTCCGGCTTGCTCAAATTGATTGTAATATCAAGATTGCCGTAGTCGGTTGCAGTTTTCCACCGCAGGTCTTTTTGGATGCGGTAGCGACGGATATAGTCTGTATCCTGCGAGAAGCGGTAATACCAGTCGGTTGCCGCTTCCGGGGATGTGCTATACAAAGCAGCAAACTTACTGCGTACTTCTCTTGGGGGCGGTGTCATTACGCCCATCAGCTTGGTATCAAACAGATCCCGGCTGGTAATGTCGTCATTGCACACGCCACGCATTACTGCATCTTCCAGAAGTCCTTGCAGAATTTTCTCCAAAGGTAAAGTCTGTGTTTCTGCAGGCTCATAGCTATTCAGCTCAAGGACCCCCAGGAGCTGATTTATGATGAACGCTTTGTCACAAGGCTCAAAGAGTTCTTTGCTCAAACCATACTGCACCAAAGCGGTAATATAGGTGTTTACATTCATGGTACACTCTCCTTTACTGTACCCGGATACCTCCATAGGGACGGATATTCAAAACATGACAGCTGCCTTGTCCAAGATTGCTTTCAATGTTTGCCTTGAACTGGTCAAGCATATCCACGGGAACAAATGCCTGAACAGTTCCGGCAAATCCACCGCCATGTACACGGTATGCACCTCTGCCATTCAGCAGAGTATCGCAAAGAGCCAGTGCAAAGCCAACGGCTTGGTTTTGAACAGCTCCTGTGGGACAAATGTTTTGCAGATACATCCAAGAACTGTGTCCAGATTCTTTGCAGAGCTGCAGGAAGGTATCGATTGCTCCGGCCTTCAATGCCGTTGTTTGAGCAGCTACCCGCTCATTCTCTCTGTAAACATGAATTGCTCTCAAAATAGCTCGGTCGGATACTTTGCCTCGCAGTCTGGGAAGCGCTTCCATAAACTCATTTTCCGGGATCTGCCGCAGGTACTGCTTGCCAAAGAAGGCGCAAAGTTCTTTCAGTTCTGTGGTAATGGCGGCGTATTCATCGGTCAAATCCGCATGGTCCGCACCGCTGTCAATGATACACAGCGCATACCCGGCTGCTGCCAGGTCAAAGCTGACCTTCTCAATCTGAGGATTTGCAGGATCTTCAAAATCGATGAATACCAAACCACCTACAGAGGAAGCCATCTGATCCATCAGTCCACACGGCTTTCCAAAGTACATATTCTCAGCCCATTGTCCGATCTGCGCTATTTCAACCGGTGTCAGCTTGCTGCCATAGAACAGGTCGTTACAAATTGTACCGATCAGCACTTCAAATGCTGCGGAGGAGCTTAATCCGCTGCCAGGAAGTACCGTGGAGTGGATTACTGCATCAAAGCCTTGCAGCTTGGCTCCCCGCTGGACAAAAGCGGCAGCGACACCACGGACAAGGGATGCAGTGGTATTTACTTCATCGCTGTGTACACTCAAATCATCCAAAGAAACGGAGAACTCCGGGTATCCATCGGATTTAATGCAAATGTGATTTGCATTGTTCAGTGTAACATCTGCTACAGTTTCCAGATTCACCGCGGCTGCGAGAACGCAGCCGTGCTGGTGATCTGTATGGTTGCCCCCGATTTCTGTTCTGCCGGGAGCGGAGAAACGATAGTGCTTATTCATATTAATTTGCCTTTTCTGCAATCAGCTTCTCATTGGCCTTTTCCACACGCAGAAACACCAGCAGGAAGCCGACAGCTGCGCAGAGAATAATAGGCATCCACAGGTACAGGAAGTTCAGCATGTTGACGGTAGCTGCGGTCTGAACAGCAGCGTTCTCAATATATCCGGCTGAGTCCAACATCCAGCCACAGATTGCGGTACCCAGTGCACCACCCAGCTTGATGCCCAGGGAGGAGCAGGAATACATCATGCCTTCCAGTCTGTGACCGGTGGTGAGTGTAGTATGCTCAGAGCAGCAGGCAATCAGTGCGTTCAGGTCGCCCTGCAGAGGTGCAATACCGATGGTAGAGACTGCGGTGAAAGCGATCATTAGAGGGAAGCTGCCCATATAGGCGGCTACCATGACGCCGACTCTTCCTAAGGCGGCCAGCACATAGCCCCAGATGTTCAGCTTATACATACCGCCCATCTTCTTGATCACATAGGGAAGGATCGTAAGAGCAACAACCATGGTGATGTTAATGCCCAGAGACAAGTCGCTGAACAGTTCCTCGTTACCCAGAATGTACTTGGCGTAGTAAGTACCCATGCCAATGACGGAAGCGTAGAGCTGGGTCAGAATGTAGCTGCAGCAGATAATCACATAGTACTTATTCTTGAGCAGTAGTTTAAAGGACTGCAGGAAAGTGAGCTCGTGCTCCTCTTCCCTTTCCTCTTCCATTTCGTCATCAGCCTCAGAAAGCTCCTTAACGGAGAAGACGGAGAAAGTATTGGTAATCAGACCGAGGACTGCGTAAATGATGGCGATCAGTCTCCAACCCATGACACCGCCGCCGAGCCACTCAACAGCAAAGATGGTAACTGCCTCAATGACGATTTTGGTTGCAAAGGCAAAGATGAAGCGGAAGGAACCGATCTGAACACGCTCGCTGGTGTTCTTGGTGATCAGTGCGGTCAGGGATGCGTATGCGATGTTGTTTGCGGTGAAGAAAACTGCATTCAGCAGAGTGTAGGACAGGAAGAAGAAAATGTACTGTGCGGTCTGGCCCCAGCTGGTGGGAATGGAGAAGCAGGCAACCAGGGTGATTGCACAGCCGATATAGGCCCAGAGCATCCAGGGACGGGCTTTGCCCATCTTGGTTTTGGTCTTATCGATCATTCTTCCGAAGAAGAAGTCGGAAACACCGTCAAAAACTTTGGAAAGCGCAATCAGTGTACTGACAACGCCCATGCTCAGACCGATGGTATCGGTCAGATAGATCATCATGAACGCGGTCAACAGTGCGTACACACAGTTGCCTGCAATATCGCCGGAGCCGTAGCCGATCTTGTGATACCACTTCAAATACTTCTTTTCTTGCATGACAATTCTCCTTTACATCATGTGTCGTATATATTATTTCAATTCGGGGATGATGCGGATTTCAAAGTCGATGGTTTCGTCGGTGAGTGCGTATTCCCGGCGCAGAACCGGTCCGCAGCTTGCGGAGCCGATACCGTTATGCCGGTAGTCCAGACACAGGACAGTGCTGCCGCACTCTTCCAGCTCGTAGTTATGACCCTTGACAGTCATCTCTTCCTGGGTGTAGTGGGAAGCATTGAAACTGAAGGCTTCCAGACTGACAGCGGTGAGCCGCAGTTTTTCGTCTTCCAGAATCACATAGTTGCAGCCGCCGTGGGCACCGTGTTCCTGGGGACGGATATAGTCCTCATACAGACCCTCTACTGTGGTGTTGTAAATGCCGTGGGATGTTGCATGACGCTTATCGGGATAATTTTCAGTGGGGCCAAGGCCGTAGTAAGTAACCTGCTCCAGAGAGTTGGGAACGAACAGTCGCAGACCAAAACGGGGAAGCTCCGGGAACTCCATATTGCGCTTTGCCAGAATGTTGGCAGTAACTGCACCGGATACAGAAACAGTCCAGTCTACCTCAATGTCAATAAATCTCTGGACAGCGATAGCGGCAATGGATACATCGGAGTGGATACGAACTTCACTGTCTGCGGCCAAAGTACGGGTCATATAAGAGCGGGTAATGGCCTTGTCATAGTGAGCTGCCATCCATTCCAACTTCTGCTTCCGGTCGTTGTCGGTAGGCGCACGCCAGATGTTCAAGCTCATAGGCTTGTCCAGCAGTTCACGACCCTCAAAGACCATAGAGCAGAAGTTGCCAACTGTCTTATCATAGCGGTAGGAGAAGTTCTTGCCGGAAACGACGATATAACGATCATCCTCGGAAACTTTCAGATTGTCCTCGGACAGATCTTTCTTGTTCCAGATTGCCAGAGCCTTCTGATTTCTGCCATCGACAGCAGCTTCCAGTTCAACTTCATCAAAGCCCAGATCAAAGCCAGCAGGCAGCAGTTCAGTTGCTTCCTTGAGCTGATAGATCAGCTTCAGATAGCTGCGGCCCTTTGCAGGAACTTGGATGTTCAGCCGGATGGTTCCCTCTGCGTGGGGCAGAATTGCGGGAACACGGTCAACATCACCGCTCTGGATCACTTCACCATCGCAGTTGACTTCATAGCGAATGGTCAGATACTTGTTCATGGCAACAAAGTCCATGTAGTTGTGGAAGGTCACAATTCCGGTATCCTGGTCGAACTTCTTGACCCGGACGGGACGATTTACATTTTTGTACTCCATCACACCAGTGTGGGGGCGGCGGTCAGGATATACAAGGCCGTCCACGCAGAAATTGCCGTCATGGGGATATTCGCCGTGGTCGCCGCCGTACCAGTACATAGGCTTGCCGTTGGGGGCTTCGCCCTTATAGATTGCGTGGTCACACCATTCCCAGACAAAGCCACCGCTCATACACTCGTTCTTTTCGATGAACTGCCAGTAGTCCTCCAGATCTCCGGGGCCGTTGCCCATTGCGTGAGAGTATTCGCACATCAGATAAGGCTTGTCGGGGTTGGAATCTACATAAGCCTGCAGGGTTTCGATGGAGGGGTACATATTGGAGTACAGGTCGATGTTGGAGAAGTCGTACTTGCGCTTTCTGCTGCGGTACTGGGCGCTTTCGTAATGAGTCAGACGGGAGGGGTCAAAGTGCTTGGTCCAGGCCAGTGCCGCTTCAAAGCAGCAGCCGTAAGCACTTTCGTTACCCATAGACCAGCAGATAACACTGGGGCGGTTCTTGTCACGGATAACGCACCGCTTAGTACGATCCAAAGTGGCTTCCAGGAAGTCGGGGTTGTCTGCAAAGGGTTCGTTCCAATGCTCTACATGGTTTTCCCACAGCTCATTTTCGGAGCAGTACATTTCTGCAGCGCCGTGACTTTCGTGATCTGCTTCATCAATGACCATAAAGCCGTACTGGTCACAGAGCTGATAGAACATGGGTGCGTTGGGATAGTGGGCGGTACGGATCGCATTGAAATTGTATTCCTTAATCATCTTCAGATCCCGCTTCAGATGCTCCAGAGGGATCACAGGGCCGGTGATGGGGTCGGAATCATGGCGGTTGACACCACGGAACTTAATGGAGTGGC
>JAGBAT010000054.1 GCA_017938835.1 Oscillospiraceae bacterium | reverse complement strand
TGGTCTGATCCCCTGGCAACGGAAAGCTTTACTGACGATGGCGTCTTGATGATAATGCATTTCCGAATTCTGGAGGACTGTGAAGCGGGAGATGTTCAGATTGGAGTGACATTTAATCCAGGTGACTTGGTTGACTGTGATTTGGAAAAGCAGTCCTTTTCTGCTGTCAGCGGGACAGTAAAAGTTGAGGCGGATGAAGGCAGCGAAACAAATGCAGGCGAAGACAAAAATGGAAGCAACGATGATGAAAACTACCCGGATGTAAGCGGATACAATGCATTCCTTGATTTGGAGCCCACCGGCTGGTACCGCAGTTATGTGGAATTTATGTTGAAGAATGGCTACATGAATGGCATGAGCGCCAATGAGATTGCGCCGAATGGCAACGTTACTCGCGGACAACTGGTGACAATTCTATACCGAATTGCCGGATCACCCGATGTGTCAGGTACGACCAATCCCTTCAAGGATGTGGAAATCGGCAAATGGTATACCGATGCCGTGATTTGGGCGGCTGCGAACGGAATTGTGAATGGCGTGACAACGGAGACATTTGCGCCCAACAACAATATCACACGTGAGCAGCTGGCTACCATTCTATATCGTTATGATGGCGCGAAAAAGAGCGGCGCAAACGATCTGAGCAAGTTTGCTGACAGTCAAACTGTTAGTGCATATGCTGTGGACGCCATGAACTGGGCGGTAGGAACAGGGATCATGAATGGCAGTGACGGAAAACTGTTGCCTGCTGCATCTGCATCTCGGGTGCAGACGGCAGCTATGCTGTCCAGATATGTAGAAAATGAGACAATCATTCCGGTGCCGACAGATCCGACGGTATCCGACTCCTAAGGGAAGGAAAGCAGAAGGAGATGGAAAGATGAGAAAAAATAAGTGGCGCACCCTGTTTGTTGTTCTGTTGGTGCTGTGTATGCTGGGACAGACAGTGGCCGTGGCAGCTGAAACACAACCCACAGACGAACTGTCATTTTCCAAAGTGGATGACAGTGCTGTTACTGCAAGCATTGCAGAGACAGAGGATGCTCCGAGTGCAGAGCAGGAAAAGCAGTATGCTGATACGGATGTTGTGCGTGTATCCATTATGATGGAAAGCCCATCTACCATTGATCAGGGCTATTCCACACGGGGTATCGCACAGAACACCAGAGCGATGGCATATCATCAGCAGGCAATCGACAACCAGTTTTCGGTTCAGCGCTCTATTGAGCGTAAAATCGGACAGCAGTTGGATGTGGAATGGAATCTGGCGCTGATTGCCAACATGATTTCCGCCAACGTGGAGTATGGTCAGATTGAAAAGATCAAGCAGGTAGAGGGTGTTGCCGATGTCCTTTTGGAACAGATCTTCTATCCTGATGTGTATTCTGATAACGATGCACAGCCCAATATGATCTTTGCCGGCGAGACAGTAGGGGCAACAGAGACTTGGGCCAGTGGCTACACCGGTGCAGGCAGTCGTGTAGCGATTGTGGATACCGGTCTGGATACCGATCATCAGTCTGTTTCTGCAGCGGCCTATGAGTACGCGCTGAGGCTGAATGCAGAAGCAAAAGACATGGACTACGATGAGTATGTAGCTGGTCTGAATTTGCTGGATACCGCAGAAATCAAGGAAATCCTGCCGAAGCTTAATGCCAGCAACAGCGGCGGCAGCGATGCGTCCAAGCTGTATATCAACAGTAAAATTCCTTACGGCTTCAGCTATTCAACCAGATCTTATGATGTGACCCATGATAATGACAACGCAGGTAATCACGGATCGCATGTTGCCGGTATTGCAGCTGCCAACCGTTTTATTGAAAAGAACGGTGAAATGGTGAGCGCACTGGAGGAGACGTATGTGGCAGGTACTGCGCCCGATGCACAGATCCTGGTTATGGATGTTTTTGGTGATATGGGTGCAGCGTCCGGTGATATCGTGGCTGCAGTGGAAGACGCCATTCTGCTGGGTGCAGATACGGTGAACTTGTCTCTGGGCACCACGTTCCCCGGTTTTTCCGCAGCCAACAGCTTGGGCGGATTTTTGGAGAAACTGAAGAACAGCGATACGGTAGCAACCATCTCTGCCGGCAACAGCTATGACTGGGCCTACCTGTCCAGACCTGGTACCCTGTATGCCGATGATGTCAATACCTTCACCGGCGGTGAACCTGGTACCGGTGCCAACGCACTGACCATTGCCTCCGTTGAAAATGTGGGCAAGATCGTTTCCGGTAGCCTGACCGTGGGTGGTCAGCTGGTGGATTATAGTGAAAATTTCACCTATTCCAGCACTCCCAAGAATACCCCGATCATCGATATGGACCAATCAACCGATGGTACGGGTACGGATTACGAATATGTTCTCTTTGAGCATCTCAGTTATGCGGATTCCTACAACGGTTATGAAGACCTGGTTAAGGGAAAAGTTGTGCTCTGCTCCCGTGGTGACAACAGTTTCTCTGACAAAGCAACCAATGCGGCAAAAGCCGGTGCCATTGCGGTGATGATCTATAACAATGTATCCGGCAGCATCAATCTGGACCTGTCTGAGCTGCAATATGAAATTCCCTGCGTGTTTATCACCAGAGAAGCATCCAAAAAGT
>JAGBAT010000053.1 GCA_017938835.1 Oscillospiraceae bacterium | reverse complement strand
TTCGAGTCTGTCAAAATACTCCTATGGAGCATTTTGACAGAGACGTCCCCGCTAACGCGATGGACTTGCAGCCTGCTGCAGCGCACGCATTGTTTTTCGATGAAAAACAATTTGCACGTTTGCAGGCTGATATGTATTTTTTGCCACGCACATGCTGAGACAAAAATGGATTGAATCCTTATTTCGTCCTTGCAGACAAAACTCTGCGTGGCGTTTTTTGACAAGCTGCGAAACCGGGTATCCAGCGGATACCCGGTTTCATTTAGAGGGAAATATAGAATTGTTAATCCAGTTTCAAATCGCCGGCCTTGATCCAGCCCAGTCTGCGGCATACCATGCCGATCAAGGGACAGATGACAGCGGGAAGAATGAAAGAAATCATAATCAAGCCGAACCAGTCCCAGCCGGTGATGGCTGCCTTGGCACCGGATGCAACATCATTCACCCAGCCGGTCCACACACCGATCTGACCGCAGAAGCCGCAGGTACCCATACCGGAGTTCACGGGAGCTCCGTTCATCTGCAGTTTAAAAATACAGGTAGCGATGGGGCCGGTGATAGCGGAGGTGACGATGGCGGGAATCCAAACCTTGGGGTTACGGACGATATTGGGCATCTGCAGCATGGAGGTGCCAACGCCTTGGCTAATGAGGCCGCCGACACCATTTTCCTTAAAGCTCAGCACAGCAAAACCGATCATGTTGGCACAGCAGCCTGCCACGGCGGCACCGCCGGCCAGACCGGTCAGCCCCAGACCTGCGCAGATAGCGGCAGAGGAGATGGGGAGCGTCAGTGCGATGCCCACGATGACGGAAACGAGGATGCCCATAATAAAGGGGCGCTGTTCGGTTGCCCACATGATGATGCTGCCGACCCACTGTGCAAAGGTGCCGATGGGAGCTGCCACGACCATCGCTAGTCCCACACCAACCAGAATGGTGACGATGGGGGTGACCAAAATATCAACTTTGGTTTCTTTAGAAACGGCTTTGCCGAATTCAGCGGCTACACAGGCAGTGACCAGTACAGCGAAGGGGCCGCCTGCGCCGCCCAAAGCGTTGGTGGCAAAGCCTACGGTGATCAGAGAGAACAGAACCATGGGAGGTGCTTTCAGTGCATTACCGATGGCCACTGCCATGGCAGGTCCTACCATCAGGGAAGCCACTCCACCAATGGTATAGCCAACCTGTCCATCGCCTTTGCCCAGATACAGGATGGGTTCGGTGAGAAAATCAATGCCGAACTGGGAACCAATGGTATTTAAAATGGTGCCGATCAGCAGGGAGCAGAACAGGCCCTGTGCCATTGCGCCCAGTGCATCAATGCCGTAACGCTGCCAGCTGATGACGATGTCTTTTCTTGCGAGAAACTCTTTCATAAAGCGCCTCCGTTTTGTTCGTTATGTATTGATCGTGTTGTTCAACGCTTGAGTGTCTTGACAGTTGTCTAGAAAAGTATACAGACAAGGGAGAAATTTGTCAACAATGATTTATCTTTTCACAATGTTTTTACGAAGCTCGCTCTTAGAATCTGAACAATCCGGCCATAATGGAGAAAAGGTTCTTTTTGTTGACTAGACAACTCCTCGAGCGTATACTATATTTCACGGAAACATACCATCAGTTGACAAAGGACGCTGCAACCGTGTTATGCAAAAAAGAATGCTGGCTGCGTTCTTGCCCTTGGAGCGACCCCATCGACGAGAATCATGCTGCCAAATAAATTTTAGCTCTATAAAACCAAGTTTCCTTTTGACAATTGATGATAGAGAGAAAGGCGAAATAAATGACCGCAAATGCTATAAATATTGAAGAGCTTGTAGAAAAGCAAAGAGCGTTTTTTAAAACCGGTGCCACCCGGTCTGTCAGTGCCCGGGTTTTGCTGCTGCAGAAAATTTATGATTCCATCTCTGCCCGTGAGCAGGAGATACTGGATGCGCTGTATGCTGACTTGGGAAAGTGCCCCACAGAGGCTTTTATGACCGAAGTGGGACTGACGCTGAAAGAACTGTCTGAGCAGATGAAACATGTGCACAAGTGGGCAAAACCCCTGCGCAAGCGCACCTGGCTGGCGAACTTCCATTCTGTCAGCTATTCCATTCCTGAACCTTACGGGGTGGTGCTGGTTATGAGTCCGTGGAATTATCCCTTTATGCTGTGTATGGAACCCATGATCGGTGCGGTGGCAGCCGGCAACTGCTGTGTGGTGAAGCCCTCGGCCTATTCTCCTGCCACCAGTGCGGTGATCCGCAAAATCATTGAGGAGGCTTGCCCTCCCGAATGGGTGGCTGTGGTGGAAGGCGGCAGAGCAGAAAACAAAGCGCTGCTGGAGACCCGATTTGACTATATTTTCTTCACAGGCGGGACCAAGGTTGGACGAGAAGTAATGGCAAAGGCTGCCATGAACCTGACTCCCGTGACCCTGGAGCTGGGCGGCAAAAGCCCCGTTGTCATTGATGACAGTGCAGACCTGAAACTGGCGGCAAAGCGTATTGCGTTCGGCAAGCTTGTCAACTGTGGACAGACCTGCATTGCACCGGACTACGTGCTGATTGACAGGCGGGTGGAAGAACAGTTCGTGGAGTACCTGGTGGAGGCTATTGAGAAATGCTACGGTGCCGATCCCATCAGCAGCCCTGACTACGGATGCATCATCAATGAGAAGCACTATAACCGCCTGATGAATCTGGTGGACATCCGCAAGACCTATTACGGTGGTGTCACCGATCCCGCACGCCTGAAGCTGTCTCCCACCATTATGCGGAATGTGACTGCAGAGGATGCAGTTATGCAGGAGGAGATTTTCGGACCCATCCTGCCCATTATTGCAGTAGACACCATGGTGGAAGCAGAGGACTTTATCGTCTCACGTGAAAAGCCGCTGGCCTTGTATCTCTTCACCAAGCGAAAAGTGGTGGAGGAACGGTTCCTGCAGCATGTGTCCTTCGGCGGTGGCTGTGTCAACGACACCATTATGCACATCGCAAGTTCCGAACTGCCCTTCGGTGGTGTAGGCAATTCTGGCATGGGAGCATATCACGGAAAGAAGAGCTTTGAGACATTCAGCCATTACAAGAGTGTTCTGAAAAAGTATAATTGGATTGACCTGCCTTTACGCTATGCCCCCCACAACAGCAAACTGGTAGATAAGCTGCTGCACATCTTTTTAAGATAATGAAAAAATTCCTGTCTCGGAATTCCGAGACAGGAATTTTTTATGCTTCTTCCTTTTTATAGAAACAGTTGCCAATGCCCATGATGACTGCGTAGATCACGAGATAGTGCAGTACGGTGCTGACACCGTAGCCTGCAAAGGCCGCATAGACCATGAAGCCGCAGCCGGCAATGCCCAGCACAGGGGTGATGATACGCTGGAAGGTGTTCAACCCCTTTGCCTTTCGCATGAGGCCAATAAACATCGGTACATACATGGCGTACAGCGTGATGACGGGAAGCTCGGAGGAATCGAAGGAGAAGTTACCGAACCAGCCAAAGTCCACCACAGCGCCGTAGAAATACAGCAGCCATGCCATGTTTACCATCAGGCTGGCTATGGAAGAGTTGGTGGGGATGTTGGTGACGGGGTCTACCTGCTTCATCATATCGGGGCGGGGGCCTTCACCGCGGATACCA
>JAGBAT010000052.1 GCA_017938835.1 Oscillospiraceae bacterium | reverse complement strand
GAAGTTCAATGCAAAAATCGCTCAGGAAAAAGGGATCCCTGTTTCTTTGTGGTCGCGGCTTCAGCGCGGTGAAGCTGCAGGCGGATTTGTACCGGAGGATGTGCTTGGCTCGCCCCGCCGTGGGCTGAGCATCTTATATGCTACGGACACCCGTCCGGTTCCTGTGATTGCGGAATATGGGAAAGATGCCGATCTGTTGATTCTGGAGGGTATTTTCGGGGAGAAGAAAAAACAGGAACGTGCAGAGTTGACCTGTCACATGATGATGCAGGAGGCGGCAGAGATCGCCTGCTGCGCCAATGCGAAAGAGCTGTGGCTGACCCACTTCAGCCCCGCTGTACCCCATCCGGAGGAATTTTCTGATGAAATGCGGGCAATTTTTTCCAACACTGTGGTTGGTCGGGATGGAATGTTCCGCACATTGCGGTTTGACCAATAAAAAGTATCGCAGGCATTTTCGGCCTGCGATACTTTTTACTTTATGTTTTATACAATAGTATCTTCCTTCGGCAATGCGTGGAAGAAAACGACCATGAACGGCACAGAGATTATTGCGGCGGTCAGATATGCCAGTGGCTGGGCTACCTGAATGCCCAGAATCCCGATATACTGCGGCAGGATCGTGCACAGGGGAATAAAGATCAAACCACTCTGCAGGCAGGCCAGACACAGGGCGCGGATGCTCTTGCCAATGCTCTGGAACAGCATGTTGGCGGCAACGCATACGGCCAGCGACGGGAGCAGCATACATTGAATACGCAGGGCGGTGCTGCCGATTTCCAGTACTTCGGTTTCGGTGCGGAACAGGGAAATGATCTCGGGGGCAAAGGTGAAGCACAGCGTGGCGAGGGCACCGATACAAGCCATGCCGAAGAACATGGTAAACAGAGTCCCTTTTTTGACACGACTGTAACGACCTGCACCGTAATTGAATGCAGCGACCGGTTGGTAGCCTTGTCCAATACCGAGTCCCACACTGAAGATCAGGCCCGTAGTGCGGCTGACATAGCCCATGGCGGCGATGGCAGCATCTCCAAAGGCTTTGGCCTGCGCATTGAGCACCATGGTGGACATGCTGTTGAGCCCCTGACGCGCCAGACTGGGCAGACCGGTGAGAATAATGCTGCCGATGGTTCCCGGATCCTTTGCAATGCACCGGACGGATAATCTGCTCTGCGTTTTCCCTCGCAGGAACATGGACAGCAGGATGCCGAAGGAAATGCACTGAGACAATGCCGTAGCCAGACCGGCGCCGCGAATGTCCATATGCAGGATAAAGATGAAAATAGGGTCCAGCACTATGTTCAGGATACCGCCGGTGGTCAGCCCGAGCATCGCCAGTGCGGCTTTCCCCTCATAACGGAGAATGTTGTTCAGCACACAGCTTGCGGTCATGAAAGGCGCAGCCAGAAGAATGTAAAATGCGTAATCTCTGGCGTGGGGGAGAATGGTGTCGGTGCTGCCCAGAAGCAGCATCAGCGGATCCATAAACACCAAACCGCCTATCATAATCAAAGTACCTGCACCCAGCGCAGAGAAAAAGCCGGTGGAGGCATATTTGTTGGCTGTTTCTATATGGCGGCTGCCCAGCATACGGCTGATATTGCTGCCGGCACCGTGGCCGAA
Organism: Oscillospiraceae bacterium; assembly: GCA_017938835.1. GTDB lineage: Bacteria > Bacillota > Clostridia > Oscillospirales > Oscillospiraceae > HGM13010. The sequence continues at coordinate 12,471 of JAGBAT010000052.1, read as the reverse complement.
CATAAATCCGAACGCCTGCAGAATTGCCATCAGACCGAACACCACACTGGTGGCACCGCCGGCACTGAGGCTGATTTGGCTGACAAAGTAGGAGTCGGCCATGTTATAGATGTTGGTGATGAGCATACTGATGGTAGTAGGTATGCCCAGTGAGATGATCAGCCGGGAGACCGGAGTTTCGGTCATTTTCCGATACTGCTCATCGGCGGAGTCGGAGTATCTATTGTTTGCTGTCATTTTTTCAACTGTCGGATGTCGCTGCCGATAAAGCGCAGCCAGCGGTATTCGCCCAACAGACGGGAAGTGATCTGGGCAGAGTACTGCCCCTGCAGTGCATGCTCGTCCAGATTGGTGCTGATGATGGTTTGTCTGCCGTCAATCAGGCGCTGATTGATGATGGTATAAAGCGCACTTTGGGTGAAGCTGGTGTTCATTTCTGTGCCTAGGTCGTCGAGAATCAACAGGTCACAGTCCAGATAGCGGCGCACTTTGGCAGATGCTGCAGCTGCTTCATCGGGGTCGCGGGAGAATTTCTCTTTTTCAAAGGCACCCAGTGCGGTGGGGGCGCTTTCGTACGCCACACTGTATCCTTTTTCGGATACGGCGCGGGCAATACAAGCGGACAGGAAGGTCTTTCCTAGACCGGGACCGCCGGTAAAGACCAGATTGCTGCTGTTAGGGCCGAATTTGGCGGCATAGTTTTTGCACAGAGTGAGAATAATTTCCATACACTCACGGGGAACGTCGCCGTTGTTATCCGGCTGGCTGCTGTAATAGTCCAGACGGAACCGGTTAAAGTGCTCGTCGCCCTTGAGCAGACCGGACAGGTCACGGGTGACTTCTGCATTATACAGCCGCTTCAGACAGGCACACATGCTGCCGTCCATGCGGTAGCCCTTGTCCTGACAATCAGGGCAGTTGTACAGGTCACCGGTATAGTCGGGGGCATAACCGGCCTCTACCAGCAGTTCTGCACGGCGGGCCTGCAGAGCGAGGTTTTCCTCCTCCAGTGCTTTCAGATCGGCTTTCGCCTGCCCATCGCGGCGCAGGGCAATGGCTGCCAGCTCCCGCATTTGGTTTTGCAGACGCAGGTCGATGTTCCGCACCGCAGGGAGCCGTGCGTAAATTTCCCGCTGTCTGGCGGACTGGGTATCTTCGTTATGACGCCGGATATCTTCCAGTTTTTTTCTGGCCTGTGCCAGCAATTTGCCGTCCAATGCCATGTTGTCCTCCTAAAAGGGTGGTTTAAATTTCTTCCAGCAGACGCATCAGGCGGTCTTTTTCACTGCCTGCCGTACGGGTGACGGGTTGTACCGGTGCTTGTGGAATGTTTTTGGACAGAGGCTTGTCTCCTACCTCAATTTCTGTGGGAGTATGCAGTCCCTTCTTGTCCCAGTTGATCATGATCTTGTTCATATATGCGATCTTGAAGCTGCCCGTCTGGGTCACAGTACGGTCGTATGCCATGGCAATGGCGTCGGTGCCAAAGCCCATGTCCAGCCAGCTGTTGATGTGATCGGTCTCGGTTTTGGTCAAGGCTCTGTCCCAGATGCCCAGAATCCGCTTGATCTCACCCTGCATATCCATGCGCTGCTTGCGGCGCATCAGGTATTCGTCCGCCATTTCCAACGTCATGATTTCCTGATTTGCCCAGATGTATGCCTGCTGCTCGATTTGCCGCATGGTGGGCAGGCGGCCGGGACCGTAACGCTCGTGGATATCTTCTACGCAGGAGACCAGCAGGACGCAGATGACTTCGGGGGGCAGACCCAGATGGTCGTAAATGCCGAACAGCGTATTCAATTCCTGTGCCGACAGGGTGTGGCCAAGAATTTGAGCGGCCTCTGTCTGCAGGGCTTCAAATGCAGGATCCTCCATGGAGCGCTTGGCAATATACGTTTTTTCGTATTCCGGGATGGCTTGTTCGGGCGGAACTTTGCCCTTGCCTGCAGTACCCAGCATGCCCATGGATTTTAGCTGCTTGGCAGCCTTTTTTACATCGGCTTGATTTGCGTTTAGGTCTTCGCAGATGCGCTGTAAGCTCACAGACTTGCCTGTCCGCAGCAGATACAGGTACAGCTTCAGACACAGCAGATTGTCGCAGCCCAACAGCTTATCCGCATCGGAAACGGGAACGGACAAGCAGGGGGGATTTGACAGGAAATATTCCATTTGGTCCATGATCTCACCGGCTTTCTCATTTCAGTGCATTTGCACTTGTAAACTTTTTTGTGTTTCTCAGTATAACATCAATTCGCTCTTGTCGCAATAGCGGATTGTGTGCTATAATACCTTGTTAAATTATATAATTAGGAAGACTATGTCGTTTTATTGGATAGATTTGTTAGATTTTGCTAGAAGTTAAGGGACGGGAATGTAGAATGATCGAATTGTTGGCTCCGGCAGGGTCGCCGGAAAGCGTTATCGCTACGGTGCAGAACGGTGCGGACGCCATTTATCTGGGTCTGAGCGGGTTCAATGCGCGGCGCGGTGCAGCGAATTTTAATGAAGAAGAATTTGCCAAGGCGGTGCGCTACTGCCATATCCGCGGGGCAAAAGTATATGTGACTTTGAATACGGTGGTAGGCGACCGTGAACTGGCGGAGGCTGCCGGTCTGGCACGTATGGCGTCCGACTACGGCGCTGATGGGATTATTATTCAGGATATGGGTCTGATCCGCGTGGTGCGGGAAGCTGTGCCCGATATCCCTCTGCACGCAAGCACCCAGATGAGTGTGCACAATCTGGCAGGTGTGCAGGCCTGTGCGGAAATGGGCCTGACCCGTGCGGTTCTGGCGAGAGAACTGAGCTATGAACAGATCGCATTTATCACCAAACATGCTCCCATTGAGACGGAAGTGTTCGTCCATGGTGCCCTGTGCTTTACCCATTCCGGTCAGTGCTACATGAGCTCGCTCATTGGCGGCCGCAGCGGCAACCGTGGTGCCTGCGCACAGCCTTGCCGCATGCAGTACAGTCTGGGCGGTCGTATGGATGATTATCCCCTGTCTCTGAAGGACAACTGCCTGATCACCAAGATGCAGATGCTGGAGGATGCGGGTGTGGCCTGCGCCAAAATCGAAGGCCGCCTGAAGCGGCCCGAATATGCAGCGGTGGTCACCAATATTTATTCCAAGATCATTAAGGAACGCCGTCAGCCCACTGCGGCGGAAATGGAACAGCTGGAGCTGGCTTTCTCCCGGCAGGGATTCACAGACGGATACTTTGAAGGAAAGCGCGGCAAGGAAATGTTCGGTATCCGTGAGACTCCCGGTAAGGAACAGGAGAAATTTTTCCGTGCTGTCAATAAACAGTATGTAGAAGGGGAGGCGCAGCGCGTACCTGTCAACTTCTATGTGCTCATCAAGGAGGGCCAGCCGATTCAGGCGGGTATCGAAGATAAGGATGGTAACCGTGCAGAAGCCACGGGCAGTGTGCCGCAGAAGGCCGTGCGCCGCGGTGTCACTCGTGAACAGGTACAGGATCAGTTCTACAAGACTGGCGGTACCCCTTATTATGCGGAAAACATTTTCTGTGAAATGGATGAAGGACTTCATTTGTCCGCAGCGGAACTCAACGAACTCCGTCGTCGTCTCATAAATGAGTTGACTGCCAAGCGCGCAGAGCCGCCCAAACGCAGAGTGTGCAAGTATCCCCCTGCACCGCAGACCAAACCGGTGGAAAAAGACCCGGTCACCATTTTTCAGGTGCTGTCTGCCCAGCAGCTTACTCCGGAGCTGGCTGAGCTGGAACCGGAATATATTTACATTCCTATGGAAGTGCTTCACAACCACCCCGGTTGTCAGGATATTTTCGTGGAAAACGGCAGTACTCCCGTTGTGGTGCTGCCCCGCATCATCAATGACAATCAATTCGGCGAGGTTGCGGAAATGCTCAAAGGCATTTATGATCAGGGCGTCCGCGAGGCACTGGTGGGCAATATCGGTCATGTGCTGCTGGCAAGAAAGCTGGGCTTCACTGTCCGCGGCGACTTCGGCTTGAACGTATTCAATTCCTACACCAACGAAGTGCTTCATGATGTAGGGATGGAATCTGTGACAGCCTCCTTCGAGCTGCGCATGGCACAGATCCGCGATATGAAGAAGCCTGTGAATACGGAAATGATCGTGTATGGCCGTTTGCCTGCCATGGTCAGTGAACAGTGCATCATCAAGAACAGCGCAGGCCGTTGTTCCTGTCAGACTCCCGGTCAGCTGGCTGACCGTATGGGCAGTGTGTTCCCTGTAGTGCGTGAGTACGGCTGCCGTAATGTGATCTACAATGCGCATAAGCTGTTCCTTGCAGATAAAAAGGCAGACTATAAGAAGTGTGGCCTGTGGGGCGTGCGCCTGATGTTTACCACCGAATCCGCCCACGAATGTGTGGAAGTGGCCAAGAGCTATGCGGGCTTGTCTCAGTACCGTCCCAATGGCCTGACCCGCGGTCTGTATTACAGAGGTGTGGAATAATGGCAGTGATCCTTGCGTCTCAATCTCCGCGGAGAAAGCAGCTGCTGGAAATGCTGGGCATGAATTTCACCGTCATCCCTGCAAAGGGGGAGGAGACCGTTCCCGCGGGCGCAGGTCCGGATGAAACGGTGCGTGTGCTGAGTCTGCAGAAGGCTGCCATTGTGGCGGCGGATGCCGACCCGGAAGATGTGATTATTGCCGCGGACACCATTGTCTGGCATAACGATAAGGTTCTGGGGAAACCCAGAGATGAACAGGAGGCGGCACGGATGCTGTCTGCCCTGTCCGGAAATACGCATCAGGTCTACACCGGCGTTACGGTGCGGAAAGGTGATAAAATACTGAGCAAGGCGGAGTGCACCAATGTGAAATTTCGCAAGCTCAGCGGAAGTGAGATTGATGCATACATCGCCACAGGTGAGCCTATGGATAAAGCCGGTGCATACGGGATTCAGGGCGTTGCATGCTTGTTCGTAGAGGGGATCGAAGGTGACTTTTTCAATGTGATGGGGTTGCCGGTATGCCGCCTTGGTAAAATGCTGAAAGAACTGGGTGTGGAATTACTTTGAAAAATTATCTGAAAAAATACGGGATTAAACTGCTTGCCGTTGTTCTGGTGGTGGCACTGGTGACACTGGTGGTCGCCTCTTCCGGCGATGGAAAAGCAGGCGTGGTGGAAGACACCGCCGGCGCAGTGCGCTCGCCGTTCCAGAAAGTCGCACAGGCTCTGGTCAGCCGTGTGGAAAGCTTTTACGGGTACCTGTTTGACTATGAAATGCTGATGCAGGAAAATGAAAATCTCCGTGCGCAGATTGCAGATCTGGAACAGCAGGTGCGCGAGAATGAGCAGGCAAAGATTGAAAATGAAGAACTGCGGGAAGCACTGAATCTGCAGCAGAAGCGTTCGGACTTTGTAATGGAATCTGCGAAGATCGTTTCATGGAATGCATCCAACTGGGCAAGCACCTTCACCATCAGTAAAGGACAGGAGTCCGGCATTGAGATCGGTGACAGCGTGGTCACATCCTATGGTGTTCTGGTCGGCACGGTTTCCGAACTGGGTTCTAACTGGGCAACGGTGGATACCGTGGTTGACATTGGTACCAGTATCGGTGTTCTGGTGGGTACAGAAGAGACCAGTGCTATGCTGCTGGGTGACTATACACTGATGAATTCTCATTATATGAAGGTCAGCTTTGTTGCAGAATCCGGTCAGGCAATTACCGGGGATACGGTGGTCACCTCCGGTGCAGGCGGCCGGTATCCTCAGGGACTGTTGATCGGCACTGTTACCTCCGTGCATACGGAAGCAGCAGGGCAGAACGAATATGCAGTCGTGGAACCCTTCACCGATCTGAATGCACTGACCCAGATCTTTGTGATCAAAGATTTCGAGGTTATTGAATAAGGAGGCAGCAACGTGTTTGTGGATTTGTTTCATACGAAAAAGCTGCGCCTTGCCTTTGTTTATATTTTGTTCCTGATGCTGGTCCTGTTCCTGCAGGATACGGTCTTGGCCCGTATGACGGTCTTCGGCGTGAAGATGATGTTTATTCCTGCAGCCATTGCGGCGGTAGGCGTGCACGAAGGTGGTTTCCGCGGTGGTCTGTTTGGCTTGCTGGCGGGGTTCTTGTGTGATATGACCTTTACGGAAAATACAGTATTGTTTACGCTTCTGTTCCCGGCAATCGGCTTTGCCGCCGGGATGGCAGCGGACTTTATGATGAATCGCAGCTATATTGCGTATCTGTTCACAGCTGCTGCCTGTATCGTGGTCACAGGCTGTATACAGATGATTCGTGTGCTGGTGCTGCAGCCCAGCGCAGTGTTCTACTGTTTGTTGATTGTTGTGGCACAAATGCTGGTGTCCATGCCCATGGCAGCTGTGCTCTATTTCCCGGTAGAACAGATTGCAAGCCGATTTGAGGCTTGATTTGCCCCTTAGGAAAGGATAACGGATATGAAAAAACTCATTCCAAACGGAAGACTGATCGGCGCCGCAGTGGCTCTGCTTCTGCTGCTGATCGTGTATTTCGTGGTACTGTTCAAACTGCAGATCGTGGAAGGCGCGAAATATTCAGAAGAGAGCGCCAACAGTATCGTGACAACGGAGACCGTTGCAGCATCCCGCGGCAACCTTCTGGACCGTTACGGACGCCCGCTGGTTTCCAGCCGTGCCTGCCATAACATCGTACTGAACACGGACGAGTTGTTTGAACAGGAAGAACCCAATGCGGTTATTCTGGAGATTCTGGCGATCGTAGAGGAATATGGTGAGACCTATACGGATGATCTGCCTATCACCATGGAATCACCTTTTGAGTTTACGGATATTTCTGCTGTTCAGCAGACGATATTGAATGGCTATCTGGAAAACGCAGCCGTTTATTATACAGAGCTGGCGATGCAGACCGGTCTGGCAGAATACTCCGTGGATGAAAACGGCAATCAGAATTATGACGAAGACGGTGATCCCATCATTCTGGTGGATGATGAAGTCACTGCGGTGGAGCTGATGGCGTTTTTCCGCAGCCGCTATAAAATTGATAGTACTTATTCTGCAGAAGAGACCCGTAAGATCGCGGGGATGCGCTATGCAATCAACAGCCGGTATATTGTTGCCTCTTCTGATTATATCTTCGTGGAAGACGCAAGCCTGGAACTGATCACCAAGCTGCTGGAAACTGATATGCCCGGCATTGAAGTCAAAACCAGCTATGTACGTGAATATAACACCACCGGCGCGGCTCACATTCTGGGCTACATTGGTCTGATGACGGACGAAGAATATACCAAATATAAAACCCAAGGCTATTCTCTGGACGCTAAAGTCGGTAAAGACGGCGCAGAGTATGCTTTTGAAGAATATCTCCACGGTGTAGATGGTGAGGTTTCTGTCACCAAGACCGCAGACGGTTCCGTTCTGAAGAAAGTTTATACGGAAGAACCCCAGCCCGGCAACAACGTTTACCTGACCATTGATATGGTTCTGCAGGAACAGGTGGAACGTATTCTGGACAGCGGGATCCAAAGAATTATGGAGCAGCGTGCCATCGACAACGAGGAGGCCATCCGTGATGGTCTTCTGGATGAAGTAAAGGGTGAGATCACAGGTGCGGGCTGCGTGGTCATGGAAGTAAAGACAGGGGAGCCGCTGGCCATCGCAAGCTGGCCTACCTTTGACCTGACGACACTGATGGAAAACTACGAAGCCATTTCTACCGACGAGGGGAATCCTCTGTTCAATCGTGCACTGTCCGGTACTTATGCACCCGGCTCTACATTTAAACCTTGTACAGCGATCGCATGTCTGACAGAACCGGAAACAGGTGTAACAGTCAATACTACCGTAGAAGACGAAGGTATCTTTACCAAGTATAAGGATGCGGGTTATGCGCCTAAGTGCTGGGCGTACGGTGTCCAGGCACTGCACGGCAGTGTCAACGTTTCCGGTGCATTGGCAGTCTCCTGCAACTACTTCTTCTACACCATCGGTGAAATGTTGGGTATCGATAAGCTGTCCGACTATGCAAACCGCTTCGGTTTGGGCGTTTCCACCGGCATCGAACTGCCGGAAAGCACTGGTATTATGTCTACTCAGGAGTATAAGGAACAGTTGACCGGTGCAAGCTGGTATATTGGCGACACGATTCAGGCAAGTATCGGTCAGTCCTACAACCTGTTCACCCCTTTGCAGATGGCAACTTACATTTCCACCATTGCAAACAGCGGTGAACGCCATACGGCATCCATTCTCAAGCGTGTTTCCACCTTTGACTATTCCGAAACCATCTATAATCGTGAAGCAACCGTGCTCAGCCGTGTAGATTCTGCGGAAGAAAACTATGAAGCTGTCCGCTACGGCATGTATCTGGTATCTACCCAGAAGGACGGGTCTGCAGTAGAGACCTTTGGCAACTATGACATCAATGTTTGCAGCAAGACCGGTACCGCACAGATCGGTGAAGGCCAGACGAATAACGGTATCTTCGTGTGCTTTGCACCCTATGAGGATCCCGAAGTTGCCATTGCGATCATGGTGGAGCATGGCCAATCCGGTGCGACCATCGCATTTATGGCGAGAGAAATTCTGGATGCTTACTTCAGCATTAAGGAGTCCAGCGAAAATATTGAATCTGAAATGACTCTGCTGCAGTAACAGGATTTAGAAAATCTGAAAAATTTTAGCAATTTTGATTGGTTTTTATTGAAATTTGACACACTTGTTATATAATAGTACCATTAGAAACTATGACTATAATGAGAAAGGGGCCATACAATCAATGAATATCGCGTTTTTGGCGCACGATCGGAAAAAGGATCTGATGGTTCAGTTTTGCTTTGCCTACAAAAGCATTCTGGAAAAGCATACCTTGTGCGCTACCAACACTACCGGCAAACTGATCACTGAGGCAACCGGACTGCCAGTCACCCTGTATCTGCATGCAAATCAGGGCGGCGGCCAGCAGATCGGTGCGCGAATTTCCTACAACGAGATCGATCTTGTGATTTTCCTGTGTGACCCCCAGAACAAGGCCGGCTTCGATGAAGTTAATAGTATCGAGCGACTGTGTGACCAGTATCAGATCCCCTTTGCAACCAATATTGCAACGGCAGAAGTTCTGATCCTCGGTCTGGCTCGCGGCGATCTGGATTGGCGCGATATCGTGAACCCCAAGCGGAAATGATCCGCACACCTGCAAAATACAGAAATGCTCTTCCCGGGTGCGGCAAGAGCATTTCTTTCTGAAAGGACTATTTTATGGAGAGAGTAACACCCCGTACCCTGTCCGGCTTCATGGAACTGCTGCCGGCCAAGCAGGTACAGATGGAACGCATGATGGAAATCCTGCGCGAGAGCTACAGCCTCTATGGCTTCACTCCGTTGGATACGCCTGTGATTGAATCTGCACAGGTGCTGCTGGCTAAAGGCGGCGGCGAGACTGAAAAGCAAATCTACCGCTTTATGAAAGGTGACACTGACTTGGCGCTGCGTTTTGACCTGACTGTGCCTCTGGCAAAGTATGTTGCAGCCAACTACGGTCAGCTGACCTTCCCCTTCAAGCGCTATCAGATTGGCAAGGTATACCGCGGCGAACGCAGCCAGCGTGGACGTTTCCGCGAATTTTATCAGGCAGATATTGATGTCATCGGCGACGGCAAGCTGGACATCATCAACGAAGCGGAGATCCCTTCTATTATCTACCGTACCTTCACCAAGCTGGGCCTGACCCGCTTTGTCATCCGCGTGAACAACCGCAAGGTGCTCAACGGTTTCTTTGAACTGCTGGGCCTGACTGAGCAGTCCGGTGACATCATGCGCACCATTGACAAGCTGGAGAAGGTCGGCGGCGACAAGGTGAAGCAGCTGCTGATGGAAGAATGCGGTGTGGAAGAGGCAAAGGCGGACGAAATCATCCGCTTCATTTCCTGCCCCGGTACCAGCGCGGACAAGCTGGCCTTTCTGGAGACCTACCGCGGCCGCTGCGAGACCTTCGATTTGGGTCTGGATGAGCTGAATACCGTAGCAGGTTACCTGCCCGCTTTCGGCGTTAAGGAAGAAAACTTTGCCATTGATCTGACCATTGCCCGTGGTCTGGACTACTACACCGGCACTGTCTATGAGACCACCATGACTGACTATCCTGAGATTGGCTCTGTGTGTTCCGGCGGCCGTTACGACAATCTGGCAGAGTACTACACGGATAAGAAGCTGCCCGGCGTGGGCATCTCCATCGGTCTGACCCGTCTGTTCTATGTACTGGGCGAACAGGGCCTGCTGAGCGAGGATATGGTCACCGCTCCTGCCGACGTACTGGTCATTCCGATGACCGAGGATCTGACGTTCCCCTTCGCCGCTGCCACCACACTGCGTGAAGCGGGCGTGCGCACTCAGATTTACACTGAAAAGAAAAAGGTCAAGCAGAAATTTGCTTATGCCGATAAAATGGGCATCCCCTTCGCCGTCATCATCGGTGACGACGAAGCTGCCCAGCAGATGGTCTCTGTAAAGGACCTGACTTCCGGTCAGCAGGAGCTCATGAGCCCCGCTGCTGCCGCAGAAAAAATCACCGCAGAAATGGCTGTGCGCAACAGCGTCACCGTCATTCGTGAAAAGTAAAGGAAAGAGGTAAACTGAAAATGACTCAGAACCGTACCCATACCTGTAATGAGCTGCGCCTGGAGCATGTGGGCCAGCGTGTTCAGCTGTGCGGCTGGATGGAAAATGTCCGCGAAGTGGGCAACAACTTCGCATTTGTTGTTCTCCGTGACTTCTACGGCACCACCCAGCTGGTCATTGACAACGAAGAAATGTTCCGTCAGGTGAAGGCGCTGAACAAGGAAACCACCATTTGTGTGGTGGGCACTGTCCGCGAACGTGACAGCAAGAACCCCAAGCAGGCAACCGGCGACATCGAGATCGTACCCGAATCCATCGAAGTGCTGGGCAAGTGCCGCTACAATGAGCTGCCCTTTGAAATCAACCGCTCCACCGATGCAGACGAATCTATCCGCCTGAAGTACCGCTATCTGGACCTGCGCAACCCTGCAGTCAAGCAGAACATCCTGCTGCGCTGCAATGTTGTGTCTGCTCTGCGCGCTGCTATGGCAGACCATGGATTCCTGGAAATCACCACTCCCATTCTGACTGCATCCTCCCCCGAAGGTGCCCGTGACTATCTGGTTCCCGCAAGAAAGCACCCCGGCAAGTTCTACGCTCTGCCTCAGGCACCCCAGCAGTTCAAGCAGCTGCTGATGACTGCAGGCTTTGACCGTTACTTCCAGATCGCTCCCTGCTTCCGTGACGAAGATGCCCGTGGCGACCGCAGCCCCGGCGAATTCTATCAGCTGGATATGGAAATGTCCTGGGCAAGTCAGGAAGACGTTTTTGCAGTCATCGAAGACGTTCTGCCTCCCATTTTTGCAAAGTACGGCACTTATGATATTGCTTCCGAAGCTCCGTTTAAGCGCATCGGGTTTGCAGAATCTATGGAACTTTATGGCTCCGACAAGCCCGACCTGCGTATTGACCTGACCGTTCAGGACGCTACCGAACTGCTGGGTGGTATTGGCTTCGGCCCCTTCGAGGACAACACCATCAAGGCAATTGTTGTTACCGAGTTTGAAGGTACCCGCAAGCAGATCGACGGCATCTGCAACGAAGTGGAAGTCCAGTCCGGCAACAAGGCCTACTGGTTCCGCTATGACGAAAAGGGCGAAATCGTTGGCGGCATTGCAAAGTTTATCCAGCCCATCAAGGAACAGGTCATCGAAGCTTTGGGACTGACCAAAGGCTGCTTCGTCGGTCTGACCGCAGGCAAGAAGCTGGCAGCTCAGAAGACTGCAGGCGTTCTGCGCAACAAGCTGGGTAATTTCTGCCCCAAGCACATGGACACCGAGCGCTACGAGTTCTGCTGGATCGTGGACTTCCCCATGTACGAAGTGGGTGAAGAATCCGGTGAACTGGAATTCTGCCACAACCCCTTCTCCATGCCCAATGGCGGTCTGGATATTCTGCTGAAGGCAGAAGCAGGCGAAGTGGATCCTCTGTCCATCACTGCTTATCAGTACGACTTGGTCTGCAACGGTGTGGAACTGTCCTCCGGTGCGGTGCGTAACCATGACCCTGAGATCATGATCAAGGCATTTGAACTGGTCGGTTTGGGAGAAGACGACGTACGTGCAAAGTTCCCCGCAATGTACAACGCATTCTGCTATGGTGCGCCTCCCCATGCAGGTATTGCACCCGGCGTAGACCGTATGGTCATGCTGCTCAGCGGTGCAGAGACCATTCGCGAGATCATTCCCTTCCCCATGAACAAGAACGCACAGGATGTGATGATGAACGCTCCCAGCGCTGTGGAACAGAAGCAGCTGGACGAACTGCACATCGCACTGGTTCCCGTGGAGGAATAATACAAAATAACAAATCAGCGGCTCTGTTTATATAACAGAGCCGTTTTTTATCAAATTTGCAGCGCACCAATATGGCTCCCCGTGG
>JAGBAT010000051.1 GCA_017938835.1 Oscillospiraceae bacterium | reverse complement strand
GGCCAGGGTGGAACCTGTGGTAGGATTCGCCACGGCGGTAGTTTCGTCAGCATCCAGTTTTCCGTTACCGTTTGCATCCAGAATATAGCGGATCTCGTAGGGACACAGCACGTTGGAGCTCCACTTGGCATACAAGTCAAGATTCCTGGTAACGGGCATGTTGGCCGGGTCAAATGCGGTTTCCTCACCCTCGTCATTCAGGTATAACCAGCCAATAAAGCCATAGCCTTCATAGGGATGGACATCCTCATAGCCTTTGGACGCACCAGGAGTCTCCGGTATGGTGATCTTGCTGCCGTGGGGCACCGCAGTCAGCGTAGCATACTTTGCGGCGTAGGGATCATTGGGATCACTTGCGCCGTTGTGCTTTGCGGCATACAGCTCCGCCATCTTCTCCGGCAGGGTCTTGCCTTCGTCCATACTGGCCTTATCCAGGAAGAAGCGGACCGTGCGGTGTACAGGGGTCCACTTGGCGTAGAGGATGATATTCTCTGCGGGCATTGCAGTGTTATCAAAATCAAACGGGTCTCCCTCAAAGTTTGGATTGTCATACCATCCGGCAAAACGGTGAGAACCGGCTTCGTAGATCGGTATGCCATTTTCATCCACGGGAGCGGACGGGGTATACGAGGCAAACGCTGCAAGAGGACATTCAAATTTTACCTGCTCCGTCTTTTCAACACCGGTTTCATTGAAGAACTGCAGCTGATACTTTGTGCGGTTATAGTAGAAATATACGTCATAGGCACCTACGTAAAGATTCTTATCGTAAGATTCCATCACATTGGATTCATATGTCCCATCTTTTGCCTTGCCATCGCTACCACTTACAAAATAATCTGTTAGCTGGGTAAAGCCTTCAATCTCAGGATACGTCTGGGATTTTACATCGGAGTCATCAATGGTGTCATACGCTTCTTTGAAATAGTAGGTCTTACCCTTCCATGTTCTGGATTGCAGGCCTGTTGTGTCCATGCCCTCATAGGGCTCCACATAGATATGATAACGGAAAAGTCTGGGGTAGCTCCAGCCAACATTCGCACCATTTTCCCAGAAGCACAGGAAGTCAATCACATTGTACTCATTGCCGTTTGCGTCTGTCTCAACTTCTGCATATGCGCCAAACAGATTATAGTACCATAAGAGGTTATCATCCAGAACGGCATATTTGCCTTTGATGGTCTCATTTTTATTTTTCTGAGAGTAGTAAACATGATGCTCACCGTTCCATGCCGAAACAAACGCATCCTCATTCATATACCAGTCGTGATCATAGCAATATACGCTGTTAAATACATCGGCAGGCCACATATCATAAATATTTGCACCGTATTTGGCCGTAAAGGAAATATAATAATATGTGTAGCCATTTGCACCGGAGGTTGTTCCCTCCGTATAACCATGATCCGTACGCTTCAGGGTCGGCTTGTTCTGAACTTCACCCGTTTGATCATGCTTGTCCCTGCCTTCAACAAAGTAGCGGTCCAGCAGCGGAACTTCATCCGTTGTGCTGTTACCCCATGAACCGAAATAGTATGTCGTGCCGCCAACGACCCTGTAGGTGATATCCTCTTTTGTATTTGAGGAATACTCATTTACGGAAGCTGCATAGTAGAATCTCAAGGTATACTCTTTTCTGGAGAAATATACATTCAGCACAGAGCTTCCGTCCGGCAGCACGGTGACGGAATCAGAATGGTCAAATGTCCAGATTCTATCTTCCAGACTGATGAAAAGTCCACAGGTTTCCTCCGCACGATGGTAGGGAGTGCTGCAGGTACAGCAGCCGTCACCATGCATATGCTGGTCGCATCGTAAGGTTAGATTTGCTTTGCACTTTCTGGCATTCAGTGTTTCGCCGTTTAATGCGCTGTAGTTATCAATTTTATCTGTCCAATTGTCAAAATCATACATTTCTGCAGTCGCATGATACCATTGACCATTCAAATATAGATACGCCCACTTCTGAGCTTTCCAGGTAACATAAACATATCCGGACTCAAGGTCCATTCGCTTATACATATCGATATCGTGCGCTCCTACAGATGCACTGCCGGAGTTGATACCATAACAAGCTGCGTTATGGACATGTGATGAGGAGATGCGGCATGATGGTATATACTGCAATGTGCTTCCCGGCTCGACCTTTAGTTCTTTGGTATTGATGATGGAATATTCATCATCATTGGGATTTTCACCCCAATACATAACCGTGAGTTTGGCCGTGTCCTGCGCCGCCCAGACAGCCACAAAGGTGGTATTTCTTGCTGGCATTGTCTTATAAACAGGCTGTGTATAACCATCCAGGGTCCAGTGGGTCAGCGTATAGCCGGGACGGACTGCATTGCCGGGATTCTCAGGGATGGGGGTACCATAGCGGGCATAAACGGCATCTATGCCGTAACCGCCGCTGAGATCGAAGGTCATCAGATAGTAGTAACGGTCATAGTAAACATCCACGACGGTACTGCCGTCGGCAGCAACCACGGGGTGTTCATACAGCAGATTGTAGAAACCTTCATAGGTCTTATGTACATCACCCACGGTCTCGCCGGTGGTCAGGGTTATTTCCTCGGATTCCTTCAGGGTATAGTTATCATTGTCCACATTCTGCTGATAGTGATGAACCACCACTTTAACGGGCGCGGGATGATAGACAATTTTTACTGTACGGTCACTCTGCATTTCCTCTGCGGTAAAGTGCAGGGTCAGCGCATAGCCATTCAGAGCTGCATTACCATCCGTGGCACTTTCGCCAAGCTGCGGCACATAACCGGGAATATCAGGAACTGTGACCGAGGTTGCAGGCGCATATGCCACACCGGCAGGCAGGGTTGCAGTACGGGGATTGGCTGCAATTTTGCCATCCGTAAAAACGTAGTTGATGATCAGATTGACCTTGTTTTCGTTGTCCTCAGCCGCAGGTGCTGCTGCATATGCGGCAGGCGCAGCGCTGGCATACCGTGCAAAGGTTGCCATCTCGATCTGCTCGCCAGCAATGGTCACGGGGATGGGATCACTGGTCCTGGTTTCGCCGTCAACGGTCATGACGCAGCGGACAGCTGCAGCCCCCTTCTGCTCCAGAATGGGCAGGAACATGGCAGCAGAAGCCAGCAGGCCCTTACCGGTCTGGCCCTGAATGTTGGTCCACAGGTCATTTTCGTCGTCATAGCAGATCTGCCACTGGTAAGCGGCCTCGCTGCTGTCGTCCAGAGTGCTCCAGGCACTGATGCTGGACTTGCTGCCCTCCGTCAGACGGAAACTGGTGGCAGGCTGGCCATTCTCGTCCACGATGGAAACATCAGCACCTTCAGTCAGAACAGGATTTTCGGGAAGCTCTGCTTCCACGGCAGGGGCAAAGTCATGGCCTTCGCAGTCGTCATAAGTACCGCAGTAGCCGCAAAAAACATGGTTCTTAGTGCAGTCCACATTGCCGCAGGCAGGGCAGATCAGGTGGGACTTGCCGCAGTCGTACTTTCCGCAGCGGTCGCACCTGAAGTGGAGCTTGGTGCAGTCATATTTGCCGCAGATCTCACACTGCTTATGCTGGGCAGTGCAGCCGGGCTCACCGCAGACGGGGCACTCAGGCTCGGACTCTTCCGCCAGTGCCACCTGGCTGCTTTTCAGCCAGTGATGCTCGTAGCACTTATATTCGTTTATGCTCACAGGATACTCAGGCCAGGTATACCCCGCCGCAGCTTTCAGCTGGTAATAGTCCACATTGCCAATGGTTACAACTGACTCAATCTCCATGCGCTCAGGAAAGGCAGATACGCCAACCATTGAGCCATAGACAGAAATGTTGGGATTCTCGATTACCTCCGGATAGCTGACAGTCCCAGCCAGCATCACAATTTTGCCCACCATGGGATGAGGCGCCTCATCTTCGTTGATGGCACCTGCCTCATCAGCGGAAGCCTGCGTCTCAGCGGGCTTTTTGCTGTGGTCCACACCACAGTTGTCAGCCAGGCAAATCCTGCACCAGTTTTCATGGCTGGAGGTGCAGCCGCTTTTGCCGCAGGTGGGACATGCAGGCTCGGTAACTGCCGCAGTGGGGCCCCCGGCAGTATCTTCTGCATGGGTGGGGGTGGGCAGGATGCTTACCACCATCAGGAAGGCAAGCAGCAGTGAGAGTATTCTTTTCATCATCAGTTGTGCCTCCTTCCTTAGGTTTCAGGCCAGCCCAGGGCTTCCCAAACGGTCTCGCCGTTGTGGACCTTCTGCACCGCCTGGGCATTCACATCGATGGCCACGGTACAAAGCTGATATTTGTTATCCATG
>JAGBAT010000050.1 GCA_017938835.1 Oscillospiraceae bacterium | reverse complement strand
CAGACTTTTCTCTTGTTGATGATGCAGCGGTTTCGGCGTTTATTTCTTCCCTTAATCGTAGGCCACGCAAATGCTTAGGCTGGTATTCGCCCTATGAGGTTTTCTTTAACGTCCTGTTGCACTTGACTTGACAATCTGTCAGTCACATTTTTGTGACTGCATTTTTGACAGAGACGTCCCCGCTAACACGATGGGCTTGCAGCCTGCTGCATGTTCACTGCGTTTTGCAGGAGCTTTTCAATTAAACTCCTTTAGACGGTTCATTGACAGAAACATAGCAGTGCCAGTCGTCCTCATTGCGGTGCTCAATGATCTTGAATCCGTTGCGTTCGATGGCGGCACGAACTTCATCCTGTCTGCCTTCGATGATGCCGGAGGCAATGAAAGTGCCGCCGGGTTTCAGGAACTGTTTCACAAAGCCGGACAGGGGAATGATGACATCGGACACGATATTTGCGGTAACGATGTCGTAGCCGGTGCCCAGTGCACGGCGCATGCCTGCATCAGTGAGCACGTCACCTGCACGAATGTCGAACTGCTGTGCGGTGATGCCGTTCAGTGCAGCATTGGACAGAGCCACTTCGGGTGCTTTGGGGTCAATATCGCAGCCTGCGCAGCGGTCACAGCCCAGAATGATGGCACCAATGCCCAGAATACCGGAGCCGCAGCCGAGATCCAGCACGGTCTTGCCGGGTGCGGCGACATTTTCCAGTGCGGCCAGACACATCTTGGTGGTGGCGTGACTGCCGGTACCGAAAATCAGTCCGGGATCCAGTTTCAGAGGGAGGCGGCCGTTGTCGGGCACTTCTTCCCATTCGGGAACCACCACCAGCTTGTGGCCGACCTCAATGGGCTTGTAGTATTCCTTCCAGTTGTTTTCCCAGTCACTATCTTCTACAAAGGCGGTCTCAGGCATTTCGCCGAGGAAATTGGCAACAGCGTTCAGAATGGCTTTGCCGTCCTCATCGTCGGACAGATAGAATTTGATGCGGGAAACACCCTTATATTTATTTTCCAGCTCTTCATCCACATAGTCCCAGTATTCGTGGTTGTGTTCCAGAAAATCCTGAAAATCTGCTTCGTCTTCCATGATCATGCCGCCAACACCCAGATCAGCCAGCTTCCAGCTCATGACTTCGGGGTCTTCGGTGCAGTTTACAATAACTTCGATCCAGCGCATATAATTACGCCTCCTGTATATTTGAAATAATATGTTATTTTACCATAAATGAGGCAGCGCGGTCAATCACTGACTAAAATCCCCCGCCTTTTGGGCGGGGGATGAAAAATTCATATCTGCTTCGCAGAATTTGCATCGAAGATCCTTAATCTTTGCTGTCCAAAATCAGACCATAACCGCCGTCCTTACGGGTGTAGACCACTGCGAAGGCATCATCTTCGCCGGCGTGCTTGAACGCATAGAAGGAGTGACCCAGCAGGTTCATCTGCAGAATAGCTTCTTCCACGGACATGGGGTCAATGCTGAAGCGCTTATTGCGGACAATGCGGAATTCGTCCTCCGGTTCGTCGGGGATGATCTGGATCTCACGCTCGAAGGCATCGGTCCGGATGCGCTTTTCCAGCTTGGTCTTGTGCTTACGAATCTGGCGCTCAATGGCAGCCACTGCAGAGTCGATGGAGGCACACATGTCACTGGTCACTTCTTTTACGCGGTAGTACATGCCGTTGTTCTTGATGGTGACTTCTGCAATGTATCTGCCGCGCTCGGTGCTGAATGTAACGAACGCTTCACTGTCGGATTTGAAGTATTTCTCAATTTTGGAGATCTTCTTTTCCGCATATTCCTTCATGGCGGGGGTGGCGTCCATTCTCTTTTCGGTGAATGTAAACTTCATCATACTATCAGCTCCTTAGTGCTATTTGGTGAATCAACCGCACGGGGTAGGTGGGTGTTCTTCTTGATTACATTATACCATAGTTTCCATGAAATAAAAGAGCCATGGAACAAAAATGACAAAAAATAGGATTTAACCCAATGTTTCATTGTAAAAATTGTATAAACAGGAGAAAATATTTTCCGTTGTGCGATAACATTTGACTTTTGCTTGAGGATGGTATATCATATAGACAACATATGGGGAAACGCATTGGGAGAGAGGTTCCGGTGCGTTTTTGTCGTTTTATGGAAACTTTTCCGGACGAAATGCGTCTGATACTTGAAAATAGAACGTAAATCCTCAAAAGGAGGTTTGACTATGAGCGATGAAAAGAAAATCCACTACTGCAGTCAGTGTGGTGAGCCGTTGACAGACCATGCAAAATTCTGTCCCGAGTGCGGCGCAAAAGTGGAACCGAAACAGGAACAGCAGAGCTGGTATCAGACTGGCGATACCTATACGGAATATACTGCGGAGGAGGCAACTGCCGGTGAGCGCGCCGCCAACGCATTTGAAAACGGTGTCAACGGGCTGCTGTATTTCCTGAATCAGACAGACTATATTTCTGATGACGAGGCAGAAGACCAGCTGATCGCCGCCAACGTGCCCTACTATCGGGAGAAATTCAATGAAATGCGGCTGCTGAACCAGAAGGTCAGCCTGAACTGGTCGGCGCTGTTCTTTGGCGTACTGTGGATGCTATACAGAAAAATGTATGGTGTGGCAGCTGCCACCATAGGCCTCATGATTGTTGTCAGCTGTCTGGGTACGGCAGGGGGTCTGCTGAGTCTGGTGCTCACCGTATGCTGTGGCCTGTTTGGTAACTATCTGTATATGATGACCATTCAGAGGCGCGTGACGGAATTGCAGAAATACGGTGAGCCTGCACGAGCCCAGTATCTGGAAAAGTACCGGGGCACCAGCTCCACTGCAGTGCTCATTGGTATTATCGTGGTGGGTATCGGCAGCATCCCGTTTTGGACACTGTTTGGGCTGAGTTTTGCAGCCATGTTCTTATAAATAACAGGAGGAAGAGATATGAGTAAGATTTGCAAAAACTGCGGCGCGCTGCAGGACGAAGGCGCAAAGTTCTGTGAGGAATGTGGGTTCAAGCTGGCACAGCCTGTTGAACTAGTAGAGACAGAAATCGTGTATGAACCGGTGATCGTGGAAGCAGAACCGGAGCGTGTAGAGGTGGTCATCGAGCCACCCCACAGATATGACAGCCCTGCTGCGGATGCCCGTGAAGTGCGGGAACGCCTGATCGGCACTAAGACCGAATACTATCTGCCGAAGTTTGAGACCATGGAGACCCTGAATTCTTTCACCAGCTGGAACTGGGCATCCTTCTTTTTCGGTACCGCGTGGATGGTTTACCGTAAGATGTATGTGTTCGGCATAGTCATTTGGCTGGTCAGTATGCTGGTGGGTAAGTTAGGCTTGTGGCCTCTGACTTTGGTCATGTGGGTTGGTTATGGTCTGCTGGGCAATTTCCTGTACATGAAGGATATCAATAACCGCACCGAAAAGGCCATGAACATGACGCCCGAACAGAGGGAACTGTACATCCAGAAAAATTCCGGCACCAGTTGGGTGGGTGTGATCGTTCTATACCTGCTGAGCGCAGCGCTCCAGTTTATTTGATATCGGCAATAAAAAGCCCACCAAAGATGGAGTGGTATTGATAAGACAGTAAAAGCCAAGGCATCACTGTGATGCCTTGGCTTTTACTGTCTTACGAACGCTCATCCATTCCACAGCGCTTTTGACTGCCAGTCAACCAAAATCATGTGTAACGGTGCAGCCGGTATTGCTGCTGATAAAATCAGTTACAGCGGACTGGTTCAGCTGATTGTTGCTGCTGATGTTCAGTTCGGTCAGATTTGCGGTAGGAATATAGGCCATATAGCGGTCCTGCCAGTTGGCGTTCTGCAGACTCAGCTTCTGCAGGCTGGTGAGGCTCGCCAGAGTATCCTGTCCATGATAAATGGGATTACCGGAGACATACAGTTCGGTCAGACCAACCAGAGAGGACAAGGGGCTCAAGTCAGTGACCGTGTTGTTGTCCAGATTTAAATACGTTAATCCGGTCAGGCCGGATATAGCCGAGACATTGGACAACCGGTTGCCGCTGAGATCCAGACTGGTCAGACTGTTCATGCCATCCAAGGCCCTGATATAACTGATTTTGTTATCGGACAGATCCAACTTCTGCAGTCGGGTGCATCTGTTTAGGACGGAGATATCGGAGATGCCTAAACCACTGAGATCCAGCTCGGTGACATCAGTGGTGAAGCTGACGCCGCCCAGTGTCAAGGTGTCAATGGTGAATGCATCGGTGTGGTAGATCTCACAACCGACCAGTGCGGCATTCAATGCGTCAAGGTCCTCGCGTTTGATCCAGTCGCCGTTGAGGTTCAGCGTGGACAGGCCGGTCAGTTGATGCAGCTGGGTATAATCAGTGATGGGGGTATCGTTGAGGTACAGGGTGCGCAGCTCTGCTTTGCCATACAGGGGAGTGATGTCTGTGATGGCGTTGCCGGAGAGCGTGACAGACATAAGGTTGTCGAAGTTCTGTAGGAAGCTGATGTCTGTCAGACCACAGTTAATGAGGCTGACGGTAACCAGATCCCTGAATTGGGGGAACAGGGCAATGTCCTCTGCGGTCAGGGTCACATCCTCCAAAAAGATGGCAGTGTCCGTGACGGTGAACTCCTTGCCGCCGATGGTGACGGTGGCATAGATGCCGATGGATTCCTTGTACTCAGTTAGCAGGGTCTCGATTTCCTCAGTGCTTTCGTACAAGCCTGCGCGAGCGGAGAGCACCTGAATGGCCTTCTCTGCATCGCCGCTGCCAAACCATGCCTTGGCCAGACCGATGGCGGCATCATAAGAAGGGGAGAGACTATAGGCTGTCTCGAAGCTTTCAATGGCTTCTTCATAGTCTTTGGCATCCAGACTGGAATAGCCATAGTTCAGTGCGCTTTCATATTTCATTTCCTGTGCAAGCTCGCTGCCTTTGAAGATGCCAAAGATGGCAAGAGCTGCGAGCAGGATGACGATGAGGATGGCCAGCAGGAAACGCCAGTCTCCAAATGTATCTTTCAAAAATGCTTTCATGATATCCTCCGGTAAATTTCGGAACTTCTTGTTATTGTATCACACTACAAATGGTTTTTCCACCCTGTAAATTTTTAAGATCGTCGACAGAATGTGACGGGAGAGAAGCGGTTTTGTTCCGTGTATACATAATTATTCATTTAACAGGCTTATTTTATTGTATTGCAGGGAAAAATGTGGTATCCTTAATTCTGGCGCACAGCGTCATATTAACACGCCGAAGCCATCGGCGCAGTTTTTAGGAGGAAAATATGAAGAATACCGAAAAAACGATGGACAAAGTAGTTGCACTTTGCAAGAACCGCGGTTTTGTCTATGCAGGCAGTGAGATCTATGGCGGTCTGGCAAACACCTGGGACTACGGCCCTCTGGGCGTTGAATTTAAGAACAACGTCAAAAAGGCATGGTGGAAGAAGTTCGTTCAGGAAAATCCCTACAACGTAGGCCTGGATGCTGCAATTCTCATGAATCCTCAGGTTTGGGTCGCATCCGGTCACGTTGCAACCTTTAACGATCCCCTGATCGACTGCAAGAGCTGCAAGTCCCGCCATAGAGCAGACAAGCTCATTGAAGAATGGAACCACGAACAGGGTATCGAAGATGTCATCGTCGAAGCCATGGATAACGACCAGATGATGGCTTATATCCGCGAAAAGGGCATCAGCTGCCCCGAATGCGGCAAGTCCGATTTCACTGACGTCCGCAAGTTTAACCTGATGTTCAAAACCTTCCAGGGTGTCAACGAAGACACTGCGGCTACTGTTTACCTGCGCCCCGAAACTGCTCAGGGCATTTTCGTAAACTTCCTGAACATCCAGAGAACCACCCGCAAGAAGATCCCCTTCGGTGTCTGCCAGATCGGCAAGTCTTTCCGCAATGAAATCACCCCCGGCAACTTCACCTTCCGTACCCGTGAGTTCGAACAGATGGAACTGGAGTTCTTCTGCGAACCCGGCACCGAACTGGAATGGTTTGCATACTGGAAGGATTACTGCCGCAAGTGGCTGGATGATCTGGGCATGCAGGCAGAGAACATCCGCATGCGCGACCACGAAAAGGAAGAGCTGAGCCACTACTCCAACGCAACGACCGACTTTGAATATCTGTTCCCCTTCGGTTGGGGCGAACTGTGGGGTGTTGCTTCCCGTACCGACTATGACCTGACCGCTCACCAGACTGTTTCCGGCAAGGATCAGAGCTACTTCGATCAGGAAAAGAACCAGCGTTACATTCCCTATGTCATTGAGCCCTCTCTGGGTGCTGACCGTGTGGCTCTTGCATTCCTGGTGGATGCATACGACGAAGAAGTGGTCGACCCTGCAAAGAACGATGTCCGCACCGTTCTGCATCTGCACCCCGCACTGGCTCCTTTCAAGTGCGCTGTTCTGCCTCTGAGCAAGAAGCTGAGCCCCAAGGCACAGGAAATCTATGCAGAGCTGAGCAAGCACTTTATGGTCGACTTTGATGAAGCAGGCTCCATCGGCAAGCGCTATCGCCGTCAGGACGAGATCGGTACCCCTCTGTGCATCACCGTTGACTTTGAAACCGTTGGCGATGACAAGGTCGCTGCAGACAACTGCGTCACCGTCCGTGACCGCGACACCATGGAACAGGTTCGCATCCCCGTTGATCAGCTGGTAGATTACGTTTCCAAGAAGATCGCATTTTAATGGAATTTGAACCCAGTGAACAGATTCCGGAAAAGGAACTGAACCCCGGGAAAGAGTGGGCACAACGGCTGGGCGTATTCGGCGGCATTGCGGTGTTACTGTTCAGTCTGGTGTTTGTGCTGACGATGCTCTCCTCCGGACCGGACAAGATTGAGGGGTACGCCCCTCCGCAGACCGATGAATACTATGTGCAGCATCTGGATGAGCTGCAGTCCGAACTGACCGAGAACGTATTCCCTTACGTGGAGGGGGTACAGTCCTGTGAGGAAGCGAACGGCAAGCTTGTCATCGGTATCCGCAGTAAGTATTACATTGAAACACGAGCGGTCATTATAGATTTGTTTGATCGGGACTTGTTCGTGTTTGAGGAAAAGTAATGCCTTTCCCTTGAGGGGGAGCCTTATAAAAAGGAAAAATAGTTAGAAATAGAATTTTATGAAAGGTGAGTATGATCCATGAAAGACGGATTTGTAAAAGTAGCAGCGGCTTCTCCTGTGATCAAGGTCGCAGACCCTGCTTATAACGCTCAGCGCATCATTGAAAGCATCAAGGCAGCGGAAGCACAGGGCGTTAAGGTTCTGGTATTCCCTGAACTGACCCTGACCGGCGTGACCTGCTACGACCTGATTGGCTACCGCAATCTGCTCAATGGCGCAGAACGCGCTCTGTGCACTGTTGTGGAAGCAACCGAAGGTATCGATATGCTGGTGTTTGTAGGCCTGCCTTACGCACTGGGCGGACAGCTGTACAGCTGCGCAGCTGCTGTACACAACGGTGACCTGATTGCACTGGTACCCCGTACCGATGTGACAAACAGTCCCTTCTCTTACCCCGATGAAGATGTGACTGAAGTAGTTGTTGGCGGCAAGTATGTGACCGCTCTGACCAACGATGTTGTGTTCCCCAGCAATGTAAACAAGGATCTGACTGTTGCAGTGGAAGTCGGCGGCGATATGGATAGCCTGCTGGATCTGGGCGGCAATCACGCAGCCAACGGCGCTACCGTCATTGCACAGATGGCCTCTTTCCCAGCAACCGTTACCAGCAAGGACGATGCAGCTCTGGATATTCGCTACCGCTCCAAGCACCTGATGGCTGGTATGGTCATGGCTGCTCCCGGTACCGGTGAATCCACCACTGACAATGTGTTCTCCGGTCTGTGCATGGTCGCAGAAAACGGTGTTATTCTGGCAAGCAAGGAAGAGCCCAACGCTATGGCAATCAGCGAGGTCGACGTAGATCACATGATGAATATGCGCCGCAAGAACGGCAGCTTTGGCGCTTCCGATCTGGCTTACAACGTAGCTGACTGGGGCATTGAAGAAAATGTGACCGAACTGACCCGCCACTATTCCAAGAATCCGCACATGCCTGCTCTGGAAAAGGATATTCCAGCTTACTGCAAGCGCATGATCGACATTCAGGTGGACTCCCTGATCCACCGTATGGAATATGCCGGCCTGACCCATGCAGTTGTCGGTATCTCCGGCGGCGTTGACTCCACCCTGTGTGTCATGGTCTGCGCAATGGCAATCAAGAAGATGGGCCTGCCCTCCACCAATGTTGTGGCGGTCACTATGCCCTGCTTTGGCACCACCAGCCGCACCAAGTCCAATGCGATCATCGTCTCTGAACAGTGGGGCTGCGATGTCCGTGTGATCGACATTTCCAATAACGTTCTGGTGCACTTCGACGATATCGGCCACGCTCACGATGATTACTCCAAGGCTTACGAAAATGCACAGGCTCGTGAACGCACTCAGGTCCTGATGGACATTGCCAACAAGGTCAACGGCCTGCACGTCGGCACCGAAGACCTGTCCGAGTACGTAGACGGCTGGTGCACCTATAACGGCGACCACACCTCTATGTACAATGTCAACATGGGCCTGACCAAAACTCAGGTTCGTGCAGGCGTTCGCTACATTGCAGCTACTACCGAAGATGAAGTTCTGGCTGCTGCTCTGCGTGACGTTCTGGAATGCCCTGTCACTCCTGAACTGCTGCCTGTTACCGATGACACCATCGAACAGAAGAGTGAAGAGGAAGTTGGTTCCTACTCTCTGCAGGACTTCTTCACTCACAAGATGCTGATCTGCGGCTTTACTCCTTCCAAGACCCTGCGTCTGGCTGAAATGGCTTACGGCGACGAGTTTACCCGCGATGAGCTGATCATGTGGCTGAAGAGCTACTGCACCAGACTGTGCACCCAGCAGTTCAAGCGCAGCTGCCTGATGGACGGTCCCGCAATCGAAAACTTCTCTGTATCTCCCAGAAACGGCTTCCTGATGCCCTCCGATGCATCTGCAAACCTGTGGCTGAGCGAACTGGAAGAGCTTTGATTCAATTGAAAAACGCAACAGACAGCACCCCGTTACGGAGTGCTGTCTGTTTGCCTTTGTAAAGATATAATTTAGCATAAGATAAGTCGTGTTTACATATTTTGAAAAATGTGCACAAAATAACATAATTTAATCCTTAATTCGTGGACAATTATGCAAAATATATAAAAATTGTGAACATATTCTATCAGAAATGCGTTTTGAAATCAGGTTGCTTTTAGAAGTATGAGGTGTTATAATTGTTACGTTAGTAATTTGTCAAACAATCTTTACGATTGAAGACAAGTGATGGCGGCTGAGACCGGACAGTCCGGAGAGGCCGCAATAAATGGTGAGATTTCCAGGAAAGGAGAAAATAATGGAAACTACAACCAATAACAATTACATGAAGGGCTTTATTCCTTATGCAATTGCAGCAGCTGTTCTGTCCCTGTGCGGCGGCTTTAACGCAGCTGTTCCTGCAAACATCACTACTGCATGGAATGCAAGCCAGTACCTGACCTTCGTAACTCTGGCATACTCTCTTGGTGCAGCAGCTCTGGCACCTATCATGGGTAAGCTGGGTGACGTACTGGGTCGTCGTACCACTCTGCTGGTGGCTATGGGTCTGTACACTCTGGGTCACATGGTCTCCGCAATTCTGCCTGATGGCAGCATTGCTCTGCTGCTGCTGTGCCGCTTCATCGTTGGTGTCGGCGCTGCAGGTATCGCACCCGTTGTTATGTCTTACATCATGACCGACTTCCCCCCTGAAAAGATGGGTCAGGGCTTCACCATCTACATGTTCATCGCATGTGGCATGGTAGTATTCGGCCCCACTCTGGGCGGTATCGTTCTGGCAAAGACCACTTGGCGTATCGTTATGTGGATCGACGTAGCAATGTGCGCTGTTTCTCTGATCGCAGTATTCCTGCTGATCAAGAAGGACAATGGCCCCAAGAAGACTCTGGAAGGCTTCGACACTGTCGGCGCTATCTGCGTTCTGATCTTCTTCTCCATGGTTCTGTGCATCCCCACCTTTGGCCAGAACAATGGCTGGACCGCAACTCCCACTCTGGTTTGCATTGCTGTTGCAGTTATCTCTGGTATTGCCCTGATGAATGT
>JAGBAT010000049.1 GCA_017938835.1 Oscillospiraceae bacterium | reverse complement strand
TGGGCGGCAACAAGCGCATGGGCGTGTTTGCCACCCGTTCCCCCTACCGCCCCAACAGTCTGGGCCTAAGCAGCGTGAAGCTGGAACGCATGGAAATGGACGAAAAACTCGGGCCCGTACTCATCGTCACCGGTGCTGATCTGATGGATGGCACACCGATCTATGATGTGAAGCCCTATCTGCCCTACACTGACAGCCGCCCCGATGCAGTGGGCGGATTTGCCGACGAATTTGTGGACTACGGTCTGGAAGTAGTCTTTCCCGACCAGTGGCTGCGTATGATCCCCGAAGAAAAGCGGGAAGGTCTGTTCGACATTCTCTCTCAGGATCCCCGCCCTTCTTACATTGATGATCCGGAACGGGTGTTCGGCTTCAATTTTCTGGAGTTTGATGTTCGCTTCACTGTAAAAGACAGGGTCATCACCGTATGTGAAATTGAAAAACTGAAATAAAGAAAACAAAGAGAAATAAGAAAATAAGTTAGCGGAGGACAACTCATGAACAGTAAGGTCTATTTTGAGCCGGAGCGGCTGCGATACATGCAACTGCTGGCAAAGCAATACCCCACCGTTCAGGATGCCGGCTCGGAGATCATCCGTCTGCAGGCCATTCTGAATCTGCCCAAAGGCACCGAACACTTTCTTTCCGACATTCACGGCGAGCACGAGGCATTTCAGCACATTCTCAACTCCTGCTCCGGCGAAGTGAAGAAGAAGATCGGCGAGTGCTTTGGTGATACGCTATCGACCTTGGAGCTCGATGATCTGGCGTCTCTGATCTATTATCCTGTTGAAAAGCTTGCCATGGTGGCAGACACAGGCGAGGATGCCGACACACACTACCGAATTCTGCTGTATCGTCTGGTAGATCTGGCTCGCCACTGTTCATCCAAATATACCCGCAACAAAGTGCGTGCCTCCATACCCGACAATTATGCAGATACCATCGACGAACTTCTGCATACCCGTCGGGAAGACGAGGATAAACGGGATTACTATAAAAATATCATTGAGACCATCATTGTCACCGGGCAGGCTCCCGATGTCATCCGCAGTCTATGTGCTCTCATCAAGCGTCTGACTGTTGACCATCTGCATATCGTCGGTGATATTTTCGACCGCGGCCCTCGCGCTGACATTGTCATGGATTCTCTGATGAACTATCACAGTGTAGACATCCAGTGGGGCAACCATGATATTCTCTGGATGGGCGCCGCCTCCGGCTCCCGCACATTGGTGGCAACTGTATTGTCCAATTCCATCCGCTATAACAATCTGGATGTTATCGAAACCGGCTATGGTATCTCCCTGCGTCCTCTGTCCATCTTTGCAAATGAAGTGTACAAAGATGCCGACGTTCATTGTTTTAAAGTCAAGCTCTCCGGCTCCGATGCTGAGCAGTACACCGAAAAAGATAAGCTGCTGTCTGCCCGCATGTACAAGGCTATCACAATGATCTTGTTCAAGCTGGAAGGCCAGAAGATCCTGCGTCGCCCTGAATTTGGCATGTCCGACCGTCTGATGCTGGACAAGATCAATTATGAGAACAAGACCATCACCATCGATGGAAAGACCTACGACATGGAGGATTGTGACTTCCCCACCGTTGACCCCACGAATCCCTATGCACTGACTCCCGAAGAAAGTCAGGTCATCGACCAGCTCACTGACTCCTTCCGCCACAGCGAGAAGCTGCAGCGACATGTGCGCTTCCTGTATACCAAGGGCGGTATGTACAAGGTACATAACGGCAACCTGCTGTTCCACGGCTGCATCCCCATGACCAAGGACGGTCAATTCCAGAGCTTCAGTATCGGCGGCAAGACCCGCACAGGCCGTGAATTTCTCGACTATGCCGAGCAGGCTTCCCGTAAGGCATACTATGATAAGCCCGGCAGCGAAGAACGCCAGTTCGGCATGGACTTTCTGTGGTGGCTGTGGGCAGGAAGAAACAGTCCCATTTTTGGCAAAGACCGCATGACCACCTTCGAACGACGTTTCATCAAGGATGAATCCGCATGGGTAGAAGCCAAAAATCCCTACTACCGCTTCTACGAAAACCCTGAAGTATGTGACATGATCCTCCATGAATTTGGACTGTATGGCAAACACTGTCACATTATCAACGGCCATGTTCCCGTCAAAGTCAAGAAGGGTGAAAACCCGGTCAAGGGCAACGGCAAACTGATTGTCATTGACGGTGGCTTCTGCAAGGCATACCAATCCACCAGCGGCATTGCCGGATATACGTTGATTTTCAACTCCCGCAACCTGCGCATGGTCTCCCACCAGCCTTTCGAAGGCCGCAGAAATGCCATCCGCAATAACCACGACATTGAAAACAACAACCTGATTTTTGAGCACATGGAAGGTCGTATCAAAATCGCACAGACCGACCAGGGCCGGGAACTGCAGGCACAGGTCGATGATCTGCTGGATCTGCTGACAGCATATCGCTCCGGTGTGGTCAAAGAAAATAGCTAAACAAAAACCTCTCCCGTCATGAACAGGTCCAGTAAAAACGGACAATAGACAAAACACCCCCTAATGTAGGAAAATGAAAGTACTACATTAGGGGGTATCACTATGTCGAAAAGGACTTACAATCGAGTGCAGCATTTACTTCCAGAGATAAAAGAACTGC
>JAGBAT010000048.1 GCA_017938835.1 Oscillospiraceae bacterium | reverse complement strand
TCAAGACGTGGGAACTGTTATGATAACGCAATGGCTGAGAATTTCTTCTCCATCATCAAGACCGAATGTATTTACAGACACAAACCGAAGTCATTTGAGGAAGCTAAAACACTCATCGACAATTATATTTATTTCTACAACTATCAGCGAATCCAGTTAAAAACTGGAGTGGCACCGCTGACGCTGCGCCACTCCGCTTAATTCAATATTTTCCTACAGGGGTTTTTTGTACTGTCCGTATAATTTGGGGCAGTGCAGTCATGGAGAGGTTTTTTCGTACGCAAAAGGAGCGGCCGCTGTCCGAAAAGGACAGCGGCCAACATTTGAGAATTGGGAAAGAAAATGATAATAAGCTAAGTTTCTTTTATGTATTCGCTTGTGTTAAGCAATACCCAGCCAGTAAACACCTGCATAAGAGAACACGCACAGGAATACCAGGAAGATAACACAGTATACGATTGCCTTGCGGATAATAACACCGTCAGAACCTGCGCAGCCGGTAGCAGCAGTTGCCATTGCAATGGACTGGGGAGAAATAACCTTACCAACGGTAGCACCTGCAGCATTTGCAGCAACCAGCCATTCCTGACTCAGGCCCAGAACTGCACCGGTTTCAGCCTGCAGTGCAGAGAACAGAGTGCAAGAGGAGGTAACGGAGCCGGTGATGAAGGTACCAATACCGCCGATGATGGGAGTCAGCAGAGGGAAAAAGCCGCCTGCAACAGCAACCAGACCCAGTGCGATGTCGTTGACCATGCCTGCATAGCCCATGACCTTAGCAATTGCAATGATGGAGATGATGGTGATGATAGACTTGGACATCTGCTTGAGAGAACCAACCAGAACTTCGCCCATCATCTTTACGTTAGCACCCTGCAGGAAGCCGCCGATAGCGCCGGACAGGAAAATCAGAACACCGGGTGTGTTGATCCATGCGAAGGTGTAGTTGGTAGCTTCGCCTGCGTTGTTGTGGTAGATGGGAACAGCAGACTTAATCGCTGCCAGAGGTGCATTGATAGCGGGGAACAGCTTGGAGGTCAGCAGCAGAACTGCGAACATGATCAGGAAGGGGCTCCATGCCTTGACCATCTTGCCGGCAGACAGAGAGGCCATCTGTGCACGTGCTTCATCGACGCCGTCCAGATAGTATTCTTCGTCGGTTTCCTTGTTGACGGTCTTAGCCATTACAACAGTACATGCCATGGAAACGATAGAACCAACCAGAGTGGACAGTTCGGGACCAACAAATGCACCGATCAGGTATGCAGGAACTGCAAAAGAAATGCCGGAGACCAGAGTAATGGGCAGAACACCCTTCAGACTGCCGGACAGCTTGACCATGAAGATGGGGCAGACAACGATCAGCAGAGCCAGCTGCAGAACAGCGTAGCCGGAGACAACTGCTGCGTCCAGACCGGTCAGACCCGCGCCGGTGATAACAGGGATGCCGATCGCACCCAGTTCAGCAACAGGAACGTTGGACAGCAGGCAGATGATGCAGGCCTTGACGGGGTCGAAGCCCAGACCTACCAGAATTGCAGCGGGGATTGCAACGGAAGTGCCGAAGCCAGCAGCGCCTTCCAGGAAGCCGCCGAAGCCCCATGCAATGATCAGGACCTGAATACGGCGGTCAGCAGAAATGGAAGTCAGAGTAGTCTTGATGATTTCCATTGCACCGGTCTTCACAGACAGGTTATAAACGAAAATAGCCGCGATAACGATGATACCGATGGGCCAAACCGCCATTGCAACACCTTCCAGTGCAGCAGTGAACACACTTACAAGACCCATATCCCAGTTCAGTACAGCCAATACCATAGTAATTGCCAGACCGATGGGGCAGCAAATGTGGCCGGGGAGCTTCAGAACGACGAAGCCGATAATCAGCCAGACGATAGTAACCAGAGCAATTAAGCAGTCAATTGTCATGATTTTCTTTCTCCTTACTTTCTAATTTCTTTATTTCTCCACCCGGTGTTCCCGCACCGTTTGGAATGGTTCACAAGGACCTTTCCCGCGTCTCGGAGGTTCCCAAAGACAATCCTTGTTCGTTTGACAGCATTATTATATAACGCTTCTATTCATAAATGAAGCGAATTTTCCTAATGATTCCATAAGAAAAACTGATTATTTGGTCGTTATTTTTTAAACAAAATGCACTAATTAAAAGTATAAAAAATATTGCATTTTATCGAAAGCAAAAAGAGCGAATCAAAACGTTTTTGCCGATTTTTATCAGCACCCATCATTTTGAATCTGCACTAAAAATATGAAAAATTTTTTATTTTTCCAGAAATAAATGGCTCTTTGTTAAAAAAATACCCGGCAAAAGGTAATTCTTGCATTTTTCCCCGGCAAAGGATATACTGATTTCATCATTACACGATTAGATTGATTCCTGTTTTAAATAAGAAAAACTGATTCATGAGGAGCTGAACCAATTGGACCGTTATATCGCCTTTTTAAAGGTTTTGGAATTAGGCAGTTTTACCAAAGCTGCAGATGCTTTAGGCTATTCTCAGTCCGCTGTGAGCCAGATGGTCCAGTCTCTGGAATCGGAGCTGGATTTGACTTTGCTGCACCGGGGCCGCCGTGTGGTCAAGCTCACGCCGGAAGGGGAGTCATTGCTGCCCTATATTCAGAGCGCCGTCAATCACTACAATGCCATGCTGGAAAATGTCCGTGATATGAAGCAACTGGAAGGAGGTCTGATCCGTATCGGCACACTTTCCAGTTATTCCAGCCAATGGCTCCCGCCGCTCATTAAGGAATTCAAGGCCATGTACCCCAAAGTGCGTTTTCTGTTTCATCAGGGAGACTACACCACGATCCCCGAATGGGTACGAAACGGTGAAATCGACTTTGGCTTCATCAATCCCGATGCAGAAAGCGTTGCCGGCCTGGATACCATTCTGGTTCGCACCGGTGGACACAAAGCGATTCTGCACCCGAATCATCCGCTGGCTAAACAGGAAGCCATCACATTGGAGCAGCTTGCTAAAGAGCCCTTCCTGCTTTTGGAGACCGGCTGTCTCAGTGAGACGATGAATGCATTCCACGCTTTGGGGCTGGAACCCAACATGGAACTGCGGATGCACGACAACTTTTCTGTCTGCTCCATGGTGGAAGCCAATGTCGGCGTCAGCATTCTTCCTGATCTGGCACTTCGCAACATGGACTTCAACATAGTACAGCGTCCGACGATCCCTCCTATCACAAGAAAAGTAGGTCTTGTCATGAAAGACCGCAATATTCTCCCCATTGCAAGCCGTCGTTTTATCGATTTCTTCTTGGAGCGGGTTCCTAATTTGCCATAATTATAAATCCCCCTTTATGTAGTACTTTCATTTTCCTACATTAAGGGGGATTTTGTCTATTGTCCATTCTTAACGGACTTGTTCAAAATGATCCGAGGGATTTATAATTTATTGAATCATGCAAACACTATCTCAATGAGCATCACGTTCGCCATCGAAAAGCTTCACATCAGCAAAACTGCCGTAGCATACAATTTCTTCCAGATCCTTACGACTGTAATGGAGCTTCTCATTGGGCACACTATCCGCTGCAGGATATCCCAGCATCAGCAAAGCAACGATTTCCAGCTGTTCGGGAATTTGGAAGCGCTCGCGCAGTACAGCCTCCTTATAGATACCGACAACCAGACTGCCGATTCCAAGTTCTTCTGCCTGATACATCATCTGGGTCAGAACAATACCGCCGTCTACATCACCGATCTCGCGACCGGAGCGGCTCTTCCAGCTTTCCTTTTTGTCATAACAGACCACCAGAACCGTGCTCTGACCATACAGACAAGGGGTACAGCCCTGCATTTTTTCAAAATCCTCACCTTGTACCACCAGAATACGCTGAGGCTGATAATTCACCGCAGTAGGTGCCAGGCGGCCTGCATTTAAAATCTGTTCCAGCTTTCCAGGCTCAATAGGACGGGAATCATACTTTCGAACAGAATAACGCTGTTTTACCAGATCGGAAAAAGACATATTTCAAATCTCCTCTATTGTTTTATTATATTTTATCATTTACACCGACATATTGCAAGAAAGGCACCCGTAGTTAGTTTTAACTAACATCGTATTTTTGTAGATTCTTCCAAATTTACAGATATTGGTTGTATACTATTGAAATTTCAGTAGAATTCTAATATAATAATAGAGCTCAACTTCAATATATAGTAGTTTGTGCAAAATTTTACCGCAAGATAAGGAGTTTTTAATATGGAACATTTCTTTCCTTACGAAGGCTGGACCGGCTTCGTCCCCGGTAGCTGGAACAAAGAGATCAATGTCCGTGACTTCATTGTTCGCAACTATAACCCCTATGATGGCGATGAATCCTTTCTGGAAGGCCCCACACAGACCACGCTGGATCTGTGGGATCAGGTGACCGAGCTGACCCGTCAGGAAATCGCAGCCGGCGGTGTTCTGGATATGGATACTTCTATTGTTTCCACCATCACTTCTCATGGCCCCGGTTATCTGGATAAGGATAAGGAACTGATCGTCGGTTTCCAGACCGACAAGCCCTTCAAGCGTGCATTCCACGCCTATGGCGGGATCCGTACTGCTGAAAAGGCATGTGAAGATAACGGATACACTGTAGACCCCGAACTGAAGGAATTCTTCACCGTCCACCGCAAGACCCATAATGCAGGCGTTTTCGATGTTTATACCCCCGAAATGCGTGCATGCCGTTCCGCTCACATCATCACCGGTCTTCCCGATGCCTATGGCCGCGGCCGCATCATCGGTGACTACCGCCGTGTCGCACTGTACGGCATCGACCGTCTGATTGAAGACAAGGAGGCACAGAAGAACTCCACCGGTGGCGTCATGTATGCAGATACCATCCGTCTGCGCGAAGAGCTGGCCGAACAGATCCGTGCCCTGAAGGACATGAAGATCATGGCGGCAAGCTATGGCTGTGATATTTCCAAGCCTGCTAAGGACACTAAGGAAGCAATCCAGTGGCTGTACTTCGGCTATCTGGCTGCCATCAAGGAGCAAAACGGCGCTGCAATGAGCCTGGGACGTACTTCTACCTTCCTGGACATTTACGCAGAGCGTGACCTGAAGAATGGTGTCTACACCGAAAAGGAACTTCAGGAATTTGTTGACCACTTTATTATGAAGCTGCGTCTGGTCAAGTACGCACGTACTCCCGAATACAATGCACTGTTCTCCGGCGACCCCCAGTGGGTGACCGAGTCCATGGCTGGCGTAGGCATCGATGGCCGTCACATGGTCACCAAGATGACCTATCGCTACCTGCACACTCTGGAAAATCTGGGTCCCGCACCCGAACCCAACCTGACCGTACTGTGGTCTACCAGACTGCCTGAGAACTTCAAGCGTTTCTGCGCTAAAATCTCCATTGATACCTCTTCCGTCCAGTACGAAAACGACGACCTCATGCGTGTAACCCATGGCGACGACTATGCGATCGCTTGCTGCGTTTCCTCCATGCGCGTCGGTAAGGAAATGCAGTTCTTCGGTGCCCGAGCCAATCTGGCAAAGTGCCTGCTGTATGCAATCAACGGCGGCAGAGACGAAGAATCCGGCAAACAGGTTGGCCCCAAGTATGCCCCCATCACTTCTGAATATCTGGACTTTGATGAAGTGATGGACAAGTATGACAACATGATGGCATGGCTGGCAGGTGTTTATGTCAATACTCTGAATGTCATTCACTACATGCACGACAAGTACTGCTACGAAAAGGCCCAGATGGCTCTGCATGACAAGAATGTTACCCGCTGGTTTGCTACCGGTATTGCAGGCCTGAGTGTTGTTGCTGACTCTCTATCCGCTATTAAGTATGCAAAGGTCAAGGTGCTTCGTGACGAGACCGGTCTGGCTGTTAACTACGAAGTCGAAGGAGATTTCCCCAAGTACGGCAACGACGATGACCGTGTTGACAGCATTGCAACCGACATCGTTCACCGCTTCATGGAACACGTCCGCAGAAATCCCACCTATCGTGATTCCA
This sequence comes from Oscillospiraceae bacterium, assembly GCA_017938835.1. Lineage (GTDB taxonomy): Bacteria > Bacillota > Clostridia > Oscillospirales > Oscillospiraceae > HGM13010. Next base: position 1,575 of record JAGBAT010000048.1, on the reverse strand, counting down.
TTCCCACCACCTCTATTCTGACCATTACTTCTAACGTTGTTTATGGTAAGAACACCGGCGCTACCCCCGACGGCCGTAAGGCAGGCGAAGCATTCGCTCCCGGCGCAAATCCCATGCACCGCCGTGATACCCATGGTGCAGTTGCATCTCTGAGCTCTGTTTCCAAGCTGCCCTTCATGGATGCACAGGACGGTATTTCCAACACCTTCTCCATCATTCCCGGGGCACTGGGCAAGGAAGACCGTATCTTTGTCGGCGATCTGGACATTGATCTGGATTGCGGCGGCGCATGCTGCTCCCCCACCCTGTTTGATTCTCTCGACATTAACGAATAAGAAAGGAGTATACACCATGGCTGCAACTCAGTCTCAAATCGACAATCTGGTTTCCCTGCTGGACGGTTATGTTGAAAAAGGCGGTCACCACCTGAATGTAAACGTATTCACCAAGGAAACCCTGCTGGATGCACAGGCTCATCCTGAAAAGTATCCTCAGCTGACCATCCGTGTCAGTGGCTATGCTGTTAACTTCGTGAAGCTCACCAAGGAACAGCAGGACGAAGTGATTTCCCGTACCTTCCACGACCATATCTAAAGCGCTATGGACGGTTTTGTTCACTCCACCGAAAGTTTCGGTACAGTAGATGGCCCCGGTGTACGATTTGTGATTTTTCTGCAGGGCTGTCCCATGCGCTGCAAATATTGCCACAACCCCGATACATGGGAAATGAATACCGGCAGCGTACGTTCGGCAGAATCTCTGATCAAAGAGTTTGAACGAAATCGCAGTTTCTACAGAAACGGCGGCATCACTGTCAGCGGCGGCGAAGCTCTGATGCAGATCGATTTTCTGCTGGAGCTGTTCCGGCTGGCGAAGAAAAAGAATATCCATACATGTCTGGATACTTCCGGTATTACCTATCATCCCGGACAGTCTGAATACAATCAGAAACTGGACGAGCTGATGGAGGTAACCGATTTGGTTATGCTGGATATCAAACACATTGATGCAAAGGCGCACAAAGAGCTGACCGGGCATGATAATGCAGGCATTCTGGCATTCGCCCGCTATCTGGAAGAAAAACACATCCCCGTCTGGATTCGTCATGTTGTAGTTCCCGGAATCACCGACGACGAATCGGCACTGACCCGTCTGGGGCAGTTTATCGGCGGTTTATCCAATGTAAAAGCGCTGGATGTGCTGCCATATCATGTACTAGGGGTACCGAAATATCGTGAGCTTGGTATTTCTTATGCATTGGAAGGCATACCTGCTGCAACACAGGCACAGGCTGTGAATGCGAAGAAAACGATTCTCAAAGCATTCCTTCAGATACGAAAAAGCCACGATCACCAATCATAATTGAACAGGAGGATTCCCATGTGGGAATCCTCCTGTTTTTCAGCTTGTCAAAAAACACCTCGGCTTATGCCGAGGTGTTTCTCAGACTGTCAAAAAAGTGCACACGCCCGCTGTTTCTGGTATAATAGAAGAAACAGGGGGTGTTTTTATGGAGAAATGGAAAAAGGATGCAAGACACGATGCAGTTGTAGTCGACATAGATGCACTGGTACC
>JAGBAT010000047.1 GCA_017938835.1 Oscillospiraceae bacterium | reverse complement strand
GTACTGCTTCGTTCAGTGTTGGTAATCTGATTTGCAAAGCTCTGCCGGGTTGCCGTAACGCTCTCAGTGGTTTGTCTCGCTGCATACTCATTCAGCGCTTCATTTAACTCAGGATTCTGGAGGATTTGCTGTATCTCCCTACTCTGCTTGCTTACAGTCTGCTTTGCCTGTTCATTCTGCTTCTGGGCTGTGGTTTGGTTCCGGCTGCTGTCATTGTTCGTGTGTTTGCTCCATGCAGCTTGTTCCCCAGTGCTCTTTCGGGTGTTAGCCTCGTTCAAACTTAGACGTCCGTTTTTTGCCTCCACCGTCACCTGCAGGCTGGGTTTGCTGTTCGCCAGTGTCCATCGCTCCTGCTTCGTCAGCTTTTCACCATTCACATTTTTGGTGATGATCTCCGCCACCTGCTCCGCGTTCTTCGTCTCCCCCAGTTCCATCAGGCGGTTTTCCACCGCTGTCTGCCGCAGTGTATTTTTCAACAATACAATGACTATTGATAAATTATTGTTTCTAATGTTATACTTCACATAACACAGGTTCAGAGAGGAGATACAGCTCATGACATGGTTCTCACTTCACTGCCCCCGCTGCAATACTACTGTCAAATGGAAACCCGCAATAAGAAGAGATACGATTGGCTGTCCTATCATTACCTGCGATACATGTAACTTCACATTCATTGACCCTGACATGTATGAATGGAGTGTCATTTCAACTAAATCCAAATGGAAATTCTACTGCTTCGCTAATGGCAGATGGATTGTATTGCTTGCGCTCATAATATCATCGTTTTACTGTCTTATCGCGAGTGGTATCTCCGCATTTCTCTACACATTAATTTTGCTTTCTCTCTGGTTGCTGGTAAGCTATGCAGGAATTCAAGTCCTGAATTTCGCAAAAATAGAAAAATCCGAAATTCGTACAAAAAACCGACCGGAATACATTGCCCTTTTATCACAGTTGAATTATGATAAATTAGACTCAAAATATAGAAAATGCCATACAAATGATGCCGCAATCCCTCAGAAAGAGCAGGCAAACATACTTTTGAAAAAAACTTACGAACATTGTTATGCCGCTTTTTCAAAAGAAATACTTTCGTCACTACACGCAGAAAATACTGTTTTACATTTTACTGAAAGCTCCCCCTTGGTTTTGGCTGAATGTGCCTTATTCATACAAGGGCTTATGCTTCCCACCGTTGAACACCTTCATGAGAACAGAGCAGATATTTTTTCTTCCTCTGATATACTGCTCGCACAAACAGTTTCCAATACTATTCAACAAAAGCGATTAACGCGCTACTCGCAACGCATACAGGAACATTCCCCGGATAAAGCTATTCAAGACTTCGCCTGTAATATTGTTTACTTACTTGAGAACCAACAATTTGCTGAGCCCCGAAACACGGTAGTGATTTCGGGTATTGAAAACAGAATTGTCTCATCCATCACTAAACTCACAAAATCTCACACAACCGAATTGTTTGAGCGTATCAATCAAATTTTGAACATAGAATAGAAACGAAGGAATCTTGTATTCCTTCGTTTCTTGTTTTAATATAGTCGAGGAATTACTCTGAAAAAAGGGTCTTCCTTCTTTATTCTTTCCGCTTCTCCGTAATATTCATCATAAGCCGGAGCATAGTTGTCCCCTTCAGGAGTTCCCATCCAGAACAAATCTCCGACTTCAGTTCCCTGATAGGCCGCACTCCCAAGACTTTTAATTTTAGCCTCATTTTGTTCCACCAAAGTACTAAGTTGTAAACCACTGACACCCTTACCATTTGCCAAACGGGAATCCATCCAAATAGCCAAAGCATTATGCGGATTTAAATCCAGCGCTTCATCAACAAGCGCCTGAGCTTCAGTCCCATAAATATTCTGAACTGTCTTCGCATTTCCAGCTAATTCAACAGTATTTTGAGATCCACTCTTAACGTTTCCTGATAAGAATCCGCTCACGCCTGACAAACCAACTTGTCTAATACTATCATAAAATGTCTGCCGGTTAGCCTCCTGTATGGTCATACCCTGCGCCATGTAATTTTTCACTGACTGGTGGAAATTGCTGTCATGGCCGCGGATGGCAACATCGGACAGAATATTGCTGACCTCCGTCAACATTTCCTCCGTGGCTTCTACGCCGCTCTGCCGCAGTGTATTTTTCAGCAGATTTTTCATTCCGCCAATGCTCTTGGGCTTGAACAGTTCTTCAAAGCCCATTTTCTCGAACACCGCTTCCGCCGCTCCCGCTGCCAGACCGCACAGCACTGCCTGATCTCCCGTGCCGCCGCTGTCCAGTACATCCTTGACTGTCTGCGATGCCGCATAGCCGCCTAACAGATACGAAGCCCCCTTGCCGCCTACCGTCAGCAGCGCTATACCGCTGTCGCCGATTCGGACTGTATGCTTCGATGTTGCTTCATCACTTTACCGTTTTAAACAAGTCGCACAGTTCGAAATCTGTCTTTTTGTGGAAAACATTCATTGACGATGGAAGTAATTGGTAGTAGAATATCCACATTCAGTCGGCAATAGAGGCGCAAAACGAATCAGTACGCTCCCGGAGGCTGCGGCAGGCCGTGGAAGGGCGCAGGAAAGGTTGTTTTGCCGAAATCGAATTTCACACCGCAGGAAGTTCGGTTGGGGTACAGTCAAAGAGGCTGTGCACTCTCACCGCAAGGTGGAGGCGCTATTGTTTCATGAGCAAATGTGTGTTTGTGAAGCGGTGGTATCCACGAGGACGCCACCGCTTTTTTGTATGGATCAGCATTGCCGACAAGACTATTTTGGGGAGGAAAACTCTTATGATCGACTTTTTGAATTGGCTGAACGGCATGCTTTGGGGCCTTCCCCTGATCGCACTGATGATCGTCGCAGGCCTGTACTTCACCATCCGCTCCGGTGCTTTCCAGTTCCGCCACTTTGGCTGGATCATAAAGCACACCGGCGGCCGTCTGACCTCCAAGGAATCCGGCGAAGGCGACGGTATGCTCAGTCCCTTTGAAGCCATCTGTACCGCAGTCGGCGGCACCGTCGGCTTCGGCAACATCGCAGGCGTGGCTACCGCAGTGGCAGCCGGCGGCCCCGGCGCAGTGCTGTGGATGTGGCTGACCGCCTGCCTGGGCATGATCCTGAAGCAGGTAGAAGTCACTCTGGGCTGCTACTACCGCAGCACCAAGGAAAACGGCGACACCTACGGCGGCCCCACCTACTACATGCAGAAAGGTCTGGGCGAGGAACGCAACTGGGGTAAGCTGTGGAAGATCCCCGCAGTCATCTTCGGCATCGGCATCTTCTCCACCTTCTTTGTCACCTCTTCCAACCTGACCGCTTCCGAAGTGGTTGCAGGCGCATTTAACATGAGCGACCTGACTCTGGGCGGCTTCACCATCGAATCTGAGATCATCGTGGGCATCCTGCTGGCAGCCCTGACCTACTTCATCACTGCAGGCGGCACCAGAGGTGTTGCAAACACCTTCTCCAAGCTGGTTCCCATCATGAGCATCGTGTACATCATCATGGGCATCGCAATGATCATCGTCAACATCAAGGCAGTCCCCGGCGCCATCGCTACCATCCTCACCGGTGCATTCACCGGCCACGCAGCCGTGGGCGGCTTCGCAGGCGCAGCTGTTTCCGGCATGATCCAGACCGGTATGGCCCGCTCCGTTTACTCCAACGAAGCCGGCTGGGGCACTTCTCCCATGATCCACGCTTCCGCAAAGACCCGTCACCCCGTAGAACAGGGTCTGTGGGGCTCCTTTGAAGTTTTCTTTGACACCTTCGTTGTCTGCTCCATCACTGCTCTGTCCGTTATTCTCAGCGGCACCTGGACCAGCGGCTCCACCGGCGGCGCACTGGCTCTGAGCGCATTCGCAGAGGGCTTCGGCACCATCGGCAGCATCCTGCTGGCGATCATCATGGTCATCTTCACTGTCACTACCTCCGGCGGCTGGTTCACCTACTATCTGGCGATTCTGGAACACCTGAACCTGAAGGACGGTCTGCTCAGCAAGATCATCATGAAGCTGTTCTACGCCACCCGCGCACTGCCCGGCGTTCTGTGGACCATCTATCTGGTCAAGACCGGCAACACCGGCTTCATCTGGACCGTGGTCGACATCACCTCCGCCATCCCCACCTTCGTCAACGTATTCGTTATCCTGCTGCTGTCCGGTCAGTACTTCAAGCTCCTGAAGGACTACAAGGCACGCTACATGGGCATCGGCGAAGTGGAAAAGGGCACCAAGCTGTTCTACGAAGAATGATCCCAACGGCCAAGAGAGATGCTTTGCAAGAGGCATCTCTCTTTTTCATGAATGATGTGAGGGGCCATTTTGTCTTACCTGGCAATTATTTTTCTTTTCATTCCCCATCAACTATGTCATAATAAATGCAGCTCAATAAAAGGAGATACTGGCTATGAAAACCATTTACCATAACGGTGCCGTATATACCGGCACCCTGCCTCTGGCACAGGCCTTTGCCGTGGAAGACGGTAAGTTCACCTTCGCAGGCTCCAACACCGACGCACTGGCACTGGCTGCCAACGGAGACGCTGTCATCGACCTGCAGGGCAAGTTTGTCTGCCCCGCTTTCAACGACAGCCACATGCATCTGCTCAACTTCGGTCAGGCCATCAGTGCTGCCCCCCTGCATGCCCACACCACCTCTCTGGCGGACATGCTCCAGTGCTTCCATGACTATGCGGCAGCCAATCCCGTCCGCAGCCGCGGCGGCTGGATCATTGGCCGCGGCTGGAACCATGACTACTTCACCGATGTGTCCCGTATGCCCACCCGCTGGGATCTGGACAAGGTCTCTACAGAATTCCCCGTGCTGGCAGTCCGCGCCTGCGGTCACGCACTGGTGGTCAACAGCAAGGTCATCGAGCTGCTGGGCGTCACCGGTGACACCCCCTCCCCTGACGGCGGACAGATCGTACTGGAAAACGGCGAGCCCAACGGCGTGTTCTTCGACAACGCCATGGACATGGTCTACGCCATTGTCCCCGCCCCCACCAAGGACGAGATCAAGGACATGATTCTGGCCGCCTGCAAGGCCCTGAACAGCTACGGCGTCACCAGCTGTCACAGCGACGACTACTGCGTATTCCGTACCGTGCCCTGGCAGACCGTAAACGATGCCTACCGGGAGCTGGAAGCCGAAGGCAAGCTCACCGTCCGTGTCTACGAGCAGAGCAACTTCACCTCTGTGGAGACTCTGGCAGAATTCGTAGAGGCAGGCAACATCACCGGAACAGGTACCGACCGCTTCAAGATCGGGCCGCTGAAAATGCTGGGTGACGGCGCACTGGGTGCCCGCACCGCATATCTCAGCCGTCCCTACGCAGATGACCCCTCCACTGTGGGCCTGTCCGTATTCACCGCCAAGGAATTTGACGACATGATCGGCTACGCCAATGCCCACGGTATGCAGGTGGCCGTCCACACCATCGGCGACGCCTGTCTGGACTTGGTGCTCAGCGCCATGGACAAGGCACTGGCAGAACATCCCCGTGACGACCACCGCCACGGCATCGTCCACTGCCAGATCACCCGCCCCGACCAGCTGCAGAAGATGGCAGACATGAAGCTGCACATTTATGCCCAGAGCATCTTCCTGGACTACGACATCCACATCGTGGAGCAGCGCGTGGGCAAGGAGCTGGCAGACACCAGCTACTGCTGGAAGACCCTGCTGAAGGGCGGTGCCAGCGTCAGCAACGGTACCGACTGCCCCGTGGAACTGCCCAACGCACTGGCAGGCATCCAGTGCGGCGTGACCCGCTGCACTCTGGCCGGAGTCGGCCCCTACCTGCCGGACCAAGCCTTCACCGTACAGGAGGCACTGGACAGCTACACCAAGGGCAGCGCCTACGGCAGCTTCGAAGAAGCGGTCAAGGGTCAGATCAAGGAAGGGATGCTGGCCGACTTCGTAGTGCTGGGAGCTGACCCATTCACCGTTGATCCTTCTCACATCAAGGACATTCCCCTCTGCGCCACCTACATTGGCGGCGAGAAGGTCTGGGAAGCCTAAAATCCGGAAAATCACAAGGGACAGTGCCAATGCACTGTCCCTTGTTTTGTTTGCAGCCGGTGCGACGTATCGACCTCTCCGACTTCACCTGCGGTGAAGCCACCTCTCCTTGCGAAGGAGAGGCTTTGCCTTTGTCCACCGCTGCATCTCTATTTGCCTCCCCTTCGATAAAGGGCTTGACGCAACGATAGTCGGGTGCTGTGGCTGAGCGATAGCGAAACCGGAGAGTTTGAACGCTCATTTCGTTGCTCGTCCTCTCCACATCGAGCCTTCTTTTCTTTTTCAAATCCTGCGGATTTGTTTCATTGATTGGAAGGCTCGCCGTGGTTTTGGGTGCGGTGCACACGGGTGACCGCGAGGGTC
>JAGBAT010000046.1 GCA_017938835.1 Oscillospiraceae bacterium | reverse complement strand
TTCGGCGATGGCACAGCAGCCCTCTGCAGCGCACAAATTGTCTGCTATAGACAGACAATTCCCACGTTTGAGGGCTGAAACGTATTTTTCGTCACGCACATGTCGCGACGAAAAATGAATTTGACTTTGTTTCGTCCTTGCAGACGGAACTCTGCGAGGCGTTTTTTGATTATGTGTGATTTAAAACTGAATGTACTGATTCAACATACCGTTTGATACAACACCTTTCAATTGCTGAACCACAGTTGAGATCGTAGGGGACAATTATCCTTGACAAATCCAGTGGGGTTCTGCGTTACCTTTCAAACTGTTCCAAATACTTGGCTACACTGCGGGTCATTTCTCTGGAGAAATCGCTGTTATACTTGCGGTTGCAAAAGGCCTGCATCCATTCCGTATAGCTCTTTGTACCACCTCTGGGGGTCCACATTTCTTCCAGCTGTGCATCGCTCAAAGGCTGGTAGCCGTTTTCGTGCACCACATATTCCAACGCCACACGCTCAGGCTTAGGCCGCTTCATCTGCTGTTCAGTGGGAAAGCCAAAGATCAGCATGCCCACAGGGAACACATACTCCGGCAGGTGCAGCAGTTCCCGCTGGTTCTCGCAGTTCTCCATGACATCACCGACGTAACAGGACCCGATCCCCAGACTTTCTGCAGCAGTTACTGCGTTCTGCGCCGCCAGCATGGTGTCACACACTGCCAGCATCAAATCCCCCACGCCGGGCTTACGGGGCTGGCAGCCAGTGGCAAGATAGGCATCATACCACTTTTTACAGTCAGCACAGAATACCAGCACCATCTTCGCCTCTGCAATCATGGGCTGATGATCACAGGTATCCACCAGTGCATTTTTAATGCGCTGGTCCGTAATGTCCAGAACGGTGTACAGTTGCTGATTGCCCGCAGAAGGGGCCTGCACGGCCGCTTCCAGAATGGCTTTCTTTTCTTCGGCGGTAATTTCCCGCTCCGTAAACACGCGCATGCTCTTACGGGCATGAAGCTGTCGAATCACTTCGGTCATAATAGCTCCTCACAAAAATATTTGTTTCATTATAGCAAGTTTTCTCCGCTTGCACAAGCTGCAGTACTGTGCTACACTGTGTTCCATGAAACACTTGACTTATGCGCAGTTCAAAGAAGCTGCAGCCAATATTTATGAAAACGTTCCCTTTGAACTTTTCCTGCGTACCGAACCCGACGGCAGCCAGTCCGGTCTGGTGCCTTATATTATGAATGACTCCATGGAATGCTGGCTGGTACTGGAAAACTGCCGCATAGTGGGCACCCCGTTAGAAAACTTCAATGACCGCACGCAGGTAGAGTTCGCCGATCACACAATGGGCATCAGTGTCCGCCAGGGGGATAACGTGTACACTGCATGGTTTACAGGCGTACAGCAACATCTGCAGCTGTACCGTTACCATGAAATCGGTCATTTCTGGACAAATGATCAGGAGCAGTGGCGCCGTCTGGTTTACATGGTAGGTACCATTTATGACAAGCTGAAATACGCCCCGGAGCCCTGCTGCACTCCCGAGGAAATGGCGCTGGCCCCTCTCATGGAATTCACTCCGTTTCGTGTGTGGTCTCCCGTCAGCGAGTCTATCCTCCCTCTGTATCCGGAAAGCAAAGACGGTGCGCTGACCTTTGCCGCACTGGCGGAGGAAGCCGGTGACCGGAAGCTGGCAAAGAAATGCCGCTTCTACGCCAAGCATCCCAACCCGTTTACAGCCTTCCGTCTGGCCAATCGGCTGGCATCGGAAAAGAGCATTGCTGTGTATGATCTCATTCTCAATAGAATAAATGCCGCAGCCGCTGTGTACCCCGCCCGTGATTACGGGGAGGAGCGCAACGCAAAAATGCAGGCAGAGCGTGAGAAAGTTACAAAAGTACTGTACGCCGAAGGTTTCACGGGCACCTATCCGCTGTTCCGTAAGGCAGGTATGGAGATACTGGCCACGGAAGAGCACCCTTTCACCATACTGGAAAGCGACGAATACCGTTTCCGTATTCAGTTCATGGTATCACAGCATCCCAACGACGGGAAATATCCCAACTGCGTAAACCGCGGATTTTTTGCAAAGAAAGGCAATCGGGGATATATCTATCGCGAAGAATAAGTTCCTGTATATAGCAAAGCACTCTGCCAATGACAGAGTGCTTTTAACTTTATATAGAGGTTCATCCAAGTTATCCAAATCTCCGTGCATAACCACACTTTCGGCACAGTTCTTCTGTTGCCTTTCTCTTTTGAAAGCCTTCCCGCATAGCAATGGCACGATCACTGTTCAGCACAGCATCCATATCATCCGTGAATACATTGCCTAAAGTGATGACCCCCTCCCGATCCAGACAGCAAGGGATCACACTGCCGTCGCACAGGACACCGAAATGGTCTTTCAGTCCGTAGCAGAATACACTGTCACCCATGTCATCACAGGCAGTATCCGGCCATGTGAAGCGGTCGCCAAACTCCAAATGCAGCTTGTCTCGGATACGGTAGCCGCGGGTTCCTTCCTTCCACTCTCCCTCCAGATGCTCCCGGAAGAACGCCAACGTATCAATGTTGCGGCCTTCATCAAATCCGCGATTCCACAGGCGAAGCACAGTCAGTACCCCTGCCCTGCTGGCTACCTCCGCAAAGTTCCTGCAGTCTGTGAGATAGCGGATGTAGTCCTCCTCTTTGCCGCCTTCAAAGCTGTGGACAGAGATATTCACCTTGTATACACCTGCGTCAATCAGCTCCTGTCCACGGCCACTGAGCAAAGTGCCGTTGGTGGTCACAGCAGGCTTGAATCCAATGCTGCGGGCATAGCGGATAAAATCAGGCAGCAGCGGATGAGTCAGGGGTTCTCCCATGACATGAAAGTAAATATAGTCCGTTAGCGGGCGAAGCTTATCTGCAGCAGTCCGAAACTCTTCCATGGTCATACGGCGTAAAGTTCGCACTGTCCCAGGACAGAAGCTGCAGTTTCTGTTACAGATGTTTGTGATTTCCAGATAAACTCTTGCGTACACAACCGCACCTCACAAGTCATAATAATTGATTATAGCATACATTCCCCGCTTTGCAAAACATCCGTCCGTTATGCAATTGACAAAGTTTTTCATATTCTTGCAAAATTTCCAAAATTTTTACGGAAAATCTTGCACTTTGCCATTGGTTGTGGCATAATAACAAAGTTTTTATAAGATTATTAGATGAGGTGTTATTGTGACTGAAAAGCGCTCCAGTTTTTCCAATCGCATCGGTTTTGTTCTGGCTGCAGCAGGCTCTGCCGTAGGTCTGGGCAACATCTGGCGATTCCCCTATCTGGCCGCAAAATACGGCGGCGGTATTTTCCTGCTCGTTTATCTGATTTTGGTTCTGACCTTCGGCTTCACCCTGATGATCACCGAGATCGCCATCGGCCGTAAAACCAGACTCAGCTGCGTGGAAGCATACGGTGCTCTGGACAGCAGATTCCGTTTTCTGGGTCCTCTGGCTTCGCTGATTCCAATTTTGATCGTCCCCTACTATTGTGTCATCGGCGGCTGGGTCATGAAGTATATGGTTGAGTTTATTGCTGGCAACGGTCTGGCGCTGGCTGGTGACAGCTACTTCTCCAGCTTCATTTCTGTAACTGCCAGCGGCTTTGGCAACAACCCCATGCCCTGGTTTGTGGTATATATTCTGATCAACGCAGTTATCGTTCTGGCAGGTGTCAATAAGGGCATTGAAAATATCAGCAAGTTCATGATGCCTCTGCTGGTCATTCTGTCTGTAGTCATCTCAATTTACTCCCTGACCTTGCCCGGTGCCATGGAAGGGCTGAAGTTCTATCTGCTGCCTGACTTCTCCAAGCTGAGCATTTCCACGATTCTGGGCGCTATGGGCCAGATGTTCTACTCCATGTCCTTGGCCATGGGGATTATGATCACCTACGGCTCGTACATGAAGGATGAAGATAATCTGGAAGCATCCGTTACTCAGATCCAGATATTCGACACCGGTATCGCTATGCTGGCCGGTCTGATGATCATCCCCAGCGTCGTCGCTTTCAACGGCGGCAGTGCAGAGGGTATTTCTGCCGGCCCCGGTCTGATGTTCGGCGTACTGCCCAAGGTTTTTGCAGAAATGAGTGGGGGCAGTCTGATCGGTGCAGCCTTCTTCATTCTGGTGTTCTTTGCAGCCCTGACCTCCTCCATCTCCCTGATGGAAACCTTTGTCTCCATCATTCAGGACCGCTTCCACACCGGCCGCACTGCAACCATTATCGGTGTCACCGTGTTCATGCTGCTGATGGGCACTCTGTCCTGTCTGGGTTACGGCCCTCTGTCCTTCATCAAGCTGTTGGGCATGGAATTCCTTGACTTCTTCGACTTCTTTACCAACTCCGTCTTGATGCCCATTGTGGCACTGCTGAGCTGCATTCTGATTGGCCGCGTAGTCGGTACACAGGTCATTGCTGACGAAGTTACAAAGGTTGGCTACCAGTTCAAGCGCCAGAGACTGTTCGAAGTCATCATGCGCTATATTGCTCCCGTTCTGCTGGTCATCATCCTGCTGGGCGAGATCGCAAAATATTTTGGTTTGATCAGCATCTAATAAAAATCCCTCTCTGGCTCAGAGAGGGATTTTTATCGACTTCAAAACGTAGTTATTTAAATCATTCCAACAATGGCACAGAACAGAACGGGAATCACCAAGCTAGGCAGCATGTTCATAGTCTTGCAATCCTTAATTCCAAGGATTGACATACCGCTGCTTGCGATCAGGAAACCGCCCACGACAGAAAGTTCTGTCATCATATCAGCGGTCATGAAGTTCCCCAGCAGACTTGCCAGCAGGTAAATACTGCCCTGCCAGCAGAACAGAACCACAGCCGTCAACATCATGCCAATGCCGTAAGTAGAAGCCAGCACCATGCTGGTCACAAGGTCTAGCGTGGCATTGGTGAACAGATAGGTATTATCCCCATACAATGCGCTCTGGATGGGACCCAAAATCGACAATGTACCAATACAGAACAGCAAAATGCCCGTAGACAGGCCCTTGCTCAGCTGCCCAACAGACAGCTTATCTGCCAGCCCCTGAAAGCGCTTGTCCAAGTCAATGATGCTGCCAATCAGGCTGCCCAGCGCCAAGCTGACGATAAACAGCACCGGGTAGTTGCTGTCCGGCATATTCTGCACCACAGCATTGATGCCAAGGCCGAAGGCTGCCAGCCCCATGGCGGTAAACAGTGCCTCCTGATGCTTTTCCTGAATCCCCTTTTTGAATACGCTTCCGATAATGCTTCCCGCAGCAATACAGCAGGTATTGACAATGGTCCCCAACATACTATTGTTCCTTCTTTCTTTTGGTAAAGAAAGTATACCATCAAAAGAAAGAATCGGCAATATACAAAAAAGGAAGGGCAACTGCCCTTCCTTTCCTCACATTATTCGATATTTTCATCAACAATCACAGTACCGCCCATGTCGATGAGCTTGGCAGCAAAATTGTCTACAGCCTCACCGTTGCCGAAAGCGGAAACCACATAGCCTGCACCGTCAGATACGATGACCAGCTTTTCAGGGAACCCGCACAGCCACTGACGGTTCATCACACTGTCCTTCACAGCGGACACAAACGCATCTTCATTGGCTGTATCTGCCAGATGGAACGCACCTGCGGTAAAGGTGTTGGCGTTCATCATGTGGATCATGGATGCTGCATCGTCCACCATGGCAGCTGCATCTGCAGGAACAGCCAGCATGCTGTCCATATACTCAGCGTTGCTGTAATCGAATGCCGCAGGTGCATCGGCCACATTATTGTCATAGTCGCCGCCCATAATGGCAAACTTTTCATCGTCTGCGTAGCTGCCCCAGACCTGCTCCAGCAGCATGGCTGCAGATTCTGCACCGAAGCTGGTGCCCATCTCTTCCCCGCCACCGCAGGCTGTCAGACTCAGCAGCATGACTGCTGCCAGAACAAACATAATCATCTTTTTCATAGTAAAATTCTCCTTTTCATGTCACTGCACCAACCTTCCACACACGGGAGCTTTCTTTCTGTAATAGATGGTGCAGTATTTGGCATTATACCCGAACGGGACACCCCTTGCAAGAGCTATTTTTTCCCGCTCTTGGAGAAATAGACGGAAGAATCTGTAGGATGTTCCGTCGTTCACAAATTGTTTACTGAGTGATCATATCAATGCCTTTTTGCAACAGCTCTGCCGAGATCATGCCGCTGGCGTATGCGGCCACATAGCCTTCCGCATCAATAAAAAAGGTGGTGGGCAGGCCAGTCACACCATAGGCATAGTTGGCTGCATAGGTCGTATCGTAATACACAGGGAAGCTATATCCGGACTTCTCGTAGAATGACTTCGCGGTGTCCACCGTCTCTCTGCCGCCATCTGTGGCGTTGACCATGATAAATTCCACTTCATCTCCTAACTGCTGATATGCCTCCTCAAAGTCCGGCATTTCCATTTGACAGGGGCCACACCAGCTGGCCCAGAAATTCAACACCACAGGCTTACCGCGGAAATCCGATAGAGACACATTGCTTCCATCCCCGTCAATGACGGTAAAATCCGGTGCAAGGGTCTTTTCCGTTTCCCCATCCTGCGTTTCCGCCATATTGTCCGGAGTAATCGTATCGCTGTATTGATTGTACAGCACTGCGGCTGCTGCCAGAACAAGTACAAACACCAGCAGCAAAATCAAGAAACTTCTCTTTCCGTTCATGCTTTCTCCTTTCAGCTCAGCAACGCCAGCAGCCGGCCCATCAGGCCTATCATCATAGCAAAGCCGATGACGATTAGAAAGGCACCGCAAATGCGGTTGATCGTCTCATAATTGCCCTTAATAAAATCAAACGCGATCTTCATCTTATCGATGAGCACCGCACTCATCAGAAATGGTACGCCCAGGCCAAGAGAATAACACAGCAGCATCACCATCCCCACCAAAGTGCTTCCCTGCTGAGATGCCAGCATCAAAGCTGAGCCGAGGAACGCACCCACACAAGGCGTCCACCCCACAGAGAAAATGATGCCAAACAGCATCGCAGAAAAAAATCCCATATTCCGGGTATTCACACTGCCCTGCATGCCTTTGAAAAGGCTCAGATGAAGCACCCCCATGTAGTTCAGCCCAAACAAAATAACGACCAGACCGGAAACGATATTCACCGCAGTCTGATGGATCTTGAGAAAACTCCCCAAGGTACCTGCCAGTGCCCCCATGAGCACAAACAGTACGGTAAAGCCAAGGACAAATCCCAGTGCCGTAGTCACCGTTTTCCGCGTGCTGCGTTCTCCGCCACCGGCAAAATAGGAAATGTAAATCGGCAGCATAGGCAGCAGACAGGGCGAGATAAAGGTAATGATTCCTTCCAGAAAGGAAATCACATATTGCATTGCCAGTTACTCCTTTAATGGTTTTATATATAGTATACCCTATCCGTCAAGTCGTCCATGCGTTTCATTGCCTTCCGCAAAAATATAGTACCTAGAATAACGGAACGGAACTTAAAATACAACGGCACATCAGCTCGTCTGAAAGGCGAATTTCACCGGCACTCGCACAGTGCCTTTTCTGCCCAGCGATGGTCACGCAGCTGCGCACGACCTACTCCGATCAAATCAGCTGCGCCCTTCTGCAGCAACTTTTCTGCATTGGCTGCAGACCATACGCCGCCGGTGAGCATCACAGGTACCTGCACTGCCGCTTTTACCGCCTCGCTCATATCGCTGAAAAATCCCGCATAGGCTCTGCCCGGTACAGAGAAGCTGCACATACCTCCGGAGAGGTCGAGAAGATCAACACCCTCTTCCGCAAATACCTTGCAGGCGTAAACCGCATCGTCGATGGTGCTGCCGCCGTATGTGTAGTCACAACCCCCAAGGCGCAGCGCAATGGGATAATCGGCCCCTACTTCGCTGCGTACAGCACGGATGACCTCACAGATCAGCCGCAGGCGGTTATCTAAGCTGCCGCCGTAATCATCGGTACGGTGGTTGGTCAAGGGCGAATAAAACTGATTCAGCAAATATCCATGGCAAGCGTGGATCTCCACACCGTCAAAACCCGCAGCTTTGGCTCTGCGGGCCGCCGCGGCAAACAGTGCAGGCATGGCTTTGATTTCTTCCAATGTCATTTCACGGGGAACGTTGGCGGTCTTCTTGGGATGCCCCACCGCACTGGGGCCTATGGGCTGCAGGCCACCGGTAAAGTTGGGATTGGTTCCACTGCCTGCATGGTTGATCTGGCAAATCACCTTGCTGCCGCAGCTGTGAACAGTGTCCGCCAAACAAGTCAGTCCTCCGATCATTTCATCCTCAGCCACAGACATCTGCCCCGGACCGGCCTTGCCGCCCATGTGGATATAGGCATGTTCCGTAATGACCAGACCGATGTAGCCACCTGCGCAAATACTCCTGTAATAGTCCAGCATCGCATCCGTTACCTGCCCGTCAGCTGTGCTGGTTTTGCTGGCCATAGGCGGCAGCACCAGACGGTTGTGGAGTGTGAGATGTTTGACTTGTAAAGGCGTTTTCAGCAGCATAACCGTTCCTCCCAAATGTTCTTTTGAAATATTATAACAGAAATCCCACAATGGAGAAAGCCTCAGCGACAAACTCGCTGAAGCTTTGTTTTATTTCATTATTCCGATCACGGTAAACAGTGCAAATGCCAGAATGTCCACCGCCACGATGGTGGAACCAACCGGAGTACCGGCCACAATGGCAATGAGCAGACCAATCAGCGCACAGATCACGCTGAGCACTGCAGAGCAGATGGTAACCGATTTGAAGCTCTTGAACACTCGCATCGCAGACAGAGCAGGAAAGATCACCAGCGCGGAGATCAGCAGAGAGCCAACCAGATTCATAGCCAACACAATGATGACCGCAATGATGACTGCAATCAGCAGGTTATAGGCGTTGGCATTGGTGCCTGCAGACTTGGCAAAGCTCTCGTCAAAGGTGACAGCAAAAATTTTATTATAGAACAATATAAACACCGCCACCACAAACAGGCTCATAATACCGCACAGCCAGACCTCGCCCTTGGTCAAAGTCAGAATAGAGGTGGAACCAAACAGCGTACTGCACACATCGCCGCTGAGATTGGTGGAGGTGGAGAACAGATTCATCAGCAGATAGCCAATAGCCAAAGAACCCACGGACAGCATGGCAATGGAAGCATCGCCTTTAATTTTAGCATTCTGGCCGGTACGCAGCAGCAGAATGGCGCTGAGTACCGTGACCACCATGACAAAAGGAGTCTCATTTGTGAGATTCAGAGCAGATGCAATGGCAATCGCCCCGAAGGCTACATGGCTCAGACCGTCACCGATGAAGGAAAAGCGCTTGAGTACCAGCGTTACGCCCAGCAGAGAGCTGCACAGGGCGATGAGCACACCTACGATAACAGCGTACTGCACGAAGGGAAACTGCAGATACTGAGACAGAATATACATCATGCCTTGTCACCTCCGTACATCAGAGTGAAATACTTCCCTACTT
Organism: Oscillospiraceae bacterium; assembly: GCA_017938835.1. Lineage (GTDB taxonomy): Bacteria > Bacillota > Clostridia > Oscillospirales > Oscillospiraceae > HGM13010. The sequence continues at coordinate 3,612 of JAGBAT010000046.1, read as the reverse complement.
CGCTGCGCAGGAACTCATCACGAGTACCGTAAAACATGCGCTTGCCGATGTGGAGAATGTGAGTGGCATACCGCAGGGCCGCTTCCATATCATGACTGATCATCATCACGGTAATGCCATCCATCTTGTTCAGATGATTGATGAGGGCATACATCTCCGTGGTCACGTGGGGGTCAAGACCCGACACAGGCTCGTCCAAAAGCAGCAGCTTCTGGGTAGCGCACAAGGCTCTTGCCAGCAGCACACGCTGCTGCTGACCGCCGCTGAGTTCTCTGTAGCAGCGTTTTTCAAAGCCTTTCAGCCCCATCTTATCAATGTTTTCCGCCGCCAGCCTTTTTTCCGCCTTGTTGTAAAACGGACGCAGACCGCAGCGTCCCTGACAGCCGGACAGCACGATCTCTTCCACTGATGCAGGAAAGTCACGCTGCACCAAAGTCTGCTGGGGCAGGTAGCCGATCTCGTTGCGTTTCAGACCGTCACCGAAGGTGATCTCCCCCTGCATAGGGGTGTGCAGCCCAAGCAATGCCTTCATCAATGTTGTCTTGCCGGAGCCGTTTTCGCCCACAATACACAGGTAATCTCCGGCATTAACGGTGAAGTTCAAATTCCGTAGAATCTCTTTTCCGTCGTATCCAAGTATCAAATTTTCACAGGTGATCTGTGCCATAGTCTTCTCCTCAATTCAGAACCTGCTGCAAAACAGACAGGTTCTCTTCCATAATTCCCAAATACGTCGCGCCATCTCTGATTTGCCGTGCGCTGACCGCCTGCATAGATTGCATCGTGCAGATCGTGCGGGACTTGTCCGCACTGCTTGCAATGACGGTATCCGCAATGCGATGGTCGCTGTCGTCAATGATCACCACATAGTCAAGGTTCAGTTCGTCCAGTTCTGCCGCCAGCTCGGCAAAAGTCTGGAAACTCACTTCCGTTTCCGCACTGCAGCCCTCGTAGGCCGCGTGACAGTGGAGGTCATAGTCTTCTGCCAGATAAGCAAAGGGGAAGCGATCCCCAAACACGATATTATGATGGGCCGCATTTTTCACAGTCTCATGGTATCGTTCGTCCAGTGCCTCGATTTCCGCTGCATAGGCCGTGTAGTTGGATGCGTACAGCTCTGCATTTTCGCTGTCCAATACCTGCAGCTGCTCTGTTAACTCGCGGCACAGGATGCCCGCATTTACAAGGCTCAGCCAGATATGTTCGTCAGCAGTGTGCTCGTGGTCGTGTTCCTCGTGGTCGTGTTCCTCGTAGTCATGCTCGTGGTCATGCTCTTCCGTACACAGCTCACGGTGCTGCTCCAGCAGCTCCATCAGGTCGATTACAAGCATATCCTCATTCATGGCCGTCTCCAGAGCATCCTCCACCCACACATCACTGGCACCGCCGGTATAGATGAACACATCACAGGTGGAGATCTTTACGATATCCTTCACGCTAGGCTGATAGCTGTGGAGATCCACACCCTTGTCGATGAGCAGCTGCACCTCCACATTTTCGCTGCCTGCGGTAAGGTTCCGCAGCCAATCATACTCCGGAAAAATCGTGGTAACAATGGTGAGCTTACCGTCATCAGCCTGTTCGGGCACATCTCCACAGGCCGTCAGCGACAGACACAGTACACATATTAAAATAAAAGATTGTAATTGTTTCATAGATGATCCTTTTTACTTGTCAATCAGCTCCGTCAGGAGGTGATTTGAGCGTTAGCCGCAGTCCTCACAAATTCCGTAGAACACTGTTTTTACACTGTCCAGCTTAAACCCATGGTGAGCCATGATATGGTTCTGAATGGCTTCCATTTCCTCACAGTGAAGGTGGATCAGTTTTCCGCACTTTTCGCACTTGCAGTGGAAACAGGGCTCCTCCCCGCAGTGGTCATGATCCACATATTCAAAGTACGCTGCACTGCTTCCATCCAGCAGATACTTGTTGACGATGCCCTCGTCCACAAAGCGCTCCAGCTGACGATACACTGTCGTGGTTCCAATCGCGTTGCCGTGAGACTTGAAATGATCACAGATGTCCTGCACCGTGACGTGTCTGCCAGCAGTTTCCTTCAGATACTGCAGCAGCAGCTCCTTGTTTTTGGTATTGTATTGTCCTTTCATAGCGGACTCTCCTAATTTCAATTTGAAAACCGTTTTCAAATTATATAGGCACACACTGTATTTGTCAATATGAAAATGGGTTTCATTTTCATATTCTTTGTTTCTGCACACAAGGACATCCTTTATGCCCGTGTCTCAGTGCGGGAAAATTCTATAAGAAAAGCCGGACAGTGGTTCCTTGTACCACCGTCCGGTTTTTCATTTTAATTGATATTGTAAGAATGTCTCGAAGTTTCGTTCCACCTGCTCTGCCAGCGCTTCTGCCGGCATATCACGCAGTTCCGCTACCGTCTGCAGATGCTGCTTCAGGGCAGCAGGGTACTCATCTGCTGTCAATTCTTTCCCCTGCCCCCAACCGATCCCGTCCACGCCGTCGGATTCGATCAGCAGTTTGTCCAAAGGCACCATTTTTGCCAACATCTCTACATTCTGGTCCAGCAGCACATCAGGCCCCACCGTGAACCAGCAGCCGGCGTCAATATACTCCTGCAGCCAGCAACTGCAGGCATACCAATGCACTAGATAGTGGTTGGGATACCGCCGGATAGTGTCTAATATCTCCCGCTCCATACCCTTGGTATGCAGGATAACCGGCTTTCCGAGCTCTGCCGCCAAGTGCAGCTGTTGAACAAATATCTCACGCTGCACATCCATGTCCACGGTGCACCATTCACTGTCCAGACCGACCTCTCCGATGACAGCGGCTTCCCGCAGGATGGGTTCCATCTCCACCCACGAGGTCGTATCCGCCTTCCACGGATGCACCCCCGCAGAGATGACCATATCGGGCAATGCCGCCTGTTTCAGAAACGCATATTCCTCGGGACAGTCCGCATTGGCAATGCACCGCACACCCTGCAAATAGGGCAATAATTCCTCTGTCACATGGATGTGACCATCAATCATCTTATTCATGGCGCAGAATGTTGTGGATCTCTTTCCGCAGATCGGTCTGTTCATACAGCCAATCGCGGCTCTTATTCACACCGGACAGGTCAATTTCACGGGTCACTTTTGCCGGATGCCCACCCAGCACCACGATCCGGTCAGCCAGATACAGTGCCTCGTCAATATCGTGGGTCACCAGCAGAGTGGTACGCCCCAGCTCATTGCGGAGCTTCAGCAGCCAATCCTGCATCTCATTGCGGGTGATAACGTCCAGTGCCCCGAAGGGCTCATCCAGCAGCATAATGTCCGCACTGCACAGGGCCGTACGCAGAAACGCCGCTCTCTGGCGCATACCGCCGCTGAGCTCATCGGGGTAGGCGTTCTCATAGCCCTGCAGGCCAAAGACGGAAAACTCTTTCAATGCCGCTTCTCTGGCTTCCTTCTTTTTAAGTTCCGCTATGCGTGTAGGACCGGGTAATATCTTAGGTGTTACCGGTGCCATAGCAGTCGGTGGACCGGGAGCATTGTTTTGGATGTGGATTTCTGCCTTCTTTGGAATGGCAACGGCTTATTCTGAAGCGGTCTTAGCACAAATTTATAAAGAGAAAAAAGA
>JAGBAT010000045.1 GCA_017938835.1 Oscillospiraceae bacterium | reverse complement strand
GGCACAAGGGCATCGTGGGCATCATCGCTTCCCGCCTGAGCGAGCAGTTCTCCGTCCCCTCCGTCATGATTTGTCTGGACGGCGACGAAGGCAAAGGTTCCTGCCGCAGCTACGGCAACTTTGATGTATTTGCTGCGCTTGCCGCCTGCTCGGAGTATTTGGAAGGCTATGGCGGTCATCCTCTGGCAGCAGGTCTTACCATCCGCCGAAACGACCTGAATGCATTCCGGGACGCACTTCACGAATATTATCGCATGAAGCCTCCCGGCCCCGTTCCCGACCTCCGCTGTGAGCTGCTCATCGGCGATACCGAGCTGCTGACACTGGAGTGTGTGGAGTCCATCTCCTATATGGAACCTTACGGCAATGCAAATCCCAAGCCCCTCATGTGTATGACGGGACTTGTTCTAGATAACGTCACCCCGATCGGCGGCGGCAAACACCTGCGCCTGAAATTCCGCGCCGGAAACAAGCTCTTTGACGGTATCTTCTTCGGTCATACCTTTGAAGATCTAGGCCTGAATCAGGGCGACCATGTAGACGTCGCATTCACCCCACAAATCAACAACTTCCGAGATCAGCGCAGCGTACAGCTGCTGGTCACCGATGTACGCGCAGCCGACGAAGGCCCCCTGTGCCGCCGCATCCTGTCAGGCGATATGCCCGCCCCGATGGAGTGCCGCGACCTGTTCCCCGACCGCAGACAGCAAACTGCACTGTGGAGATGGTTTATCGCAGAAGGCGGTAATGTTCGCCAGACCGTTGACGACATCATCGCCCTGAACATCCCCGGCATTTCCGCCAGTAAATACTGCACCTGCATGCGCATTTTCCGGGAAGCCGGGCTGATCGAGGCACAGTTTGCGGATGATATATTGACAGCTGCCGCCATCCCCACAGAAGGCAAGGCCAATCTGAACGACACCCCCCTTATGCGGCACTTAACCCGTTTTTAATCTACTGAACAAGAAGGTATGGATTTATGACACAAGCCGGTCTTGAAGCCAATAAAATCACCATCACCCCCGAGGACGCCGTGCGTGAATGTGCACCGCAGTACTTCGCACTGGAGGAAAAGATCCGCAAAGCATACCCCAACCCCGATATTTATCGGATTCGTGATGCTTATGAATACGCCGCAAAAGCCCATGCCGGCCAGCGCCGTAAAGACGGATCCCCCTACGTAACCCACTGCATCTCTGCAGCAGATATTTGCGTGGATATGGGGCTGGATGAAGACTCCATCATCGCCGCCCTGCTCCATGACGTCATTGAAGATACCCCCATCTCTCACGAGACTGTGGCAAAACGTTTCGGCGACACCGTTGCCAATCTGGTAGAAGGAGTTACCAAACTGACCCGCGTGCAGCTGGTGAGCAAGGAAGAATCCCAGATGGAAAGCCTGCGCAAAATGCTCATGGCCATGAGCAAGGATATCCGCGTCATCCTCATCAAGCTGGCTGACCGCCTGCACAACATGCGCACCATGCAGTACCAGCGTGAGGATAAGCAGCGCAGCAAATCTCTGGAGACCATGGAGATCTACGCCCCCATCGCGCACCGACTGGGTATGCAGAAGGTTAAGTGGGAGCTTGAAGACCTGTCTCTGCAGTATCTGGATCCCGTAGGCTACCGGGAGATCAACGATAGCATCAGTGCCCGTATGCCGGAGCTGGAAGCATTCATGTCCAACATGCAGGAGCGCATTCAGAGCCGCCTGGAAGAGGAAGGCATCCATGCCACCGTTTACGGCCGCATCAAGCACACCTATAGTATTTATCGCAAAATGTACGCCCAGCACACCAACCTGGCAGGTATTTTCGACCTGTGCGCCTTTCGCGCCATCGTGGATACCGTCGGTGACTGCTACCATGTTCTGGGCATCATCCACGAAATTTTTAAGCCCCTGCCCGGACGCTTTAAAGACTATATCGCAACTCCCAAGCCCAATATGTACCAGTCCCTGCACACCACCGTCATCGGCAACGAAGGCATCCCCTTTGAACTGCAGATCCGTACCCACGAGATGCATCAGGTGGCAGAATACGGTATCGCTGCCCACTGGAAGTATAAATCCGGCGAAAAGGGCGTCAAGGTTGGCGACGAGGAGAAGTTCGCATGGGTCCGCTCCCTGCTGGAAACGCAGCAGGAGTCCGACGATCAGGACTTCTTCCACAACCTGAAAGTCGATATGTTTGACGACGAAGTGTACGTCTTTTCCCCCAAGGGCGACGTCATCAGCCTGCCCGCCGGGGCCACCCCCATTGACTTTGCCTACGCCATTCATTCCGGCGTCGGTAACTCCATGGTGGGTGCCTCTGTCAACGGACGCATCGTCACCTTTGACTATAAGCTGAAAAACGGCGATGTAGTGGAAGTCCGCACTTCCAAGTCTGCCCCCGGCCCCAGCCGCGACTGGCTGACTCTGGCCAAGAGCTCTTCTGCCCGCACCAAGATCAAGCAATGGTTCAAGAAAGAGAAGCGCGAAGAAAACATTATGCGCGGCAACGCCATGTTTGACGCAGAACTCAAGCGCAACGGCATCGCTCTGTCCACTGTTCTGGACGAAAAGATGCTGCCCCAGATCCTCAAACGTGTCTCTTTTGAATCTCTGGACGATATGTACGCTGCCATCGGCTATGGCGGCATCACTGCCACCCGTACAGTCAACCGTATCAAGGATGTCATTCAGGCCCAAAAGGCCGCTGCTGCCGCCAGCGAAAAGAACACTGCCGCCAAAGACAAGGAACTGGTGGAAAAAATTAACGAGCAGGCAGAAAAGCGCGCTGCCCAGCCCGATAACCGAAAGGCCATCAATGGTATTCTGGTAGAAGGTCTGGACAACTGCCTGATCAAGTTCTCCAAATGCTGCACCCCCGTCCCCGGTGATGACATCATCGGCTTTATCACCCGCGGTGCCGGTATCTCCGTGCACCGTCAGGACTGCCCCAACTACATCAAGCAGATGGAATCCGGCAATCCCGCAGAAGTGGGCCGCTGGATCAAGGTAGACTGGGCAGCTACCCTCACCGAACGCTATATCACCTCCCTGAACTTGCTGGTCAAAGACCGCATCGGTCTGCTCATGGATGTTGCTGCCACCCTGTCCACTTTGAATGTGAATGTGGTGTCCATCCAGTCCGTGACCAAGGGAGAACATGCATATATCAGCTTGTCCATGGAGGTCAAAAATGCCGCTGAGATCAAGCTGGTCATGAAAAAACTACTGGCCATCAAGGACGTTCTTGATGTAACCAGAACCGGAAAGGCACAATAAATGAGAGCTGTTGTTACAAGAGTCAAAAATGCATCCGTCGTCATCGACGGGGAAACCAAAGGAGCCATCGGCACCGGTTTTCTGGTGCTGCTGGGAGTCCATCAGGACGACACGCAAGCACAGGCGCTGAAGATTGCCGACAAGATCTGCGGCCTGCGTGTATTTGAGGATGCACAGGGTAAAATGAATGTAAATCCCTCCGACGCAGGGGCAGAGCTGCTGATCATCAGCCAGTTCACCCTGTTCGCTGATTGCAAGTCCCGCCGCCCGGGCTTCAGCCTTGCCGCACGTCCCGAGACCGCCGTCCCCCTATATAAGCTGGTGATCGAAGAATGTCGTAAGCGCGGCTTCAAGGTGGAAACCGGCGAGTTTGGCGCAGATATGCAGGTATTCTCTCAGAATGACGGCCCTGTGACGATCCTTTTGGATACAAACGAGCTGTAAAACACTTCAAACAACCGCCTGTTCGGCGCTTATTTGAGTAAGCTCCTGCGAAACGCAATGAGCATACAGCCTGCTGCAGCGCACTCGTACCTCGCACGTTTGCAGGCTGTACTGTATGATTTGCCATGCAAAATTCTGTGAAGCTCCAATCAGGAACAATGCCGTATGAACTATTTACCCGTATTGAAGTTGCTTAATGCACTGAAAAGCCCCGGCAACCGTCGCCGCGACAAACGTCGGGGAGATACCACATTATGGAGGTCTGACACTATGCTGATCAAAACTATGCAGGTAGGCTTTATTGGAACCAACTGCTACATCCTTACGGATGAAACCACCATGAAGTCCGCCGTTATCGACCCCGGCGGAGATTCCAACATGATCTTGAACTATCTGGAAAGCAACAAAATGGAATGTGTTGCTGTCATGCTGACCCATGGACATATGGACCACACGATGGGCGTTGACAACATCCTCCGCGAAACCGGTGCACCCCTGTATATGCATCGTCTGGACTGGGCACCCCCTAAGAGCCGTGTCATGGATTACCGCTATGCACCCGATGCAGGTGTGGACTGCCGTTTCTACGACGAAGGCGATGTTGTGGAGATCGGCAACCTGAAGGTGCGCGTGCTCCACACCCCCGGTCACACCCCCGGCGGTGTGACTCTGGTCTGTGAGAACGCCATGTTCTCCGGTGACACCCTGTTCCGCAGCAGCTGCGGCAGAGTAGACCTGGCCGGTGGCGATGCAAGCACCGAGCTGGCTAGCCTGAAGAGACTGGCAGAGCTGCCCGGTGACTATGAAGTCTATCCCGGTCACATGGATACCACCACTCTGGCTATAGAACGTGTATACAATCCTTACATGGTCGCAGCTCTGAACGGTGTCACCGAATTTTAAAAAGCCTCGCAGCAGGCGATGGCATTGCAGGTTTCATTCGCGCACTGCGCACACTCAAAAAACGAAAAAACAACAAAAACGGAGGCGTTATGCCTCCGTTTTTCTCGTTTTTATGTACTCTTTTCTTGTTTGCGCTGTATGAATATGCTATATTTCTTATATAGAAAGAGATAACGGAGGAATCGTTATGGACCTGCATTATAATGCGTTTATATCCTACCGACACCACCCAGAAGATATTAAGGTTGCAGAGACCATTCACCGCTCCCTGGAGCGCTTCCGCGTACCCAAAGCCTTAAAAAAGCAGGGCAAGAAAATTGAACGCCTGTTCCGCGACAAGGAGGAGCTGCCCATCACCAGCAGTCTCACCGACACCATTACCATGGCTCTGCGGAACTCCGATTACCAGATCGTTATCTGCTCCACCCACCTGAAAGACTCCTACTGGGTGCAGCGTGAGATCGAGACCTTTTTGCAGACCCACACCAAGGACAAGGTTCTAACCGTTCTTGTGGACGGTGACAATCCTTATGATGTGATCCCAGAAATTCTGACATACAATGAGGTCGTGGACCCTGAGACCGGCGAAGTCAAACGGGAACCGATCGAGCCTCTATCCTGCGACTGGCGTCTGCCCAGGCGCAAGGCTATGAAAGAAGAACTGCCCCGACTGGCCGCCGTGCTGCTGGGCTGCAGCTACGACGAGCTGCGCCAACGGCAGAAGCAGTACCGCATGCGCCGTCTGATCACAGGCCTCGCCGTAGGCGCAGCAGCGTCTCTCGCGCTGGCAGGATATTTCCTGTACTCCAGTATTCAGATCCAAAACAACTTGAATGAATCCTTGCGGAATCAGTCCCAGTATCTGGCCTCTGCTTCTGAGGAACGTTTCGACAGCGGCGACCGCCTGACCGCACTGGCACTGGCATTGGAGGGTTTGCCCAACGAAGAAAATGAACGCCCTTATGTGCCCGCTGCTGAGAGAGCGCTCACCGATGCGCTAATGCTGTATGAGCCCGAAGGTCAGATCATTTCCGTGGCCTCTTTCAATACAGAAAGCTCCGTCGACGACTTCGCAGTGACCGATGATGCCCATACCATTTATGTGGTAGACGACCGCCATACTGTGAATGTATGGGACACTTATGAATACAAAAAGCTTTCCACATTCAACATCAGCAGTATAAACTCTGCCATGCTTACCGATAACGACGGCAACCTGCTGTTCATCGGCGGTGAGACCGAATGTGCACTGACGTGCTGCACCCGTGACGGTGAGTTCCTGTGGCAGATAGCAGACTGTGGTTCTATTGCATTTTGCAAAGGCAAGAATGTTCTGCTTGCTATCCGTAAGGTTCGCGGTGCTGATTTATGGGCCCCGGATACATTCGAGCTACTGCAAATTGACCCCAAATCTGGTGAGCTTCTGGCAGAGCCTTTCGTAATGTTCGACTCTAACACCATGTATAGTCCCTACTTCACCACCGACACCTATGATGAGGGGCAGCCAGTCTCTCTCGGCGGTTATGTTTCCGGAGCAGATGAGCGCATCGTAATCGTAGATCCCGAAACCCAAACCTGCCGTATCGTTCTGGACTACGACGGCTTTCTCTATGCTTCTTCCGTTACGGAAGATGGCCTGCTGTATATTCTGGTGTCCGAGAACAGCGATGTAATAAACGGCCGACTTTATAACTACTATTTCTATAGTCAGTCAGGGGCTTGGCTCCACTGCTATGACCTGCAAAGCGGCAAAGAAAAGTGGGATACCTATATCACCACCTATAACTATTCCGAAGCAAACACGATCACCGCCATTGAAGGCACTGACCACCTGTTCTGCCAGTATGGCAGCGCATTCCTCCAGCTGGACGCCAAAACCGGCAAGATCCTGAAAGAATGTCACGCCTCATCCGTACCCTTGACACTCAATGTAAACAAAGATTCCGTCTGGACACTCTTCTCCAACGGCACTGCCGGTTCCTATACATTCGAGACCAACAGCATCGGTGTCATTCAGTATATGGAGAACGGTCTCCTGATGGGCTGCTCAAACCACGGCATCTACGTAGTTCCTCAGTTGAGTTCTTCTGTTTTGTTGTACCGTTCCGCCTCCGACGACCGCTATGAGGCCTTCAAAGGGGAATATGATGACTATATCAATCAGTTGTCTGCTTACGGAGATTATCTGGCTACTTACAATGGTACCACCATTTACCTGTTTGATATGTCCTCCAGAGAGCTTGTGTGGAACCATGAGATCGATTATTCAAATTCTCTGCTGGGCTTCTCTCCCGACAGCAGCACCCTGTATATGAGAAAATACAACACCATTAAGCAATTCGATGTACGCACCGGTGAACTGACTGAATGGGAGCTTCCTTACAAAGAGCTGTCCAATTACACCACGTATTGTGATATGATCGAGTATATCGACGGCACCATTTGCTGTCTGATTTATTCCTATGATGCCCCTGACCCGTACATCGCCTTCTGCGACTGCGACACCAAAGAATATGTTATGTATCCCTTCCTGTCAGCCGAAGAGCTGGCCGTATGGGAGGAGCTTGACGGCACTCCCTCCATTGTGCATGCTGCAGAAACCTATGTACTGATCCGCACACCATCGGGCAATCTATATCGCTTCGACCGTACCACCAATGAAGCGGCTGTGATTCTTACTGATGTATCAAGCCAACCCGTTTTTCTGGCAGATGCAGCAACGGGGCTTCTGGTATTTGGCACAAGCGACGGGGTTCTGGTAACGGACGATCTGGGAAACCCCGTTTTGAGCATTCCCCTGACAGATGTGTCTCCGGTTTCCTTCTGCATCCATGAGGAACAGCTTCTATTCCTGGGCAATGACGGTATCGTGTACCGCTATGACATGGAGGGCAATCAATTGTCTACCACAACGCTCTCCCTGTTCTCCAATTTCTTCACCCAAACCAATTATATCAGCAGTCAGCGTGTCCCCATATCCTGGGCATTCACACCCAATGGCGAACTGATCCTCAATGCTTTCCGCATGGGCAATATCATCAATACCGAATACTGGGAGCGCACCTGTGATGTTCAGCAGCTGGTGACCTACCATGAAGGTTCCGACAGCTTCATCTGTCAGAGCAATGATATGATCTTCGCCTATGATCGCTGTACGCTGGAAGAAATCATGGCAAGAGCCGAAGAAGAACTGAGCGACTTTGAACTCACTGACGAACAGAAGGCCTATTACGGTCTGAACTAAACAATTTCAAGAAGGTATTTCTTATGGGAAACTACATAACCGTCATCCTCTGCACCGCTGCACTGTTTCTGGCAATGATTCTGCAGCTGGCTGCAAAGCCCAAATTCGCCGCCAAGATTACAGGCACATTCATCGTTATTGCGGCTGTCAGCGGCCTATTCATCTATGGCTACGGTTTTGCCTCCTCCAATGACAATCTGCTGATTGCCATTGTTCGTGCACTGCTGGCAGTCTGCGGCATGTTTGTTGCAAAGGTGGATTTCTCTGTGGTCAGCGGCACACCCATCTTCCAGAACACATGGGCACAGCTCTATTTCTGGGTGGTACACCTGTTTGCCCTGTATGCCACAGCCAGCGCCGCTATCACCACCGTAGGCGCAGAAGCGCTGCTGAAGCTGCGGATGTGGCTGGCACGCTGGGGCGACCTGAATCTGATTTACGGCATTACGCCCTCTTCTCTGGAATTCGGCAAGGCCCTGCTGGCGGAAAAGAAGTGTTCCGTAGTCTATATCGACAAAAGCCCTGACAGCAGCATTGCAAGCACGATCACCAAAGCAGGCTGCGCTCTGCGCTCTGACGAAGACGCCGTCAACGCCACTCCCAAGTTCCTAAAGAGCATAGGTATCCGCCCGGGCACCCGCAAGGTCACATTATATGCGATTGGGAAGGACAGTGTGGAAAATCTGCCCTATGCAAAGGCGTTTCTGACCTCTCTGGAGGAATGCGGCATCAACCCCGAACAGACCACTCTGGTGATCCCCGCCAAGGAAGATACCGTAGTCAGCCAGATGCAGGTGCTGGGTGACCGCTACGGCTACGGCTATGTGACCTGTTTCCAGGAATCCAATCTGGCAGCCCGTTTGCTGATGCAGAAATATCCTCCCTGTAATACCATCGGCTTTGATACCGACGGCAAAGCCGATCAGGACTTTGAGTGTCTGATCATCGGCTTCGGTCAGATCGGTCAGGCCGTGCTCCGTCAGCTGGTGATGAATGGTCAGTTTGTAGGCAGCACCTTCCGTGCGGATATTTTTGCCCCCGACTGCCAGTCTGCCAACGGCTATTTCTCCAACAGCTTTGAAAGTCTGCTGGACAATTACAGTATTCACTTCCACGCCTGCAGCGCCCACAGCAGCGAGATGTACCGGCATCTGCGGGAACGGGGCTATACGCTCAATTACGTGGTTGTTTGTGCCGGCTCCGATAAAGCAAACCGCGAGATCGCAGAAGATTTCTCCATAGTGCTCCATCGCATGGGTCTGGAGGTTCCCATCCATCTGTGCTCCCACAACGGCATCAGTACCTGTCTGCCCGACGGCACTTTCACCAAACCGTTCAAGCTCTATCAGCCTCAGGTGCTCTCCTCCGCCAAGCTGGACCAAATGGCAATGGTACTCAACCAGCATTATCAGCCCGACGATGGCAAAACTGCGCTGGAACACTGGATGGAGTGCGATTATTTCAGCCGCCAGAGCTGTCGTGCCTCTACGGACTTTGTGCCTGCCATTCTGCGTGCAGCCGGCAAAACCGCAGAGGAAGCCAAGGCCGGCCAGTGGGAATTCTCCGAGGAAATGCTGAATACGCTGGGCCAAATGGAGCATCTGCGCTGGAACGCCTTCCACTTCTGCATGGGCTTTGGTACCATGAGCGAGGAAGAATTCAACAGCCGTGCCCTGAATTACAAGCTGGAAAAAGAGGCCAACGGCACCTCTTCCATCCGCATCTCCAAAAACATGGCGCGCTATACCCATGCCTGCCTGATCGACTGGGATGCACTGGACGAACTATCTGGGAAGGAATCCGAAATCACAGGTAAGGATATAAATTATAAGCGTTCCGATATTAAGAACGTTCTGGCAATTCCCGAACTGCTGCGCACCTGCGAGGAGGCATAACATGAAAACAAACTTCAAGCGTCTGGCCCTATGGGGCGCAGCAGGATATGTTGTACTGCTTGTCCTGCTGCTCGTTGTGGAACGCAGTGACCCCAGTGCCTCCATCACCACGGTCAGTGATGCATTCTGGTACTCCATTGTCACCCTGTCCACTGTGGGCTATGGCGATTTGTACCCGGTGACCGTCGTCGGCCGCATCATCGGCTTCTGCTTCGTGCTCATGAGTTTGGGCGTTTTGTCCTTCATCGTAGGTGCCGCAGTCAGCTTCCTGACCGGACAAATGTTCACCGCTCTGCAGCTGCGCACGGCACGGAACAAACAGTGGTTCGTATTTGACGAAGTCAACAGCAGTTCTCTGGCCCTGGCAAAAGACCTGATCGGCCACTATCCCGACTCCGTAATGCTGTTCCCGCTGGCACAGTCTGATGCCGTGACCATTGACGGCAGCCTCTGCTATTACCCCGGCACCATAGCCCAGGCTGTTGAGGACAAAACGGATGCCTGCAGCCTGTTCTTCATGGGCGCAGAAAGCGAGAATGCCAATTATAAGTCCGCTCTGGCAGCCTTGCCTTTAGGTTTCCCCGTTTATTGCTGCACCGCACAGGTGCCCGTGGCCTGCCCCGAGGGCCTGACCCTGTTCAACCGTTTTGACTGCTGCGCACAGGAATACTGGCGTACACTGGCACTGGACAAAAATGAGTCCACCGTCCTGCTCGTCGGCGACGGAGACTATGCCCGTCAGCTGCTGGAACGGGGACTGCTGGTGAACGTATTCGGCTCCGATCACCGGGTCAGTTATCATGTGTTCGGCAACTGGAATGAGTTCCGCCGGAACCACCCTCAGCTGGCAGCCACATTGAGCATCGACGACGAAAACCCTGCCATGGACTGTCTGTTCTTCCATGATGCACCGTGGAATGAGGACGGCACTCTGCTGCGCAATGCTGACCGCATTATCCTGTGCTGCGACGAGGACGAAGCTGATTTGGATAGTCTCCGTCAGCTGCGGCAGTACTTCCCCACACAGGGGAAGATCCACCTCCGGGCCATCGGGGATATTCCCGGTGAGACCGTCTTCGGCACCAACGAGAAGATCTACACCTCCGACCTGATCATGCGCGGGGAGCTGGCACAGACTGCCCGCATGATGCATCAGATCTACGTGGATGGCTCCAACGGGCAGGCAGCTCCATGGGAAGACCTCAGTGAATTCCTGCAGCAATCCAACATCGCCGCTGCCGACCATTTGTTGACTAAGATCCGAATTCTTTTGGAGGACGATGGTATCACCAGCGTCAACCGTGAAACCTGCGCCGCAGCATACAAGCGCTACTGCCAGGTGAGAGCAGAGAAGTGCAATGAGCTGCGTTATATGGAACACCTGCGATGGATGCGGTTCCACAGTCTGTACAACTGGGGCTACTCCCCTGTGCGTGACAACGCTGTACGTCTGCATCCCATGATGCGCCCCTTTGAGGAGCTGTCCCTCACCGAACAGGCCAAGGACGACTACGCATGGGAGCTGCTGGGTAAAATCGCAGACCGCATGTAATGATAATAACGCAAAAGACGGAAGCAAATGCTTCCGTCTTTTGCGTTATTATCATTCATTCCGCCAAGGAGTACATCCTTTTGCACAGGGGAGGCTTAGCCAAATCCATAACCAAAAAAGCACCCGCCCGAAACAACGGGCAGGTGCCTCAGCTTGTCAAAAACGCCTCGCAGAGTTTCGTCCGCAAGGACGAAATAAGATTCAATCCATTTTTCGACGCGACATGTGCGTGTTGAAAAATACATATCAGACTGCAAACGTGCGCATTGTTTTTCATCGAAAAACAATGCGTGCGCTGCAGCAGGCTGCAAGTCCATCGCGTTAGCGGGG
>JAGBAT010000044.1 GCA_017938835.1 Oscillospiraceae bacterium | reverse complement strand
TCCTACGGAGCATTTTGGCAGAGACGTCCCCGCTAACGCGATGGACTTGCAGCCTGCTGCAGCGCACGCATTGTTTTTCATCGAAAAACAATTTGCACGTTTGCAGGCTGAGATGTATTTTTCGCCACGCACATGTCGCGTCGAAAAATGGATTGAATCTTATTTCGTCCTTGCGGACGAAACTCTGCGAGGCGTTTTTTTGACTAGCTGAGCAAACCGCTCTCCTCGATGGAGAGCGGTTTGCCGTTTGATTCACGCTACACTATACTTTTCTATTTTCTGCAGCAGCTTTACCATTGGATAAATCAGCACACCACACAAGAAGTTGCTGGTGCCGTGTATAACATCCCAAGGCAGTCCTGCGATGACCCATGTGATCATCCCCTGAAAGTCCAGCCCAAACAGGATCGCCTGCGCCGGGGCATACAGAGTCCCGTACAGATATCCGTGAGCTGCACTGACGCTCATGTATATCAAGGGTTTCCACTTGTCCGGGATATTCTTTGGCAGCAGCATGGTCATGCCCCACAGCACTGCCCACAGATACAGGTATGGCATCCACCATGTGGCAAAGCCGTTCATCAAGCCTGTGATAAGGATAAATACATAGATGGGGTACAGTGCTTTTTTTCGGTAGACCACCGTAAACGCCACAATAAACGCTCCCAGCAGATGCACATTTGGTACGATCTCCATAATCATCTTGGAGCAGTACATGATTGCGCCCAGCATGGCAAAGACCGCAGTCTCCCGCACGGTCAGCTTCATTTTTCTACCTTGAACATGTAGGTGCTGCCATCAACTGCTTCAGTCGTATCTACGCCGGTGCTTGCATATTCACCGTCCACGTAGAATGCCCAGTAGGTCTGGTCAACATTGTAGTCCGCTGTGATACCGTTGACTTCCGTAACATACAGCCCGTACTGGCCGTCTTCACCGGCAATCAACCCCTCTTCCAGCAAAGCCTCGCCAACAGTTGCCTTGTCGGTGGTGATATCAAAGCTCGTCTCGTTGCCTTCGCCATCTACGACCACGAACGTGAACTTGGTTTCAACGGTCTGAACCTGATCCTGCCCGTCGTTCTGGGTGTTGCTATCATTGCCGCACGCCGTCATGCTCAGTGCCATAGCCACAATCAGCACCATGCAAAGGACGAAAGACAATGCTCTGTTCTTGAAATGTTTCATTTGCATTTTCTCCTTGATCATGTTTTTCTTTTCCCTCCATGAAACCGGCACTCGCGGTATGAAACAGAGGTGTTTCCGACCGGATATTTCGACTCAGCACTGCGGACCGTCGGTCTTCTCAGGTTGCCCCAATGACCCTTTCCCTCGCACTGTGGCGGTGCGCGGTAAGACAGCTGCGTTTTTTTGTGCTTCACGGCGACGGGCTCGTACAGGATTTGCACCTGTTTCCCCGGTCATCTTAAAAGTATATCACAAATTCTGATCAGCAACAACCTTGTGTAATTGGAAAAATAGGTATATACTAAAATCAACTCAAGAGAAAAAGGAGAATTTATGATGTTGGTAGAAAATATTCGCAAATATTACAAGGCTGACTATAACTGCGCAGAAACTCTGATTCTGGCAGGCAACGAAACTTATGGTCTGGGTCTGGACGAGAAGGCTGTCAGGCTCATGGCAGGCTTTGGCGGCGGCTGCGGCTGTGGGCACTTCTGCGGTGCACTGGCAGGCGCGCTGGGCATTCTGAGCATCCTGACCATCGGTGAGCGTGCACACATCACCCCCAATTTCGGCCCTGTCCGCGCAGAGTTCATGGCAAAGTACGAAGAGAAGCTGGGCAGCTTCCTGTGCAGTGACCTGAAACCCAAGTACCGCACCGAAGAAAATGGCTGTCTGAAGACTTGCGAGCTGACCGGCGAAGTGCTGGCTGCATATATCGCAGAAAAGGGTCTGGTCAAGTAAGGTGCAGAACATCTGCTATATTATCGGGGCCTATCACGGGGAAGCCGCTGTCATCCGCCCTGCTGCCGGTGACTTCGTTATCGCCGCCGACGGGGGCTACAAGGCATTGCAGACGTTGGGCGTGAAAGCTGATTTGGTGGTGGGCGATTTCGATTCTCTGGGCTATGTACCGGCCGCAGAAGAGGTCGTGCAGCACCCCGTCCGCAAGGACGACACCGATACCCTCCTTGCCATTCGTCTGGGGCTGGAACGAGGCTATAAACACTTCGTAATCACCGGTGCCATCGGCGGCAGGCTGGACCACACCTTTGCCAATCTGCAGGCGCTGCTGTTTCTCCGTGACCACGGGGCACGGGGTGTGCTGTACGGCGACGGTACCGTGGTGACTGCAGTCACCAACAGCAGTGTGGCCATAGAAGGAAAAGGCGTATTCTCTGTGTTTGCTGTCGATCCGATTGCAAGAGGGGTCGACCTGCGCAACGTTAGTTTCCCTCTGGAAAACGCAGAGCTGGCCAACAGTTTCCCTCTGGGCACCAGCAATGAGTTTCTCGACGGCCCTGCCACCATCAGCATATCAGAGGGTACGCTTCTTGTCATGTGGCAGGCGGAACAAGCCGAGCTCCCGGAAATCATAGTGACACTGTGAAGCATGCGGATTCTATCTGCCCCTACATTTTCTATCGCGAATAACCCCACCGTGTGTTACCACGGTGGGGTTTCTTTTCTTAGTTCTTTAGTTGTTTGTATACTGCCTTGATGGCTTCGAAGGTCTCCTCACTGATGTCATGCTCCAGCTTGCAGGCATCTTCCTTAGCCGTCTCTTCACTGACACCGATAGCGGTCAGCAGGCCGGTAAGCACCACATGCTTTTCGTACGTACTGCGCGCGATCTCCTGCCCCAGGGCAGTCAGGGTCACGAAGCCGTCTTCGTCCACTTCCACATAGCCCTTGCCGCGAAATGCCTTCAGCGTCTGGCTGACAGTGGGACGGGAATATCCAAAATGATTTGCAATATCAACACTGCGGACATGCACTTTTTCTTTCTGGAGCATCATGATCGCTTCCAGATAGTCCGCTACGGACTGGGTAATCGCCATTACGGTCACCTCTTCTTAGGATAGTCTAACATTTTAGTTATACCTAAATATTATATCAAATTTACAAGCGTTTTGCAAGAGCATCTGCCAAAGCTGCAAACTGTTCCAAATGCAGTGCCTCGCCGCGGATGCGCTCGTCAAAGCCACATTCTGCAATACATTCTGCAATTTCCTGCTTGGTCAGCTGGCCAAATCCGTTGGACAGCGCATTGTTCAGGGTCTTGCGGCGCTGATTGAAGGCAGCGCGGATGACCTTGAACATCAAGGCTTCATCCTGCACTTGACACACCGGTGCGGTGCGTTTGCGCAGCTGAATGACGGAGCTGGTAACTTTAGGTGCCGGCATAAAGCAGCTGGGAGACACGTCGAACAAAATCTCCGTCTCACAGTACCACTGCACCAGCAGAGTAAATGCCCCATAGTCGGCGGTACCGGGCTTGGCGTTCATACGCTTTGCCACTTCCTTCTGGATCATAACCGTTATGGTTTCAAAACAACCGGATTCCAAAAATGCAGTAATCACCGGAGAAGTAATGTTATAGGGCAGATTTGCACACACAACAGGCTTCAGCCCTGCGAATTTCTCGGCCACCAGTGCCTTGATGTCCGTTTTCATCACGTCGCCGTAGACGATCTCGGCGTTATCGTATTCCTCCAGTGTCTCTTCCAGAACGGGCTGCAAAGAGGTATCCAGTTCCACACAGACCACCTTGCCTGCATAGGCAGCGGTGGCGGCGGTCAGACAGCCAAAGCCTGCGCCCACCTCCAATACGCCCACAGTTTCATCTAGATCAGCCGCCTCTGCAATGCGCACAGGTACGGAGGAATCGATCAGGAAGTTCTGCCCCATGGACTTGGAAAACCGGAAGCCGTACTTATCCAGCAAATATTTGATTGTATCGGGACTGCAAAGCTGATTAACTGTCATTTTTGTTCCAACACCTTTTCGAATGCCTGACGCAGATCCAGACCGTCATCGGTCAGCGCCAGATCAATATTGCCGCGGTAGCGGTAGTTATGCTTGGCCAGAAGTTTTTTCATTGGTACATTTTTCTTGTGCACAGGCACACGGATAGCCTTTGCACCCTTTTCACGAGCTATACGTTCCACAAAGCCCATAACGATGTCTGCCATACCGGTGCCTGCATAGCGGTTTTCCACTGCCAGACGGCGCAGGACAACATGCTTGCCGGTGCTGTGCCATTTTCCATCGGTGATCGTGGTTTCGCAAAAAGGCTTATCCGCTTCCACCACAGAAAACATCCCCGCAAAGGCTTTTCCATAGCGTACTACATAGCAGCTGCCATCGGCAATGTCCTTCTTGAAAGTCTCCTCGTCGTGCTTTTTTCCAAAATTGATCTTCTGTTTTTTCATGCGGGAGCGTGCCTTCACCGCCTGATCCATAATGGCCGGAAGATCAGCAACCGTAGCCTTTTCATAGGTCACAGGTTCTTCCAACCGCATACGGCTGCGCTCAGCACGGATTTCCTCCAGCAGCTCCAGATCGGTCTTGTCTGTAAGCTTCAGTTCATGGAACATATCCGGGCGCTTGTCCATCGTGCGCTCCAGCTGCTTCTTTCTGCGCCAGCGCTCCACCTTGGCATGGTCGCCGCTGCGCAGCACTTCAGGAACAGCTCTGCCCTCCCATACATCGGGGCGGGTGTACTGAGGATATTCCAGCAGCCCGTCCCAGTGGCTTTCGCCGGTATAGCAGGCCTCATCGCTGAGCACACCGGGCACCATGCGGCACACTGCGTCGGTGACCACCATGGCAGCCAGTTCGCCGCCGGTGAGTACAAAGTCGCCGATGGAGATCTCCTCGTCCACGCACTCCTCAATGAAGCGCTCGTCGATGCCCTCATAGTGACCACAGACCAACACCAGATGGTCGTAGTCCCGCACCAGGCGCCGAGCCTCCTCCTGATTAAAACGTCTGCCCTGAGGAGACATATAAATGACACGGCTGCGGCGGTCGCCTGCCTGTGCCTTGACCGCATCCAGGCAGCTCTTCAGTGGCTGCGCCATCATCACGCAGCCCCAGCCGCCGCCGTAGGGGTAGTCATCCACCTGCATCTGCTTATTTTCTGTATAGTCGCGGATTTGGTGGGCATGAATTTCAATCACACCCTTTTTCGCGCCGCGGCCAATAACACTCTCTCCCAGCACAGCCTGCATGCTGTCAGGGAACAGCGTCAGGATGTCCACTCTCATGTGGCTCACATCCCCTCAATCAGGCGCACAACAATGACACCTGCATCCACGTCCACGCTGACGATGAATTCATCCACAGCGGGGATCAGGTGTTCGGTCTCACCCTTGACTTCATAGACTTGACCCCGTGGCAGGTCCAGCACATCGGTGAGCTTGCCAATTTCCTTGCCGGTTTCGTCCACCACACTTGCACCCAGAATATCCTGAATGAAAAATGCGCCCTTGGGCAGCTTTGCATCCTTGCGGTCGATGTGAACGACCTTGTTCTTCAGGGGCATGGCTGCGTTAATATCGTTAATACCCTCCAGCTGGGCAATGAGCATGTCCTTATGGACACGGCTGCTGAGCACGCGGACGGGCTTATTGTCAATGTAAAATGTCTTGAACTTCTTCAAGAACGCGGCATCATCCGCCCAGGGAACAATACGTACTTCCCCACGGATGCCATGTGTATTCACGATCTGTCCTGCTTCCAAAAACTGCTGTTTCATATTGTTGATCACCAATTTCACGAAGTATTCTCAAAAACGCCAAAAGGCACCTTCGGACACCGCAACACGGGCGGTGTTCTCAGGCACCTTTTGTAACGTTAATCCAGTATTTCTACGGATACTTTCTTGCCCTTTCTCTGAGCAACGGCCTTCATCAGAATACGAATTTCCTTTACGATTCTGCCCTGCCGGCCAATGACCTTGCCCATATCGCCGTCGGCCACGCGCACCTCAAATACGGTTTCGCCGCCGGCCTCGCGCTCGGTCACGGAGACCTCGTCAGGATGATCGACGAGATTTCTCACGATGTAGGTCAATAGTTCTTTCATGCCGGTTTAACTCCTTATTCGGCTGCTTCAGCCTTCTTCAGCAGGCCCTTAACGGTATCGGTGGGCTGAGCGCCGTTAGCGATCCAGTACTTAGCGCGTTCCATATCGATCTTTACGGTTGCGGGTTCGGTCATGGGATCGTAGATGCCGATTTCTTCGATGCACTTACCATCGCGGGGGTTGCGAGAGTCAGCAACAACAACACGGTAGAAGGGATTCTTCTTAGCGCCCATTCTGCGCAGTCTGATTTTTACCATTACATTTCACCTCCGGTTATTTTCTCTTTCGTTATATATAAAAAGGAACAAGTCCCTTTTTATCCTTATTTGAACAAGCCGCCGAACAGTCCCTTGGGCGCCTGCATAGTCTGCTGTTTCCCGCCCTTTTTGTTTTTGTTCTTCTTCATCTGCTTGTTCATTTTCTTCATCTGGCGCTTGCCTGCGCCGTTCATCTGCTTCATCATCTGAAGCATCATGTCGTACTGCTTGAGTACGCGGTTCACATCCACCACAGACACCCCTGCGCCCTTTGCAATGCGGCGCTTGCGGCTTGCGTTCAGGATGTTGGGGTTTTCCCGTTCCTTCATGGTCATGGACTGAATGATGGCCTTGGTACGGCGCATGACCGTATCATTGGGGTCTGCATCTTCCAGCGCCTTGGCATCAATGCCGGGCATCATGCTTGCGATTTCGGAAAGGCTGCCCATTCCCTGTACGGCTTCCAGCTGATCCAGATAGTCGTTCAGGGTGAACTTGTTTTCCATCATGCGCTGAGCCAGCTCTTCGGCTTTTCTCTGGTCAATGGCCTGTTCAGCCTTTTCGATCAGACTCAGAACGTCGCCCATGCCGAGGATACGGCTGGCCATACGCTCGGGATAGAAGGGCTCGATCTGATCCAGCTTCTCGCCAACACCGGCGAACTTGATAGGCTTGCCGGTTACCGCACGGATAGACAGTGCAGCGCCGCCTCTTGCGTCGCCGTCCAGCTTACTGAGCAGTACGCCGGTCACGCCCAGTGCTTCGTCAAATGCGGAAGCAGCGTTCACAGCGTCCTGACCGGTCATTGCGTCAACCACCAGCATGATTTCTGCAGGCTGTACGGTGTCGCGGATAGCCACCAGCTCATCCATCAGGGTCTGGTCGATGTGCAGTCGGCCTGCGGTATCCAGGAACACCAGATCCTGACCGTGGCGCTTTGCATACTCGATGCCGTGCTTGGCAATTTCAACCGGGTTGCCCTGTCCCTCCTGGAACACAGGGATGTTCAGCTGCTTACCAACTGTCTCCAACTGCTTGATTGCAGCGGGACGGTACACGTCACAAGCAACCAGCAGAGGATTCTTGCCCTGGCGCTTCATATACCCCGCCAGTTTGGCACCATTGGTGGTTTTACCTGCACCCTGCAGACCAACTAGCATCACAACACTGGGAGACTTGCTGGAGATATTCAATTTTGGGGTTTCGGAACCCATGAGAGCGACCAGTTCTTCGTTAACGATCTTAATGACCATCTGACCGGGGTTCAGACTTTCGAGAATGTCTGTGCCCACAGCGCGTTCGGTCACACGCTTAACGAAGTCCTTGACGACCTTGAAGTTTACGTCCGCTTCCAGAAGAGCGAGCTTGACTTCACGCATGGCTTCCTTTACATCCGCTTCCTTCAGTCGGCCTTTGCCGGTGAGCTTTTTAAACGCGGATGAAAGTTTTTCCGATAAACTTTCAAATGCCATGTTGATTATCCTTTCAGCTTCTGCAGCACTGCGGAAAGGTTTTCCGCAAGCTGTTTTGCCTTGCCGTCAGTGTTTGCGATGAGTTCCGGCAGGATGGCTTCCATTTCTGCCACAGCAGACTGGTTTTCCCGGAATCGTCCGATCAGACCGGTTTTTTCTTCCGTCTTTCTCAGTGTTTCTTCCGCGCGCTTGATGATGTCCCAAACGCCCTGCCGGGAGATGCCGGTCATCTCTGCGATCTCTCCCAGAGAGTAGTCGGCATTGTAGTGGAGGTCAAAGTATTCTCTTTGCTTGTCTGTGAGCAGTTCGCCGTAAAAATCGAACAGCATCGTGCGATATAAGGTTTCTTCTGTCATAGACACCTCCGCTGTAAATTATTTTCCCTTTACAGCTTGCCCATTATACTCCCATCGCGCTCCAATGTCAAGTATTTTTCATTAACAGCAGCAGACAGAATCTATACAAAAATCACAGGACAATTGGGAGACTTTCCGACAAAACTAACAAAGCCTGACTGACGGCAGTCGCTTCAATAGCAGGAAAGCCACTGTTTGACTGCAAACAGCGGCTTTCTTGATTGTATCCTCTCTACATCTCGTAGGGATGAGTGACCCATTTCGACGTCAGCCGAGCTGTGCGCCTGCAGGGATGGAGTCATCCAGCATCAGCAGACGCAGTTCTTCCTTGCCGTCGATTTCCTTGACAGCGGACAGCAGCATGCCGCAGGATTCCTGACCCATCATCTTTCTGGGAGGCAGATTCAGGATCGCAACCACAGTCTTGCCAACCAGTGCTTCGGGGTCGGGGTAGAACTTGCGGATGCCGGACAGGATCTGACGGGGCTTGCCGGAGCCGTCATCCAACTGGAACTTCAGCAGCTTTTCACTCTTCTTGATGGTCTCGCAGCTGAGAACCTTGCACACACGCATATCACACTTTGCAAACTCGTCGATGGTCACATCGGGCAGAACAGGCTTGGATTCGGGCAGTTTGGGCGCATTCAGCTTTTCCAGCTCTTCCAGTTCCTTCTTCAGGTCGATGCGGGGGAACAGAGTGTCGCCCTTGTGTACGGTGACATCTGCGCGCAGGCTGCCGTAAACTGCAGCGGAATCCCAGGTGCGGCAGCCTTCACAGGCACCGATCTGTTCAAAAATCTTTTCACAGCTGCCGGGCATGACGGGCTGCAGCAGAACAGCACAAATACGGATGCTTTCCAGCAGGTTGTACATGACGGTTGCCAGTCTGATGCGGTTCGCTTCGTCCTTTGCCAGCTGCCAGGGAGCGGTTTCGTCGATGTACTTGTTTGCACGGGCAATAACCTTCAGCACTTCTGCAACAGCCTGCTGAGGAGCAAACTTATCCATGTGGCCTGCGTAAACTTCACGCAGACCGGATGCCATGGACACCAACTCGTTGTCCACTTCTGCAGCTTCACGTTCAGCGGGCAGAGAACCGCCGAAATACTTGATGACCATGGAAACAGTACGGGAAACCAGGTTGCCCAAATCGTTTGCCAGATCGGTGTTGATACGGGTGATCAGAGTTTCGTTGGAGAAGTTGCCGTCAGAACCCAGAGGGAACTCACGAATCAGGAAGTAGCGCAGGGCATCTACGCCGTAGCGTTCTGCCAGCAGATAGGGATCAACGACGTTGCCCTTGGACTTGGACATCTTGCCGCCGTCCAGCAGCAGCCAGCCGTGGCCGAACACCTTCTTGGGCAGAGGCAGGCCCATGCTCATGCAGAATGCAGGCCAGATAATGGAGTGGAAACGAACGATTTCCTTGCCGATCATGTGCACATCAGCAGGCCAGTACTTGTCATAATCGTTGTAATGATCGTTCATGAAGCCCAGCGCAGTCATGTAGTTGAACAGTGCGTCTACCCAGACGTAAACCACATGGCCTTCATCGAAATCCACAGGAACGCCCCAGGAGAAGCTGGTACGGGATACGCACAGGTCTTCCAGCCCGGGCTTGATGAAGTTGTTGACCATTTCATTGACACGGGAACGGGGCTCCAGGAACTCGCCGCTTTCCAGCAGATCCTGTACGGGCTTTGCGTACTTGCTCAGCTTAAAGAAGTATGCTTCTTCCTGTGCGGGCTTGACTTCACGGCCGCAGTCGGGGCATTTTCCGTCTACCAGCTGAGATTCGGTCCAGAAGCTTTCACAGGGGGTACAGTACATGCCTTCATAGTGACCTTTGTAAATATCACCGTTATCGTACATAGCTCTGAAAATTTTCTGAATAGATTCCACATGGTAGTCATCAGTGGTACGGATGAAGCGGTCGTTGGAAATGTTCATCAGTTTCCACAAATCCTTGATGCCGCCTTCACCTTCTACGATGTTATCCACAAACTGCTGGGGAGTGACCCCTGCTGCCTTTGCCTTTTCTTCGATTTTCTGGCCGTGTTCATCGGTGCCGGTCAGGAACATGACGTCATAGCCGCACAATCTCTTGTAGCGAGCAATGGTGTCGGTAACTACAGTAGAATAGGTGTGACCGATATGCAGTTTGTCAGAGGGATAGTAAATGGGGGTCGTGATATAAAACTTACCCTTATTTTCCATGATTGCTTTCTCCTTCGTTCTCTATTTCTCATTACGCAGCTTCTTCCACGGCATTGTCCGTTGAAGATTCTACAGATTGTTCAGGTGTTATTTCCGGCACGGGAGTGGGTTCCGGTGTCGGCACAGGGGTCGGCTCCGGTGTCGGTGCCGGTGTAGGGGTAGGTGTGACCACAGGGGTCGGGCTGGGCGTCACCGTAGGAGTAGGACTGGGCGTCACTTCCGGACTGGGAGAGGGATATATGATCTGCTCATCGTGCAGCTTATAGAAGTCCGTACCCATGCGTTCCTTTGAGAGCACCGCGCCGGTGGCTGTGTTATACACAGTTCGGGTGGCCTCGGAGTAAATACCGGTCTGAACATCAGGATATTCAGAATCGGTATACGCTGCACGGGAGGAATAAGTCAGCTTCACATAAGTGCCGTCGTCCGTCCCTACGATCCGTACCGTCAGAGCATCACTTGTCATAGATGCTTCGATGCGGATGGGATATTCCCGGTTGTTGGTGAACTTGAAATCAGGGCCGCCCCAGCTGACGGTGGCGTCATAGGACGGAGATGCGTAGTTGACGCGGAAGGTGTGGTTGCTGCGTTCGTCGATCTGGAGGTTCCCCAGCAGAGCACAGTAGTACAGGCCGGAGGACACCTGGCAGATGCCGCCGCCGTATTCCTTGACCACTTCGCCGCCCACATAGGCATCTGCTTCCAGATAACCGTTTTCCGCAGTGCGCTTGCCCAGCAGATTATTGTAGGACAGCTGTTCACCGGGCATCAGCACCAGACCGTCCAGCTTTTCCACTGCGTTACGGATATTGGTATTGCGGTTGGAGCTGCTGTTTTTCAGAGAGGTGACACTTTCACCCAGCGTCTTGGAAAACAGCACTTCTTTCAAATGCTCGGCTGTGTATTTTGGCATCGTCACCGTGACATTCAGTGCCACAGCCTCGCCAATCTCCGCAGCATCCCACTGGGCCAGCACTGCATTGTCATCAAACTCGATACCGATGACTTCCGCAATGATTTCTCCGGTTTCCTTATCATAATAAGCATCCTGCGCTTCCTTGCAGTATGCTTCCCGCAAGGCTGCGATCTCTTCCTTCGCACTGCTTGTTGCCTTGGGCTCATAGGTCACCGTGCCATACTCTCCGGAATCCACTGCCTTGGTCAGCAGCTTCAGAATGGCATCCTCACTGAGGGAAATGTTTTCTGCCCCCTTGATGACCGTCAGCGTCTGGGCTTGGTCATCAATGACCACTTCCGCATTCAGTGCCAGCTGAGCATCCGCCACAGCCTTGGATACCAGATTGCTCAGGTATACCTTGCTGGCATCATCCTTGACATATTTAGTCAGGTCCGTACTGCCCATCTTGCAGCGGAAATATTTGATGGCATTGCTGAATGTCCCGCCATCTCTGCCGTATTCATACGCCAGTGCCGCAGCTTCTTCCGCAGTCTTGTGGAAGCCGATATCTTCAAAGCTTGCGACCACTTCCCCGCCGGGGATCTCTACAGTCACCGCCGTATTCCCAAGATCGTCCAGACCGATGTCAGTCAGTGCTTCTTCTGCTTCTTCTACCGTCATGCCGCCGATCTCCACGCCCGCAATGGTCACTTTCGGATAGATCGTATCGCCTTTTCCGCCGAACAAAAAGCTGCCGCCAAAGACTACTGCGACAAATAGGACAACCGCCGTCAGCACGCCAAGGCCAACAATTTTCAGTTTTTTGCGTCGATCCTCTTTCTCGTCTTCTTCGTCTGGTTCTTCCTCCTGCACCACAGCCTCTTCCGGGTACAAGTCTTTGATAGACTGGACATCTTCAGGGGTCACAGAAGGTTCTTCCCCCGCTGCATTCCCTTCCGCGGCTGGTTCTTCGGAAACGGATTCCTCCCCAGCCTCCGGTTCAAAAGCATCTTCCATGGCCAATGTATCAGAAATCAGTGCCAGCAGTTCCGGATCAGCAGGTCCTTCTGCTTCTTCCTCTGCTGGTGATTCCGCATCCGTCTCCTGCGCTTCAGCAAGCGCCACCGCTTCTTCCGGCTGAGTCGGTTCCTCCGTTACCTCCACCGGCAGTTCCGGTGTCAGTTCTTTGGAAATGTCTTCCATCTCTATTGTTTGATTGATCAGATCCAGCAGCTCCGGATCCACGGTCTGCTGGGATTCTGAGGGTTTCTTTTTACTTGAATTGCCAAATAGTTTCATATTACCGCCTTTCGGTTAAAAACCACGCATTGCCTGCAGGAACAGTTCCTCATCGCTCAGTGGCAATTCCTCTCTTTCTCTTTGATCCAGAATTTCCTGAAGATATGGAACGCCGATGGCATTCTGGGCAGCCTGCACATCCAGCAGTTCATTGATGAGAATATTGGAAACCAGGAACCCGGGGGTAGTGAAGCTCCAGCGTCCGTTTTCCAGCTGTGTCCAGCCCTTGGTCTCAAAGAACTTCAGCTTCTCTTCCAGAGGACCAAAGTCGGCACGGAACTGCTTGCTGTATTCTTCACCGCTGATGCCCTCTGCCGTACGCATACGCAGCATCAGGTATTCGTTGGCCACTTCCAGACCGGAGATCTTTTCATATTCATCTACAATGGTACCGCCCTTGGTCACGCCGTTGATGTACTGCTGCAGATCCCGGACATAGCTATAGCGCAGGTTATCCACGCAGGAGTGGGCACCGGGGCCAAAGCCCATGTAGTCCTCCATCTTCCAGTAACGCAGATTGTGCTGAGACTCAAAGCCGCGGTGGCTGAAGTTGGAGATTTCATAGCGCTTGTAGCCGAAGCGTTCCAGCAGCTCGCTGGCATAGGTGTACATATCCGCCTGCGTGTCATCATCGGGGATAACGGGAGTATCGTGGTAGACCTCATACATAGGGGTTCCTTCCTCCAGCTTTAGACCGTAGCAGGAGATGTGATCGGGCTTCCAGCGGATGATTTTGCTGAGGGTGTCTGCCCAGTCCTCCTTGGTCTGGTTGGGCAGCCCGTACATCAGATCAACGCTGATGTTCTTGAAGCCCGCCTGACGGGCAGTGGTATACGCCTTAAACGCCTGCGCATAGGTATGGCGGCGTCCGATCAGCTTCAGCAGATCGTTATTTGCCGACTGCACGCCCATGGAGATACGGGTCACGCCCTCTTTCAGCAGCATGCGCAGGTCGCCCAGCATCATGCTGTCAGGGTTCATTTCCACAGTAATCTCCGCATCGCGCAGCAATCTGCCGGTGGATTTGATGGTCTGGATGATTTCACACAGGAATTCCGCACCGTAATAGCTGGGCGTGCCGCCGCCGATGTACACAGTATCAATGAAGTACTGCTGCATCTGCGGGATGCTCTCTTCAATATGTGCAAGCAGGGCATCCTGATATTCCTGCATTTTGGTTTCCTTGCCTGCACAGGAATAGAAATCACAGTAGCTGCACTTGCTGGCGCAGAACGGAATATGAATATACAGGCCTAATGTTTGAGGTGTCATAAAAACGCACCTTCCCTTTCAATGGGGATTGTTGTTGGTAGTATCAGAACAGAGAGCAAACCAGTTCGGTGTACTCTGCAGGGTCGTCGATGGGCATACCTGCGATCAGGCTTGCCTGACCGAACAGAACCTTGGTCATATCGGCGCAGCGTGCCTTGTCGTTCTTGAAGGCCTCGCGAACCTTGTCCATAGAGGGATGTTTGGGGTTGACTTCCAGAACGCGGGCTGCACGGATGGAGCCGTCATCGCCGGGGACGGAACGGAAGTAGCGTTCCATTTCCAGTGTGATCTGACCTTCACTGGACAGGCACACAGGGTAGGATACCAAACTGGTGGAGAAGCGGACGTCTACGACCTGACCGCTGAGGGTCTCCAGCATGAAGTCCAGCAGATCCCTTTCTGCTTCCGCAGCCTTGGCGGTAGCTTCCTTTTCCTCCTCGGAGAACAGGCCCAGATCGCCCTTGCTGACGTTCTGGAAGAACTTGTCTCCGTGATGATCCAGTGCACGAATCACGAATTCATCCACAGGGTCAGTCAGGTAGAGCACTTCATAGCCCTTGCCCCTGACTGCTTCGGTCTGAGGCATGCGCATTGCAGTACGCAGATTGTCAGCGCAGACATAGTAAATTCTATCCTGAGAGGGGGGCATATTATCCACATATTCCTGCAGTGTGCACTGACGGTCGGGTGCTACATCAAACAGCAGCAGATCGCGAACCATTTCGCGCATGTCCTGCACAGCAGAAACAGTAGAGAACTTCAGCTGATGGCCGAAGGACTTGTAGAACTCTTCGTACTTCTTGCGGTCGGAGTTCATCAGCTTGATCAGCTCGCCCTTGACCTTCTTGGTGACGTTATTGGAGATGACCTTCAGCTGACGGTCATGCTGCAGAATTTCACGGGAGATATTCAGGCTCAGGTCGGGGCTGTCCACGATGCCGCGAACGAAGCGGAAGCACTCGGGCAGGATGTCTGCACAGTATTCCATGATCATAACGCCGTTGGAGTACAGGCGCAGACCAGGCTTAAAATCACGGGAGTAGAAGTCCTGAGAGGGCACGGAGGGAATGAACAGCATTGCCTTGTAGCTGACGCTGCCTTCCGCATTGATACGCAAAACGGAGATGGGCTCGTTGGTATCATAGAACATCTTCTGGTAGTATTCCTTGCATTCCTCATCAGACACTTCGCTCTTGCTGCGCTGCCAGATGGGGACCTGGGTGTTCATGACCACTTCCACCATATCGGTAACATATTCATACTTAGGACGCCCCTTGTCATCCAGCTCCTTAGATTCTGTAAAGTGCTGGTCTTCGATGTCCATAGCAATGGGCCAGCGGATATAGTCGGAATACTTGCGCACCAGATCACGGATGACAAACTTATCCATATAGTAGGAGAACTTATCTGCTTCGGTGTCTTCCTTGATGTGCATGATAACATCGGTACCGACCGTGGTCTTTTCAGGGCACTCAGATACGGTGTAGCCGCTGGTGCCTGCACTTTCCCACTTTGCGCCGACGGTTTCGCCATACTTCAGGCTCTTGACGGTAACGAAGTCCGAGACCATAAATGCGGAATAGAAGCCCACACCGAACTGGCCAATGATGGAAGTATCGGCTTCAGACAGATCTTCGTTTTCGGACTTGAACTTGAGAGAACCGGACTGCGCAATGACGCCCAGATTCCTTTCCATGTCTTCTTGATTCATGCCAATGCCGTTGTCGCGAACTGTAATGGTACGTGCTTCAGGATCTACGAAGATCTTGATTTTGTAGTCATCTTTGGTATAAGGGACGTTTTCATCGGTCAGAGATGCGTAGCACAGCTTGTCGATAGCATCGGATGCGTTGGAGATGATTTCACGCAGGAAGATCTCCTTGTGGGTGTAGATGGAATTGATCATCAGGTCCAGCAGTCTCTTGGATTCTGCTTTAAACTGTTTTTTTGCCATAATGGCGCCTCCTAAAATATATGAAAAATAATAGTATACAAATCAGAAGACAGACTTATCAGTTTAGATAATTCTGCAATTGTACATTATATCACATTTCGCAGGGTTTTCAACTGAAAACCGCCACAGAATCTTGAATGAAGTGTAACATTTTCAGAAATTCGCCCTCCGGAAAATCTCTGCCGAAAAAATATGCTCCG
Organism: Oscillospiraceae bacterium; assembly: GCA_017938835.1. Lineage (GTDB taxonomy): Bacteria > Bacillota > Clostridia > Oscillospirales > Oscillospiraceae > HGM13010. Next base: position 1,835 of record JAGBAT010000044.1, on the reverse strand, counting down.
ATGCCCGTTTGTCTGGTTGACTTTCCCCCTGCAGACATATTAAGATGGATATATATGTCCCAAAGGAGCCTGAGTGCCATGGATGAAGAATTTGAAAAGCTCTTTGAACCGAAGAAACCTTCTCCCACAAAAAAGATCGTGGCGATCGTCGTGATCGTCGCAGTTGTCATGGCCGGACTCCTTTTTGTATTTCTCCGGTATCAGCAGTATTTAGCTGCAATTGATCTTACCGTCGAGCAGCTCTTGAAAGAAGACGCCGAAACCTTCAGTCCCGAAGAGGATTGGGTAATGTCTTATTACGAGCAAGTCAAAAACACCGGTCGCTTCCAGCGGGAATTGAATACCGCTCTCCCCACACTGCTGGATAGCTCCCCTATGAATGTGATCCAGCTCAGCAACACTGCAAAAGTGCTGGACATGCTGGGATACGATCACGACAACACCAAAGTTGTGATCGATAACTGCTATCTGCAGGCAAAGCAGGAATTTGAAGACGCCAGCCGTCTGAAGGAATTTATTGAATATCTCAGTCCACTGCGTGATCTGGACTTTTATAGTGATGCTTCTACATTTCTTTCCACCAAGGAAGTCACCGAGCTTTACGCAGCTGAAAAAAGCGAAGCACTCAGCAGCGGCAGCACAGCCGCGCTATATGCTTATGCGGTTGAAGTGCAGGCCGCGCTGCAGTATCTGCCTCATATCGCCGCTGCAGACCTGCTGGCCCCGACTGAAATTTTGGATATTATTACGGCGCAGGCCGTCCCCGCCATTTTTGTAGACGGGGCAGGCGGTTATTATGACTTTGCACTCCGCTGCGAAGCCCCCGACGGTGCCGCAAGCTTCAGCTACTACGGCGATTTTATGATCAAAGAGTCCGACGCCAGCTCCATGCGTTTTCGGGGAAAAGCGCTCAGTGCTGATCCCCAAGCTTTTCTCTCTGTGATTAGAGGCGGAAGCCTGAACCACGTTTCCGATAGTGCGCAGCCAGCAGCGGCACTGGCCGTTTTCGTAGATACGGAAGAGGATTTCCTCTGCATCGTCAAATCCGACGGCATTGTATTCCTATCGGATAATTCCTGCGAGCTGTCCTATGACGCAGTCAGCACTGCCGGGTACGATGTTTCCCCCGAACGAAGCGACCCACTGGAGATCCCCTCCAACTACAAGCTCAATATCTATACGGTCTTCACCGTTTCCGATATCTATAAACAGCTGCGGGAAGACTTCCTCAGTTCTTACAGCGAAATGCATCCCTCCGTCACCTTCCACTATGCAAGCCAGCAGATGTTCATGGTACTGACCGCACCGGAAGGCACCGCTGCCGCACTGAAAGCGGATACGCCGGATGAGTCCTGGGAGGCTCTGTGCAGCAAACTTCAGGAAAATTCGTGGAGCGCCGCAGAGGCCTGCGAAGAGAAATTCTTCGATGTGGGTTGTGTTACGCTGGTTGTCAGTGACGAGGAGAGCGGGACTATTCTGTTTGCCGCTCGCAATGGTGAAGAAATTCTGGCAAAATTCGAATAAATGCATCATCCCCCGACATAGGTCGGGGGATTTCTTTTGAATTTTCGTTCCATATTCCGCACCGTTGTGCTATACTGTTCCCATTACGAAAGACTAACTATAAAAAGTCAAGTTGTAATTCTGGAATGATACGCAGAAAGTTCCTACCACAAGAATGGCATGTCAACCAGAGCGTCGTTAAGGGCACCCTGAAAAAAGAATATAGTCGAGGTGATTATGCTGCCGGTCTGTAAGGTTGTTGCGAGCGCTCCATAGCATAGATTAGCCGCACAAGTTTCTTGGCAGCATGAGATATGGCAACATTATAATGT
>JAGBAT010000043.1 GCA_017938835.1 Oscillospiraceae bacterium | reverse complement strand
TTGCTACCTGTGCAACGTAAACGTCGCCGTAGGTCATTGCGATTGCGCCCAGATCCTTCTTTACTCTTTCCTTACCTGCGTTTGCAAACTGTGCAACTGCGCCGATCTGGGTAGCCTTGGATGCCTGGCCGCCGGTGTTGGAGTAAACTTCGGTGTCAACGATCAGAATGTTCACGTCAGCGCCGGATGCCATGATGTGGTCCAGACCGCCGTAGCCGATGTCGTATGCCCAGCCGTCGCCGCCGTACATCCACATGCTCTTCTTGGGCAGAGCATCCTTGTTTGCCAGCAGGAACTTGACTTCTTCGCTCTTGCAGTCGGTTGCTTCCAGAGCCGCAACGAATGCTTCGGACAGAGCGCGGGTCTTGTCGCCGATGTCGCCTTCAGCCAGCCATGCCTGTGCAGCTGCCTTCAGAGCAGCGTCGCCGGTTTCTGCGACCAGAGCTTCTGCATGGGTCTTGACCTGCTTGCGCATCTGTTCTACGGACAGAACCATGCCCAGGCTGAATTCTGCGTTGTCTTCAAACAGAGAGTTGGAGGATGCGACACCGCAGCCCTTTTCATTGACTGCGAAGGGATATGCGGGAGTGGAAGCACTTACAACCAGAACACAACCGGTTGCGGTTGCCAGATACATACGGTCACCGAACAGCTGAGACATAAGCTTCATGTAGGGAGCTTCGCCGCAGCCTGCACATGCGCCGCAGAATTCGTACAGAGGACGTTCGTACTGAGAGCCCTTGACGGTAAACTTGTTCATGGGGTTTTCCTTCTTGGACAGAGTCAGTGCGTGATCCCAGTTTGCCTGTTCGGGCAGCTGGCTTTCCAGGGGTTCCATAACCAGAGCCTTGTTCTTTGCGGGGCAGACGTTTGCGCAGGAGCCGCAGCCCTGGCAATCCAGAGGATCGATCTGCATACGGAAGGTCAGGCCCTCGAAGCCCTTGCCAATTGCCTTCTTGGTGACGAAGGATGCAGGCTTTGCAGCTTCCTCTTCCGTATTCAGCAGGAAGGGACGGATGGCTGCGTGGGGACAGACCAGAGCACACTTGTTGCAGCCAATGCAGTTTTCGGGGATCCACTTGGGAACGTCAACTGCAATGCCGCGCTTCTCGTACTTAGAAGTTTCAACAGGGCAGACACCGTCTGCATAAGGCATGAATACGCTGACGGGCAGGGTATCGCCGGCCTGATTGTTGACAGGAACCTGAATCTCGCGGATGTAGTGAGGCAGAGTCATATCAACTACAGGAGCTTCGTCTGCCAGAGTCTTCCATTCGGGCTTGACTTCGATCTCAACAACAGCGTCAACGCCCTTGTCAACTGCCGCACAGTTCATGTCAACGACCTTCTGGCCCTTCTTGGAGTAGGACTTCACAATAGCACCCTTCATGTAGCCTACAGCTTCTTCGATGGGCAGAACACCAGAGAGCTTGAAGAATGCAGACTGCAGAACGGTGTTGGTGCGGTTGCCCAGACCCAGTTCAGCAGCGATCTCAGTAGCATCAATGGTATAGAACTTGATGCCGCGTTCAGCAATGATGCGCTTTACCTTGTTGGGCAGGTTTGCTTCCAGTTCTTCACCCTTCCAGCTGGTGTTCAGCAGGAAGATGCCGCCGGGCTTGATTTCGGAAACGATATCAAAGGTCTTGATATAGGACTGCTTGTGGCATGCAACAAAGTCCGCCATGGTGACGTAGTAAGTGCTGCGGATAGGCTCGTGGCCGAAGCGCAGGTGAGACTTGGTTACGCCGCCGGACTTCTTGGAGTCATATTCAAAGTATGCCTGTGCATACTGGTCGGTGTTGTCGCCGATGATCTTGATGGAGTTCTTGTTTGCGCCAACGGTACCGTCGGAGCCCAGACCCCAGAACTTGCAGGAGATGATGGACTTGCCTGCGGTGACGATGTTTTCGCCAACAGGCAGAGACAGGAAGGTCACGTCGTCGTTGATGCCAACGGTGAAGTGGTTCTTCTGTTCACCGGACATGTTGTCATAAACAGCCTTCATCTGTGCGGGAGTAACGTCCTTGGAGGACAGACCGTAACGGCCGCCCAGAACCTTGACTTTGCCGACCATGTCGGATTCCATCACAGCGGAGCAAACATCCAGGTACAGAGGTTCGCCCAGAGAACCGGGTTCCTTGGTGCGATCCAGAACGGAGATGGTCTGAACGGTTGCGGGAATGGCAGCCAGCAGGTCCTTTACGGAGAAGGGACGGTACAGGTGAACCTGAATGAAGCCGACCTTTTCGCCGCGTTCCATCAGGTAGTCCACAACTTCAGTCAGGGTTTCACAAGCGGAGCCCATAGCGACAACGATGCGTTCTGCATCGGGAGCACCGTAGTAGTTAAACAGCTTGTAATCACGGCCGGTCAGCTTGCTGATCTCATCCATGTAGCCCTGAACAATTCCGGGCAGGGCATTGTATGCGCTGTTGCAAGCTTCACGATGCTGGAAGAAGGTGTCACCGTTCTGAACGGTAGAGCGGATGGTGGGGTGTTCAGTGGACAGAGCGTGGTCTCTGAACTTCTGAACTGCATCCCAGTCCAGCAGCTTGCCCAAATCTTCGTAGTCCAGAACTTCGATCTTCTGGATCTCGTGAGAGGTGCGGAAACCATCAAAGAAGTGCTGGAAAGGAATGGAGCCCTTGATTGCAGACAAGTGTGCAACAGCAGCCAGATCCATACATTCCTGAACGGAAGCAGAAGCCAGCTGCGCCCAGCCGGTCTGGCGGCATGCCATAACGTCGGACTGGTCACCGAAGATGGAGACAGCGTGAGTGCCTACGGTACGAGCGGATACGTGCATAACACCGGGCAGCATGGAGCCTGCCATACGGAACATCGGAGGGACCATCAGCAGCAGACCCTGAGATGCGGTGTAGGTGCTGGTCAGAGAACCGGTTTCCAGAGAGCCATGCATTGCGCCAGCAGCACCGGATTCTGCCTGCATTTCAACCAGTTTTACAGGCTGGCCGAACAGATTCTTTTTGCCGTTTGCGGACCATTCGTCAACGTGGTCTGCCATGGGGCTGGACGGGGTGATGGGGTAAATGGTAGCAACTTCAGTAAACGCATAAGAGACATACGCAGCAGCTTCGTTGCCGTCCATTGTTTTGAAGACTTTATTCTTCGCCATAATGTGTTTTCCTCCCATAATATTTTGCAGCCGGAAGGCTGAAATGTACTTTCCTGCGCCGACTGTTTCATGCCGAGGTCATACAAGGCCATCCGCCATGGACACACAAAACAGTTCGGGCGTTCAGATATGGAAATTGTACTCCACATTCCCCGAAATGTAAATACAAAGGCAGTAACTTTTCGTGAAGATTCTGCATTTTTCGGAAGCAAAGCGCCCACAAGCTGTCCGCGTACGGAAAACAGTGGAAGATTGTCCATCCATTGCCGACAGCCGCCGGAGGGACATTGCTTACAGTTTATGCATACACAATCTGTTAACGATTTTCTATACGAATTTTATAAGATAAAATCCGCTGTGCAGTGCACAGCGGGTTCCTCATATCAGCAGGCTCCCCTGCTGCAAATTGATCTCATCAAAATATCTGTTCATGGAATTGAGCACATGCTTTTTATTCCCGCTCCACAAAGGCGCGATCAGGGTACGCTTGTCGCCGTCACCGGTGAGGCGGTGGACGACCATTTCCGGTGGGATACGCCGGATACAGCCTGCCAGCAGCTCAAAATACCGCTCCATGGTCAGTGTCTCAAGCTTCCCTTCCCCATACAGCTTCGCAAGATCAGTTCCCTCGATGACATGGAGCAGATGGAACTTCACGCCGGCTGCCCCGCTGCGGCCGATATATTCTGCAGTCGCATAAATATCCTGCTCCGTCTCCCCGGGCAGTCCGATGATCTGATGGGTGATGACCTCTGCTCCAATGTTATGTAAACTTTTTACTGCTTCATCATACACGGGCAAGTCATACCCACGGCGGATAAAAGCGGCTGTCTTAGGATGGATGGTCTGTAATCCCAGCTCCACCCACAAAGGTTTGATTTCCGCAAGCTCCCGCAGCACTGCCAGCACCTCATCGCTCAGGCAGTCGGGGCGGGTGGCAATATCCAGCACTGCCACATCGGGGTGCTGCACCACAGGCAGATACAGTTCCCGCAGCCGCTCGGGGGAAGCATAAGTGTTGGTGAAAGACTGGAAATATGCAATATAGCCTGCGTCTTTGGCCTTATCCGCCACCAGAGCCTTGGCGTTGTTCAGCTGCGTGGTGATATTCCCCGCAGGCCTGGCAGCAAACTCCGCAGAACCGGAGCAGAAAATACAGCCGCGGGTACCCAGTGCGCCGTCCCGATTGGGACAGGTGAAGCCGCCGTCCAGCGCCAGCTTGTACATCTTGCGCCCAAATCGGGTGCGCATGACATGGTTGAAGGAATTGTAGTGCATAAAGTTTCCCTTCCTTACAAGAAAGGCGGCATCTTTCGATACCGCCTTTTGCTTCGCAGAATTTGTGCCAAGGGCACAAACAAAGTTAGATTCGTTTTTCACGCCGGCATGTACGAAGTGAGTGCGCGCATAAGACCTGCTTTTCCATCGCCGAAGGCGGGGAATATCTCGATTGAGCTCTGAAAGAGGTCAATCGAAGATCTTTTAGTTCTTGCTGAATTCCATCAGCTCCAGACCGGGATTCTTGTCCAGTGCCCAGGTGATGTTCCAGGGATTGGTGAACAGCAGCAGGTTGCGGCCCTTGAAGTCCTGTACCCACTTGGTATCGGAGGTCAGGTTCAGCTCATCCGGCTTCACATCGTCGCCAACGATCCAGCGGACATGCTCATAGCCGAGGTCACGGCGGCGGATATCCACGCCGTATTCAGTCTTCAGCCGGTACTCCAGCACTTCCAGCTGCAGCACACCGACAACGCCCACGATGACTTCTTCCACGCCGGTATAGGGTTCGTGGAAAATCTGGATGGCGCCTTCCTGTGCGATCTGGGCAATGCCCTTTTCGAACTGCTTGCGTTTCATGGTGTCGGTACGCTCGATGGCAGAAAAGATTTCAGGGGCGAAGGTAGGAATGCCCTCAAACTGTACCTTGTTGCTGCGCTCGCAAATGGTGTCACCGATGGAGAAGATACCGGGGTCGAACACGCCGATGATATCGCCCGCGTAGGCTTCGTCAATGATGGCACGGTCGTCCGCCATGAGCTGCTGGGGCTGTGCCAGACGCAGAGACTTACCTCCCTGCATGTGGAAGTATTCCTTATCACGCTGGAACTTACCGGAGCAGATACGCATAAATGCAATACGGTCGCGGTGCGCCTTGTTCATGTTTGCCTGAATCTTAAAGACAAAGGCAGAGAAGGTGGGGTCAAAGGGATCCACAATGCTGTCGCCGGACAGGCGGGGCAGGGGTGCAGTCGTCAAACGCAGGAAGTTTTCCAGAAACAGCTCTACGCCGAAGTTATTCAGTGCGGAACCAAAGAACACGGGAGACAGCTTGCCGTTGTGGACAGCCTGCAGGTCAAATTCGTTGCCTGCCATATCCAGCAGCTCAATGTCATCACGGAGAACGTTTTTCAGCTTTTCACCGATCATTTCGTCCAGTGCCGCATCATCGTTTAAGTCGATTTCGGTGGCCTGAATCTTGCTTGCGCCTCTGTGACGTTCGCTGAATGCCAGGATCTCGCCCTTGTTGCGGTCGTAGACGCCCTTGAAGTCGCTGCCGCAGCCAATGGGCCAGTTCATCGGATAGGTGCCGATGCCAAATTCATTTTCCAGTTCTTCCATCAGGTCATAGGGACTGCGGGCTTCGCGGTCCATCTTATTGATGAAAGTGAAAATGGGAATGTTGCGCATTGCGCAGATCTTGAACAGCTTTCTGGTCTGAGGTTCGATGCCCTTTGCACCGTCAATGACCATGACAGCGCTGTCTGCCGCCATCAGGGTACGGTAGGTATCTTCGGAGAAGTCCTGGTGGCCGGGGGTGTCCAGAATGTTGATGCAGTAACCGTCATACTCAAACTGCATGACAGAGGAGGTGATGGAAATGCCGCGCTGCTTTTCCAGTTCCATCCAGTCGGAAACCGCGTGACGTGCGGTAGCCTTGCCCTTAACAGAGCCGGCCTGCTGAATGGCCCCGCCGTACAGCAGCAGTTTTTCAGTGAGGGTGGTTTTACCCGCGTCGGGGTGGGAGATGATCGCAAACGTGCGTCTGCGTTCAATTTCCTTTTTCATGTCCGCCATGTATCTGATCTTCCTTCATATGATATATAGTGGTTCTATTTTGTCTTGCAACTAATTATTTTATCATAATAATGAATTGATTACAACACAAAACAGTGTATTTCAGAGAAAACACAGCCTCCCATTGACAGCTCACCGAAAAATATAGAAAATACAAGTACAGGAATATCACCATAGAAAGAAGGTTTACCGATATGAAAGTTGTGATTGTCGGCGGTGTTGCAGGCGGTGCTACCGCGGCCGCCAGAATCCGTAGACTGGACGAACAGGCAGAGATCATCGTGTTTGAGCGCTCCGGATATATTTCCTATGCCAACTGTGGGCTTCCTTATTATATCGGCGATGTGATCACCGAGCCGGAGGCGTTGACCCTCCAGACCCCCCAGAGCTTTTTCACCCGTTTCCGTGTCAATATGAAGGTGCACCACGAGGTGACCTCCATCCATCCCGAACGAAAGACTGTCTCCGTCACCAATCTGGAAAACGGCGAAGTATTTGAAGAGAGCTATGACAAGTTGCTGCTGTCCCCCGGTGCCAAGCCTACGCAGCCTCCGGTGCCCGGCGTCGGCCTTGAGCAGCTGTTCACCCTGCGCACGGTGGAAGACACCTTCCGTATCAAGGAATATATCAACGAACACCATCCAAAGTCCGTTGTTCTGGCAGGCGGCGGATTCATCGGTCTGGAGCTGGCTGAAAATCTGCGCCACCTCGGCATGGATGTCACCATTGTACAGCGTCCCAAACAGCTGCTGAATCCCTTCGACCCTGATATGGCCGCATTTATCCATAGCGAAATGCGCAGACAAGGCATTCAGCTGGTACTGGGTCACACCGTAGAAGGCTTCGCAGAAAGCCATGGCGGCGTGGATGTGCTGCTGAAAGGTGCGTCCCCGCTCCATGCAGATATGGTCGTGCTCGCCATCGGTGTTACGCCCGACTCCGCGCTGGCAAAAGCCGCCGGCTTGGAATTGGGCATGAAGGGCAGCATCGTCGTCAATGACCGCATGGAGACCTCCGTGCCGGATATTTATGCCGTTGGCGATGCCGTGCAAGTCAGGCATTTTGTCACAGGCCTGGATGCCCTGCTGCCGCTGGCAGGCCCTGCCAACAAGCAGGGCCGTATCGCAGCCGATAATATCTGCGGCGGCAACAGTCACTATCAGGGGTCCCAGGGCAGCTCCATCGTGAAGCTGTTCGACCTGACCGCAGCCTCCACCGGCATCAATGAAACCAGCGCAAAAAACGCAGGTCTCATTACTGATAAGGTGATCCTGTCCCCCATGAGCCATGCAGGCTATTATCCCGGTGGAAAAGTTATGACCATGAAAGTCATATTTGAAAAGGACACCTACCGTCTGCTGGGTGCCCAGATCGTCGGTTACGAAGGCGTAGACAAGCGCATTGATGTGCTGGCCACTGCCATCCGCGCCGGTATGAAGGCCACTGAACTGAAGGATCTGGACTTGGCGTATGCGCCTCCCTACTCCTCCGCCAAGGACCCCGTCAACATGGCGGGATATATGATCGACAACATTGCAGCAGGTGTATTGAAGCAGTGGTTTCTGGAAGACCTGGACACCCTCCCCAAAGACGGCAGCGTCACTCTGCTGGACACCCGAACGGTGGGCGAATATAAGCGCGGTCATATCGAGGGCTTTCAGCTCATCCCTGTGGATGAACTGAGAGAACGGCTCAGCGAAATCGACAAAAACAAGCCTGTTTATGTCATCTGTCAGAGCGGTCTGCGCAGCTATATTTCCACCCGTATTCTTGCCGGCAGCGGCTATGAGTGCTACAACTTCGCCGGCGGGTTCCGCTTCTACGACGCAGTTATGAACGACCGACGTCTGATCGAGGCTGCCACACCCTGCGGTATGGATCAATAACAGACCTTCCCCTGAACTAAAGTTCAGGGGAACTTTTTTGCTTATTTCAAGAATTCTGCCATCATTTCAAATGCCTCAATGGCTTCCACATACCCGTAGCCCACCATCAACAGATAGTCGTGAAACTGTTTGGGAGCCATGACCGCCTTTACGGTTGTCCCGGGAATATCCATTGCCGCAAATACTTCGCAGTCGGGCCGCAGGATCTCCCCGCCGCCATAGAACAGGAGCATCTCGCCAAGATTTGTCAAATTCCCATACAACGGTGAGAACCGGGGTTCTTTCAGGTCTGCACCCTTGACCAGCATAGCGCCCAGCGCCTTGAGCCCTTCATAGTCCAGAGACTTATCATTATCCTTGTACTTGAGAATATCAGGATTGGTCATGGTCAAATCCAGCGCCGGAGATGCCCAGACAGACTTCATCGGCCGGTTTGCCTCTCCCTTATCGCGCAAGCGCATCAGCAGATTCAGCCCCAGACCGCCGCCTGCAGAGTCTCCGTAAACTGCAAATTTATCATCAGGATACAGGTGTCTCACCAGCTCGTATGCTTCATCCACTGCAGCGTGGATGGCTTCCATCTCATTTTCAGGGGCCAACGGGTAGGCAAAAGCCGTGACACGCAGCCCCTTATCCGCCATAGTGCGGATCTCATCGGTGTGCATAGGCATTGCTTCCATGACATATCCACCGCCATGAAGCATAAATACATGGCAGGTGATGGGGCCGCCTTTATCCACCGTTGTCATGAATCTGCCTGCTACCGGCCGTTCTACCGCAACATAGGGTGCAGGGAAATTTTCCTTGCGGTAGGCTGCCCCGGCGTTTCTTTCGGGCTTCGCAAAAGAAAAACCGGCAGAAGAGGGACTACTACTCATGTCACAACATCCTTTCATTTATAATTGCATGTTAATTATATCACACAGAGCGTTCTGTAACAATGAAACCCTATATTTTCATGCTCACTCACATTGACATCCCCGCCGCAAAGCAACACGATTGGCCCGAACCAAGAATGGATTGAATCTTATTTCGTCCTTGCGGACGAAACTCTGCGAGGCGTTTTTTGACAGGCTGAAAAAACCGCACCTCATACGAGGTGCGGTTCTTTGCTTGGAGTGTTAAATTATATAGAGATGAATGTAATCAGATTATGCTGCGGGACCTGCAACCAGCTTGCCGTCAACCACATCAAAGTAAACGCTTGCATCCTTCAGGGAAACACCGGAGTAAATCAGATCCAGACGGGAAGCAACGAATACGTTTTCGCCTTCACCCAGAGTTCCTTCCTTGTTGGTAAAGCTGTTGTTCGCTACCAGATCGGCAAAGAATCCTTCCAGCTTTTCACGAACTTCGAAGTCGGTGTCATCAACTTTGATCATACCATCTTCACCGAACAGTTCCCCATTGGTGTACATCTTGGTTACGTAGATGGATTCGCAGACATTGTTCTTGATTTCCAGTGCAGGCATTTCCACTGCTGCTTCCATAGCATCCAGGTTAGTGGTCAGGCCAACGGGAGACATGGGCATTGCGGTCTTTGCGGAATCAATGGTGTTGTCGATGATCTTGCCGGAAGTACCGGAACCGATGTAGATGCCGCCGCGTTCACGGGTATTGCCCTGCTGGTTGAGAACCTTGATGTTGTTCTTCAAAATTTCTGCATAAGTGCCGTCTGCCAGATAAATTGCGGAGTTGTTGTTGTCGAAAACATCGTGAACGATGTTGTTGTTTTCTACAATAACAGGTTCGGAAGTGGTGTTGTGGATTTCAATTGCGATGCAGTCGCCGCCAACCATCTTGCCGGTACCGTCATCCTTGCCGTTCTTGCAAACAGCCTTCCCCCATTCGGAGGTAGTGATATTGAAATTCTTCAGGGTTACACCACCGGTCAGGATTTCGAAACCGAAATCAACTTCTGCGCCGTTGCCATCCAGAACCACTGCACGCTCGATGTTGACCTGAGCGGTTTCTTCACCTTCGGTGGTGAAATCGTCAGCCAGCTTGATAATAGCTTCTTCACCGGCCAGCGCCTCATTCAGTTCTGCAAAGTTATGTACTTCCAATGCTTCAGGCTCCTTTTCACCGCCGCATGCACACAGAGTCAGTACCAGTGCCAGTGCGAGCAGGATCATTGCGAGGGGATTCTTTTTCATAATCATAATACCTCCAGGGCTGTGTAGTTGTCGCCTAGCCGGCGTATCGTTAATAAAGTAACATAATTGTCCGCAATATACAAGCACAATATTCGTAAAATTTTTCGAGATTTTATTATAATTACCTGTATACTTTTAACGAAAAAGTCCGTTTTTCAAAAAACTCAGTTCAAATTTCGACATTTTTTGCCTGTTTTGCATTTTTAGTATGTATCTATTTCGAAGACATTCGTTCTTATCTCGTTATATAAGGGCGATTGGTGCCGCCCTTATATATTCACAACGCACCTCAAAAGATGCTCTCACCGTTCCATCATGGCCGCCAACGCATAGCCACAATCATAGCTGCGAGCCACACCGGCTGCATATTCCAGCTGCTCTTTTGTGCGGTTGTGCAGACCGGCATGTTTGATCTCCTTAGACAGGAACACCAGCACCTGCAGGGCAATGCTCCACGGTGACGGGCCGCCAACGTCCCAGTCCTGCTTGGGCCGGGTGGGCAAATTGCGGTGCTCCACCGTCAGGTAGTACCCTCCGTGATCCCAGTCAGAAAACAGAGCATCGGCCCGGGCCATGACCTTAGCGGCATGACGGAGATACTCTCCCCCACAGCCGCATCGGTACAGTTCACACAAGCCGAGGGCATAGCCTGCGTAGTCTTCCAGCGTACCATCCCCCGTTGCTGCGCCGTGGCACCAGTAGCGGTTCAGCTGGGTACGAGTCACCAATCGGCTGCGGAGGAAATCCTCCGCATTGGAGGCCGCGGTCAGATACCGTTCCACCCCGAACACCCGTCCCGCTCTGGCAAGCGACGCGATCATCACACCATTCCAGCCTACCAGCACCTTTTCATCCCGCTCGGTGCTGCTGCGCTCCAACCGGTAGCGATAGATCTGCATCCGCAGGTCATGGAGCAGTAAGCTGTCATCCTCCGGGTTCTCCCCGTTGAACAGGTGGGGTGTGGTGGGATCTTCCCCGATGCAGTACTGTCGACAGAACACACTGCCGTCGTTATCCCCCAGTACTTTACGCACTTGCTGATCTGTCAGCAGATAGTGCCCGTCTTCCGACCATTGCGCCGTATAGAATCCGCCTGCAGCATGCCGCAGCTCCCGAATGACATAGTCCGCTGTCTCTTTTGCAACCGCGCGGAAGAAATCGCTTCCCGTCTCCTGATAAGCCCGGGTATAGGCCTCCAGCATCCATGCCTGATCGATCAGCCGCTTCTCAGGAATGGGGGTCTCCCATCGTGCATCCACCGTACCCCGGAAGAAGCCCCCGCCGATCAGGTCACGAACGCCTCCCAAAGCCATATTCCGCAAAGTTTTGCAGGCCATTTCCAGCGCCAGACGGTCACGGGTATAGCGGTAGTATGCCAGCAGAAACAGCAGCTCATGGGACATCAGCTGTTTTGCCCCCTCACCAAATCCACCGTTTGCTTCGTCGTATCGAGCCTGCAGCAGCTTGAAGTGATTTTCTGCAAGCTGCGGAGATACCTCCGAAGCTTGCACAGCCTGACCCAAACCGCTGAGTCGCTGCCGCATAAGGCCTGCAATTTTTTCATAGCTCTCGCTGTTGCTGTTCCAGTTCAGTGCCACACCGGACAGGATCCCTGCCAGCTCTACCGGCCGCAGCGTCCCCGCAGTGAAAAACGGGTTGCCCTTGGGATCGGTAATGATCTCCAGGGGCCCCACTGGTTGTCCGGTGAGCAGCTGCGCCGCCTGCGCATAGACCGCCGCAACACCGGGGTGTTCCTGGCTGTCCACCTGCACGGGAATGAAATACCGCTCCGTCAGGCGCACCACATTGCCGTCGCTGTTGCGCATCTGCTGCTGCACGGGGGTGGTACCGATGGTGATCAGCAGTGGTTTATGTTCTTTCTGGGCGCGGGCAAAGGCCTCCGGTCCCCACGGGTACCAGTCCACAGGGTCTTCTGCCCAACGAGTAAGATAAGGTGACAGCTCCAGCTGCAATCGGTTCATGTATGTTTCCTCCGTCATTGGTTTTGCTGTTACTTTCCCCGAAAATTTTCCCAATTATACATTTCCAATCCAGCCGCAAAGTGCTATACTTCTTCTATTAAATAAAGGCAGTAAATGAGGGATAATTTATGATCGGTTTGGGTACCATTGCAAATGTGGCCGCTATTCTGGTTGGCGGCAGTATCGGTCTGCTGTTCAAAGGCGGTCTGAAGGAACACTATCAGCAATCTCTGCAAAAAGCCATGGGTCTGTGCACGCTTTTCATCGGCGTTTCCGGTGCACTGACAAAGATGATCTACATTCAAGACGGAGCTCTGTACACCATCAACACCCTGCCCATGATCATCTCCATGGTCATCGGCACCATCATCGGCGAGTTCTTTGACTTTGACGGAAAAATGGAAACACTGGGTCGCTATCTGAAAGAGAAAGCCTCAGCCAGTGGTGACAGCCGCTTCGTGGAGGGCTTTGTCACCGCATCTCTGACTGTATGTATCGGTGCAATGGCCATTGTAGGCTCCATTCAGGACGGCCTTATGCATGACCCCTCCACTCTGTACACCAAGGCGGTTCTGGACTTTGTCATCCTCATCGTTTTTGCGTCCGCTTATGGCAAGGGTTCTCTGTTTTCCGCCCTCCCCGTAGCTGTACTGCAGGGCGGCATCACCATTCTGGCAGCTCTGCTGGGCGGCAGCGGGCTGCCGCAGACCGTGGTTGACAACATGAGTTTTCTCGGCTCTGTGCTGATTTTCTGTGTGGGCGCCAATTTGGCCTTTGGCCCCAAGTTCCGGGTGGCAAACATGCTGCCGGCTCTGGTCATCGGGGCTCTGATGACCGCGTTTCTCCCTATGTGAGAGGAAGCGTTTTCTATTCAACGCCGCCTGCCCCTGTTTATCGGGCAGCCTATGAACCTTGACACGCAAAAGCGCGCCAAATACTCTATGGTGCGCTTTTCGTCTCTCTTCATCGGTTTTTTAATAACCCTTGACAAAGTATATTAAACTCGATATAATGACTCTATCAAATTTGAAGGAGGATTATCATGGACGGTAACGTACTGCACAACTCCCAGTTCCCTCTATTCCGGGTACGGGACCCCATGAGCACACTCACACACTTCATTGCCTTTGTCGCTGCTATCCCGGCCACACCCGTGCTGCTGGTGCGTGCCGCTATTCAAGGTGCGGACATGAAAGCGCTGGTCAGTCTGAGCATCTTCATGGTCAGCATGGTACTGCTGTACGGAGCCAGCTCCGCATATCACGCCTTTGAGCTGACCGACCGCGGCAACCGCATCCTGAAGAAATTGGATCACACGATGATCTTTTTCCTGATCGCAGGCTCCTATACGCCTGTCTGCATTATAAAGCTGGGTGATCCCGGCCTGAAGCTTTTGGCACTGGTTTGGGGGCTGGCCTTTGCAGGGGCTGTTTTTAAGCTGTGCTGGGTGACCTGCCCGAAGTGGGTCTCCTCAGTGATCTATATTGCCATGGGCTGGAGCTGTTTGACCGCCATGCCTCAGATCCTTGCAACGCTCTCCAAAGCCGCCTTTTTCTGGCTGCTGCTGGGTGGGATCATCTACACCATCGGTGGTGTAGTCTATGCCCTAAAACCCAAACGACTGGAAGGCAAATGTTTCGGCATCCACGAAATCTTTCATGTATTTGTCATGGGCGGCAGTGTATGCCACTATATATTTATGTATGGATATCTGCTGTAAAGCAGCAAAAACGGCTATTCCTTTCGGAATAGCCGTTTTTGAGTCTGTCAAAATACTCCTACGGAGCATTTTGACAGAGACGTCCCCGCTAACACGATGGACTTGCAGCCTGCTGCCACGCACATGTCGCGACAAAAAAATGGATTAAAGCTTATTTCGTCCTTGCGGACGAAACTCTGCGAGGCGTTTTTCAGTTTACTTGTACATATTCGCATGCAAAAGAAATTTAATAGCCCAGCTCTTCACCGATAATGACAACTTCCATCTCGGTCACACCGCCCAGCTTGTTGTACAGAACAGTCATGCCCTTGCAGATGCGGCCGGGGCCCTTGCAGTCATAGCACTTGATCTCTTCGCCCAGTGCACAGGGAGTCTGCTTGTTCAGGCGGCGGGCATTCATGGGTGCTGCAACGTTGCGTGCGCGCTGTACAGCACTGTGGAAATCAGGGGCGATTTTGTTGATCCCAATGACAAAGTACACTTTCTTGTCGCCGAACGTAGTAGCAGCCAGACGGTTGCCGTCTCCATCAATGTTGATGAGTTCGCCGGTTTCTGCAACGCCGTTCAGGCTGGTCAGGTATACTTCCGCAGCATTTGCCTTGTTTCTGGCTTCATTGATGGGCTGCTGCTTCCAGTGCCAAAACACCTGATTTTCTTCGCTCAGTGCTTCATACAAACCCATATCACGCAAGGTCACACTGCCGCCCATGCCAACAGTCTTGCCCTTAATGGCTCCAACCAGTGCCGCCTTTGCTTCCGCGGCGGTTTCATAATAAGACACAACAAATCCGTTGCGTTCCAGATTTTCCTTCAGCTTCTGTACGTTTGCCATTATGTATTCCTCCCATTTTTATTTCTTTCACCAAATATGTTTCACAGAATTTGTGACAAAGGCGCGAATAATCCCTGCGTGCTCACTGCATTTCGCAGGGGCTTTCTCGTTGAAGCTCCATAAGGAGGTTCAACGAAGTCACTCAAACAGCTCCGGATAGACAAGGGGGAATACCAGTTCGGTGAGCTTGTTGTCCTTGTCAAAGCCCCAGTAGGAGTTATACATACCCTGACCCAGACCAGTGGAAAACAGGGGCACATTCACCTCGGTGCCGGGGATGGTGAACATAGCATAGCCGGTCTCCTGTACCATGGGCTCCAAAACGTCCAGGATCATGTCCTTGCCGTGGGTGTTGAAGTAGTTGTTATACGCCGCTGCAAAGGGCAGCTCGGTTTCCTTGTCTACAACACAGGCAACACAGGTTTCCACGCTGACATAGGGGTAGACCATAGGGTCATCCACCTGCCAGGCCTTGACACCCAAAGGCATAGCCAGCTCATAGCGCACAGTGGCTGCCTGAGAAACCTTCACCTTCACACCTGCAATCACGCGGCCGGTCATTGCAGTCTTCATGACAGAAGCATACACGGGGTATTTGCCGGGCTCTACCGTACGCTCGGTGGGCAGCACCATATTGGAGCCCAGATAGCAGGGGTCGCACAGCAGCAGACGGTTGCTGGTGACATCCATATCCCCGATCTTCACCAGCTCGGTTTTCTTTGTATTGGAGAACAATTCTTGGATCTGTTCGGTCTCTACATAGCTGCGCTGACAGAAATTCAGATTCTGGCGGCGTGCGCTGACAAAATTCTCCCGCATGACTTCGGGATCAATGACAGTCTCGGTCTTTTTCTTCTTAAAAATATCAAACAGTCCCATAAATTATTCCTCCAAAAAATCAAGTGTTCTGGGAATATCCGCCCCCACGCGGCTGACCACTTCCGACGCAACCGCGTTGGCAAGGGTCATGGCTTCAGCCAGCTCCATTCCTTTATAAATGCAGCCCAGCATGACGCCCGCATGACTGTCCCCTGCGCCGATCGTATCGGCAACGACAGTCTTTTTTCCCGGGGCATACTGTATCGTTCCATCACGGTCCACGCACAAGCAGCCTCTGCCCCCCAGCGTAACAATGACAATGTTGCCGGTGCGCTGATGCAGCATCTGTGCGCCTTCCTCTTCTGTAGCTGCTCCGGTAAGATCCAGGATCTCATGTTCATTGAGATGCACAATGGGCTTCAGCGCCAGGATTCGATCCTGCCGTTCAGCAGGCATCAGGATACCGCGGGGACCGGGGGCGTAAAACACTTCCGTCTCCCGGTGCGCTTCCAACCAGTCCAGAATATTTTCTCCGGCAGGGGTGTCCTGCAGTTCCATACCGCAGGTATAACACAGGGAATACTCGCCAGGCAGTGCGTTCAGCCACTCCGGACGGAATTCGTACTCTCCGCCGCGGATGCACATAAAGGTGCGTTCTCCATCTGCCTCTACCAGACAATAGCAGCAGCCATTTTCCCGCTCAGAGCGAGCCATGATCTCCAAATCATAGTCGGCAAAGGCGGCCTCCACCTGCTGTGCATACATTCCCTGTCCAACCGGGGAGAGGAAGATGGGCTTTACTCCTGTGAGGATCGCTGCACGGCAGGCATTCCAGCCGGTGCCGCCGATGGCAAAGGTCTGTTTTTCAGGCTGCAGATCCTCCCCTGTTTTCGGCAGGCGTTCCACCGGGATAATAATATCCACGCAGGTGGAACCGATCATTATCAGTTGGCGTTCCATTCTGTATCAGCCTCCGTTAAACAGGAAGTCCAGAATATCCATACCGCTGTCATTTATTCTGCGGTACAGCTCCGTATATCCACAAGCAGCGCAGGAAACGGTGGTGAACCGTTTGTTCTGAATATCAAACAAACGGGCGAAGTTTCCGCCGGTGGCCTGAAACTGGTCGGCAATGTATCGATTGTGTCCACATTTTGGGCAAACATAAGGTCTTTTATTCATAATCGTCCCTCCAAAGGGTAGTTATACATATTATAACATATTCTTCCTGCAGATTAAAGTGGGCAGTTTCCATAGGTTGTGAATTGTGGTATCATTTTATAGAAAGGAGTGATTTTCATGGAATTTACCCCCATCAACGGATTTGGACTCATCATTGTTTTGCTGATGCTGCTCCCTAATATTCTGTATACAGTCCGCTTCCCCGGTGTGGAAAACCGATGTACCAATGCGATCGCCATTATAGCCGAACAAATCGGACGCTATGCTTCCATGGCGCTGATGGTACTGCCTCTTGGTGTTTGGAAATTCGGTTTTCTCAGTACATTTACCTTTCTCCTATATCTGATTGGCAACACTGTACTGTTGGTTTTATATTGGGTGTTCTGGTTTCTGTATTTTAAAAAGCAGACATGCCAGCTCGCTTTATCGCTAGCCATTACCCCGTCTTTGATTTTCCTGCTCAGTGGCCTGACTTTGCACCACTGGCTGTTGGTCATATCCGGCACACTGTTTGCTGTCAGCCATATTTACATCACCTACGTCAATCACAAATAACATTAACGCCCCTGACTACAGTCAGAGGCGTTTGCTTTACTTCTTCATCTTATGATAAAAACGGCGGCGGTACTTCAATTCAGCATATTCTGTGATCTTCTTCATGTATACTACATCATATGCTCCGCCGACGATACCCACAACGGGCATACCCTGCAGAAATTTTAGATACAGCAGTTCCTTGGAAAGGCCCGCAGCAGCGCTTCGGATCTGACCGTCACGGCTGTAATACAAAGGCAGGAGCTCCGTTTCCATAAACACATCCAGCTTTTCTTCTACCTTCTGCAGCTCCTCCCAGTCAGCCACCGCCCCCTGAATCAACAGAAGAATAAAATATTTTTCCTCCTCTGACTCATAGGAAAAGCCATACTGCAGCGCGATCTCATAAATACTTTTGAGCATCATAGAGGTAAACACCGGAATATCCGGAATCCCCGCACCAAAAGCGCCCATGCCAATTCCTGCCACACCGGATATTACCATATTTTTAATGCCGCTGCCGCCGGCCTTCTCCGATACGTTGCGCAGACTGCGCCAGTCCTGACGGTGCATGATCTGTCGCTGTCCGTCGAGGCTCTCTTCTTCCAGCTTTTCCTTGTTATAAGTCTTTTCGATCAGACCAGTACCTTTCTGAAAGATCAGGGAAAATGCCGCAGCAAAGGCTGTATCCAGCGTTTCCTGCAGCTTGTCCGGCACTTTGTCTTCCAGCAGTGCATTTAGACGACTTTCCTTTTCCGCCTGACGTTTTCGCATGTAGCGCCGTTCTTCTGTATTCAGTCTCTGCAGTTCCCGCTCCAGAGGCGTATTGCCGAAAAACCGTTTCATAAGGGCTCCTTTGTAAATTGTATAAGACCCCGATGACCAAAGGCCGTCGGGGCCGTAGAATCGTTACGCAGTGGGAATATCTTCCTCGTTCATCTGCAGCATAACCAGCTTCTGAGCCGCTGCTCTATGACCCTTGGAGCAGGCTGCATTAAACCACTTGGCAGCTTCTTCCTTGTTCTGCGCCACACCAAGGCCCTGTGCATAGCACTCACCCAGACGGTACATGGATTCCACATGACCGTTTTCCGCAGCAGAACTAAACCATTTCACTGCCTTTGCATCATCCTGTTCCACGCCCCATCCCTTGGAAAGCAGGTCTGCATACGCATACTGCGCTTCAGGGTGACGGCGGCGCGCTGCACGGTGGAAGTACTTGGCAGACAGTTCCATATCCTGATCGCAGCCCATACCTTCCATATAAAATACGCCCATATTGAACAACGCCTCTGCATTGCCCAGTTCCGCTGCCATGCTGACCCACTTGATTGCTTCATCGCAGTCATTCTTTGCATAGTAGTAGCTGCCCACAGCCATCTGTGCCATCACATGGCCCAGTTCCGCTGCGATCTTAAAATATTCGATGGCGGTCTCATTGCTCTGCTCTACCCCATCACCGTCCTTATAGCGCATGCCCATTGCAAATGCAGCATCTGCCTTACGTTCGTCTTCATCACGGTAGTCGTTGGGGTCATTGTTTTCATCCACGACGATGTCGTCCACAGTGGGCTTTGCCACAGGAGCAGGCGCGGATACAGCCTCTGCGGGTGCAGGTACTGCTTCGGGGACAACCGCCGCAGGCTGTACGGGTGCTGCGGTACCGGTGGAGCCAAAGCCGCCCTCGCCGCGCTGGGTCTCGGTCAGAGATTCCACTTCGGTGAATTCCGGTGCAAAATAGGGCACCAGCAGCATCTGTGCGATGCGGTCGCCGGGCTGGATGACCTGATGTACCTTGCCGTGGTTCAGCAGCGCAATAAAAATCTCGCCGCGGTAGTCAGGGTCGATCACAGCTACCTTATTGGCAGGCGCCAGCCCGCGTTTGGTTGCCATGCCGGAGCGGGGAAAGATCAGTCCTGCAACACCAAGGGGAATTTCCATAGCAATACCCGTGGGGATCATCACAGTCTCACCGGGATAGATCGTTACAGGGGTCTCAATGCAGGCGCACATATCGTAACCGGCTGCACCGGGGGTGCTGCGGGCAGGAATGACAGCTCTGGGATGGGTTTTCTTGAAATTGATAGTAGCCTGTGCCATGGATTAAATCCTCCTTCAGTATCATAAACGCCTTTTTTCAGGCGTACACAGTCATTGCAAATAATATAGCATATTTTTCTTTGTTCCACAACATTTACCGCTATACAAATTGTCAAGGTGTTGACGATAACTTGATAAAATGTTATTATTTTAATAATATGTGTAATTGTATCTTTTGAGAGTAGGTGAATCCATTTGGAACGAAACAAACTGCTGATTGCCGATGGCAGTTCTCTCAGCCGTTCTATACTCAAGCGCATTTTCGAAAAAGACTATATCGTCCTGCAGGCCGAAAACGGCAGAGACGCTTTCGAGCTGTTCCGCGAACACTTTGAATCTTTGGCTGCTGTGATCACCGCGCTGCACATGCCCAAGTACGATGGCATATACTTCATGGAGCATATCGCTGCCATGTACAGAACCAACACCGTCCCCATTATTTTCGTTGCTGCCAACGCCAAGGAAGTGCGCAGGATCGAAACCTGCCGCTATCGTCCCACAGATTATGTGACAAAACCCTTCAATACAGATGCCGTCCGTCAGGTCGTTCTGGATTGTGTGGAAAAACACAGCAACCATGGCTTCAACGATGAGGACCTGCACCCGCTGACCATGCTCAATCGTCTCATGACCGTATTGAACCACTGTTTGGAGGACAATGGCGCATTCCAGACCGCACTGGGCATCGTTGGCCGGTATCTGGGCGCTGACCGTGTAAGCCTGTATATGAAACCGCTGGTCTCCGACCGCTATCAGTGGCGCCGTGACAACATTCCCAGTTCCTACCGCAAAACCTACCGCTGGATGCTGGAAAACGAATGGCCCGCTCCCGATGAATGGCTGGTATCCATCGGCCCGGATTACGGCATGCGCAAACATTATAGATACTACTTCAAGCGTTACGGCATCCGCAATATGCTGTGTCTCAGCATCGAAGGGATCCGCCGGGAAAAAGCCTATCTGGTCATTGAGAACCCCGGCCGCACCGAACAGGATGATGAGATCTACTTTGCCCTGCACAATTGCTTCTCCCTGATGCTTAAGACCGTGGAAATGGGTATTATTGATGAGCAGACGGGTGTCTATAACCGTGATTTCTTTACCAAGTATCTGCTCCGTCTGGCCCGCATGCAAACTAAGAGCCTGGGCATTGTGGTCATGAACCTGAACAACATGCACCAGTATACCAGTGTTTATGGTCAGGCCGCCGGTGACGAGCTGTTGCTGCACACCGCGAACATCATTCTCAGCCACCCCGAAGCCATTTCCTTCCGCACGGACGGTGACGAATTTGCAGCCGTTATGATGAACTGCAGCGAGGCTGCCGTAGAGCGACTGATGGAGGAGATCACCGCCGAGTGCCGCCAAATGAACATTGGTCTGAGCATGGGCTGTCAGTGGCGGGATAAAGCCATCCGCCCTGAAGAGATGTATCACATGGCCGATGCTTCTATGCGCGAACACAAAGCTGCATATTACAGCACCCGCAATATCGTACAAAAATAACTTTATCAGGCAGCACAGAATTCTTCTGTGCTGCCTGATCTTTTGGATTGAAAATCAGCAAAACAGTGGTAAAATATCTACATTCCAAAACAGGAGATGACTTTCCATGCCTTCAGCAAACCGGACAAAAGGTATATTGTATATCATCTGCGCCGCACTCTGTTTTGCCGGCATGAGCACCTTTGTTCGCCTGTCCGGTGACCTTCCGGTATTCGAGAAAGCTTTTTTCCGCAATTTTGTTGCCGTATTTCTGGCTTTCTTCACCATCCGCAGAAGTCACACCCCCATGTACATTGGCCGGAAGAATCTCCCCTATGTGCTGCTCCGCGCCATGTTCGGCACGATTGGTCTGGTTGCAAATTTCTATGCCATCGATCGTCTGAACCTGGCAGACGCTAACATGCTCAATAAGTTGAGCCCCTTCTTTGCCATCATCTTCTCTTATTTCCTGCTGAAGGAAAAGGTTCGCCCCATACAGGCGCTGGCTGTCTGCGGTGCGTTCACAGGCGCACTGCTGATCATTAAGCCCACCGGGGAAAACCTGCAGCTGTTCCCGGCGCTCATTGGTCTGATGGGCGGTACCTGCGCAGGAGCTGCGTACACGTTTCTTCGCAAGGCCACTCAGGGCGGCGCACAAGGTCCTGTGGTAGTTCTATTCTTCTCCACTTTTTCTTGCCTTGCCGTACTCCCACTTGTGATTCAGGACTTTGTGATGCCTACAGTCGATCAATTGCTGATGCTTCTGCTGTGCGGTGCCTGCGGCGCAGGCGGTCAATTTTCAATCACGGCCGCATACACCTATGCCCCTGCCAAGGAGATCAGCGTTTACGACTATTCTCAGGTCATTTTCTCCGCCATCATCGGCTTTTTCCTGTTCGACCAGCTTCCCGACCACTGGAGCATCTTGGGTTATGTATTGATCATTTCCATGGCGATTCTGAATTTTGTATATAATAATCGAGAAAAATAACCAAACGGATGTATCACATCAGATGATGCATCCGTTTTTCTTGATGTTGTTGGGTTGCATCAAAAGCCTCTGCATGACCGTCTTGACGGATACCCCTATAGGGTATATAATAAAGCCAATACCATGCAGGAACATTGGGAGGTATCCATGAAAGAAGCATGCTGCAGCCATAGAACAAAACAACGTTCGGAAGAAGAATACAAGGCACTCATCAATCGTCTCAGTCGGATCGAAGGACAGGTCAGAGGGATACGGAAAATGGTGGAATCGGACACTTACTGTACAGACATACTGATACAGGTCAGCGCGGTTCAGGCAGCACTGAATGCTTTCAATCGTGAATTACTCGCCAACCATATTCGTACCTGTGTTGCAGACGACATTAGGAACGGCAAGGATGAAACCATCGACGAACTTGTTTCAACGCTGCAAAAGGTAATGAAGTAAACAATTAAAACAACCGAAAGCAGGTGAACGACTATAAATACCATTTCTCAAAAATTCAATGTAACAGGGATGACCTGTGCCGCTTGTCAGGCCCATGTGGAAAAGGCGGTCAATAAGGTAGACGGTGTGCAGGTCTGCACGGTAAATCTGCTGACCAATTCCATGGTGGTAGAATTTGACGCCGCTGTCACGGCTCCCGAAACCATTATCTCCGCCGTAGAACACGCCGGCTACGGCGCAAACATCCCCGGTACAACTGCAGCATCCACCCCCACAGGCGGCACCGGTGACGGCAGCAATGAAGAAGCGGATGCAAAGGCCATGCTCCACCGTTTTGCTTGGTCGGCCGTATTCACGCTGCTGCTCATGTATATTGCAATGGGCGGTATGATGGGTCTGCCTATGCCGGGCTTCCTTTCCGGCCATGAAAACATGCTGGTGCTGGCTCTGACAGAGCTACTGTTAACCTTGCCGGTTCTGTATCTGGGCAAGAGCTACTTTGTCAACGGGTTCAAATCCATGCGCGCCCTCTCCCCCAGTATGGACGCATTGATCGCACTGGGTGCAGGAGCCAGCATGGTTTACAGCCTCTACTCCACCTATTCCATGGCGTATCTCATGGGTCATGGTGACATGGCTGCCGCAAGCCATTACATGCACGGCTTGTACTTTGAATCCGCAGCCACGATCCTGACGCTCATCACTGTGGGCAAGTACATGGAAGCCCGCAGCAAAGGGAAAACCAAAGATGCTTTGCGCAAACTCATGGACTTGACGCCCAAAACCGCAACGATATTGCGCGACGGCACAGAAGTAACAGTGCCCGCTGAAGCGGTTGTGGTAGGCGACATCCTCGTTGTCCGAAGCGGTGAGCTGATCCCGGCAGACGGCGTTGTCCGTACAGGCAGCGGTGGTGTTGACGAGTCCGCTATCACCGGCGAATCCGTTCCTGTGGAAAAGCTGCCCGGCGACAAGGTCATTGGCGCCACGATGAATCGCAGCGGATACTTCACCTTTGAAGCCACTCAGGTCGGCGCTGACACCACACTGTCCAAGATCATCGCACTGGTGGAAGATGCTGCAGGCTCTAAGGCCCCCATTGCTCGACTGGCTGACAAGGTCTGCGCAGTATTCGTTCCTGCGGTCATTACGATTGCCGTGATCACCGCCATCGTTTGGCTGCTGGCGGGTGAGAGCATTGGCTTTGCCCTGCCCCGCGCCATCGCGGTACTGGTCATCTCCTGCCCCTGCGCACTGGGACTGGCCACCCCCACTGCTATTATGGTGGGCACCGGCAGAGGTGCCAATATGGGTCTGCTATACAAATCCGCACAGGGTCTGGAAGAGCTCTCCCATGTGGATGTCATGGTGCTGGACAAGACCGGTACAGTCACCAAGGGCAGTCCAGAAGTCACCGATGTATACGCGATGGGTGACAACTTTATACATCTTGCTGCAAGTCTGGAACACGCAAGTGAACATCCCCTTTCTCTGGCCATTGTGGATTACGCCAAGGCCAAGGGCATCGACTACACCGCCCCCGTCACTGACTTCACCGCTACCCCCGGCATGGGAATTCGTGGTATTGTGGACGGCAAAACAATTGCCGCCGGCAACCGCCGCTATATGGAACATCTGAATGTAGCCTTCGATGCAAAATATGATACAGCTGCAGAGGATGGAAAGACCGTACTGTTCTTCGCTGCTGACGGTAAGGCATTGGGCGTCATGTGCTGCGCTGACGAAGTAAAGCCGGACAGCACAGCTGCCATAGAACGGCTGCAGGCTGACGGCGTAGAAGTCGTCATGCTCACAGGCGACAACCCTGTGACCGCCGCTGCCATTGGCAGAAAGACCGGCATCACCAATGTGATCGCAGGGGTGTTGCCTCAGGAAAAGGAAGAGCACGTACGCGCTCTGATGGAATCCGGCAAAAAGGTCGCCATGGTGGGCGACGGCATCAACGACGCCCCCGCTCTCATGCGTGCAGATGTAGGCATCGCCATCGGCGCAGGTACCGACATTGCAATCGAGTCTGCCGATGTCATCGTCACAGGCAGCCGCTTGTCCGATGTAGTCAATGCCTTGCACCTGTCCAAAGCCACCATGCGTAACATCAAACAGAACCTGTTCTGGGCGTTCTTTTATAACTGCGTTGGCATTCCCATTGCCGCCGGTGTGCTGTATCCTTCTCTGGGCCTGTCCCTGAACCCCATGCTGGGCGCACTGGCCATGAGCTTCAGCAGCTTCTTTGTGGTCAGCAACGCCTTGCGTCTGCGGTTCCACAAACCCGCAATGCCTCACACAGATGATACTATTGAAACTACCGAATCAACCGAAATATCCCATACAATTGAAACAAAGGAGACAAATGAAATGACAAAGACCATCCATATTGAAGGCATGATGTGCCAGCACTGCGTACGCCACGCAACCGAAGCTCTGAACAAACTGGAAGGCGTCAGCGCTGTTGTTTCTCTGGAAAACAAGAACGCTGTCTGCACCATCACCGGCGAAGTTTCCGACGAGGCTCTGAAGGCAGCTATCGTGGATGCAGGCTACGAAGTCACCGGCATCGAATAAGGAAGATAAGCGGCAACAGCGGCCTCAAGCCTTCCCCCACTCCTGTTTAGCCCCCGCTACATTGTAAGTCGCTCCTAATTTTTGTTCTTTTATACAGTTTTTGACGAAATTTTCTCCAACGTTGTCAAAAATCGGGTCGAATTTTTTCACAATAATTTCATCAAAACGGTTGGCTTTTCTGTGGAACTATGATACAATGTGATACACTGATATGTGTCCTTATGGCGATTTTGGACAACTTATCAATTCATTATTATGTGGAGGTACTATCATGGCTCATTCCGTTAATAAGGATCTGTGCGTTGGCTGCGGCGCTTGTGAAGAAACCTGCCCTCTGGGCGCAATTTCCGCTGATGCTGAAGGCAAGCGCGAAGTAAACGCTGATCTGTGCGTAGATTGCGGCGCTTGTGAAGGTGCATGCCCTGTTGGCGCTATCGCTTAATTGCTAAATGTGAAAAAAGCCCCGCGTGATATTGCGCAGGGCTTTTTCCCGCATGTTCAGATGTCGATTTGTCACCTGTTTTTGCGGTTTTTCCCTCTATTTTGTAGGTAAATGTTCGCTCAGGAGCCGTCCTTGTTGGAGTGTGGGCGGTATTTTGCCGCGAACATATACATAATCAGTACAATTCAATCCATCCAAGAAAGAGGTTTTGTATCATGGAAATGAAAGATTCCAAGCTGTTTAGCCCCCTCAAGGTTGGCCGTACCGTTCTGCAGAACCGCATCGGTCTGGCACCCATGAGCATGGACTACGAAGCAGCTGACGGCACCGTTCCCAAGAAGCTGGCTGACATTTTCGTCCGCCGTGCAGAAGGCGGTTGCGGCTTCGTTGTTATCGACGCTGTTACCGTTGACCACAAGTACTGGTACATCGGCCGTACCACCGCTCTGGACCGCGACGAGCTGGTTCCCCAGTTTGCTGCTTTCGCAAAGCGCGTATCCGACACCGGTTCTACTCTGGTTCCCCAGATCATTCACCCCGGCCCCGAATCCATCTGCGGCTACCGCGGCATCGCTCCTCTGGGCCCCTCCACCAACAAGAACGCAAACGGTCACGTTTCCCGTCCCATCTCCATTGATGAGATCCAGACCGTTATCAAGCAGTATGGTGCAGCAGCACGCCGTGTAGAAGAATCCGGCTGTGGCGCTATCGGCCTGCACACCGCTCACGCTTACATGCTGCCCGGTTCCTTCCTGTCTCCCCTGCGTAACAAGCGTATGGACGAGTACGGCGGCACCATCGACAACCGCGCTCGCTTCATTCTGGAAGTTGTTCGCGAATGCAAGAAGAACGTCTCCGAAGACTTCCCCATCTTCCTGCGTGTCTGCGGCTCCGAACGCGTTGAAGGCGGCAACACCCTGAAGGAAATGCTGTACCTGGCTCCCAAGCTGGAAGAAGCCGGCGTATCTCTGCTGGAAGTTTCCGGTGGTACTCAGTACGAAGCTATCGAATACATCCTGCCCTCTCACGGCAAGGAAATCGGTGTAAACGTTTACGAAGCATCCGAAATCAAGAAGGTTGTTAACATCCCCGTTTACGTTGTTGGTAAGATCAACGACGTTCGCTACGCTGCTGACATCGTTGAACGCGGTCTGGTTGACGGCGTTTCTATGGGTCGTCCTCTGCTGGCAGACCCCGACCTGCCCAACAAGGCAAAGGCTGGTCTGATCGACGACATCGTTCCCTGCGGCTCCTGCGACGGCTCCTGCGTAACCCGTTCCTCCGAAAAGCCCCACTGCAAGTGCCACATCAACCCCCTGATTGGTAAGGAATACGACTACCCCGAAATCGGCAAGCCCGCTGCTAAGTCCAAGAAGGTTCTGATCATCGGTGCAGGTCCTGGTGGTATGTACGCTGCTATGACTGCTGCTGAACGCGGCCACAAGGTCACCGTTTGGGAAAAGGAACAGATCATCGGCGGTCAGCTGAATCTGGCTGTTCGCAGCCCCGGCAAGCAGGAAATGTGCAAGTGGCTGATGCACCTGAACTACCGCTGCAAGAAGGCTGGCGTAGAATTCGTATTCGGCAAGGAAGCTACCGTTGAAGACGTTAAGGCATTCGCACCCGATGCAGTTCTGTGCGCAACCGGCGCTAAGCCTCTGGTCCCCCCCATCAAGGGCACTACTGATTACCCCGTTCTGACCGCTCACGACTTCCTGCGTGGCAACCTGGTCATCAACTCCGGTAAGGTCGCTATTCTGGGCGGCGGCGAAGTTGCTTGCGAAACCGCAGAAACCATCCTGATGGACGCACGTCCCAACCTGATGATGGCTTCCGCTGGCCAGAAGGCTACTTCCATCGGCGACATTGATATCACCATCATTGAAATGGCTCCCAAGATCCTGAACGGCGTTTGCATCCCCAACCGTGCTCCTCTGATGCGTGCACTGGATCACAACAACGTTCACATCAACGTTAACACCAAGGTTCTGGAAGTTACCGATTCCGCAGTTAAGGTTCAGCGCAAGAACGCTGCCGGCGAATGGGATAAGGAAGAATGGCTGGAAGGCTTCGACTACGTTCTGTTCGGTCTGGGCGCTCGTAACTACGATCCTCTGTCTGCTGCTCTGAAGGAATTCGTTCCCGAAGTTGGCGTTATCGGCGACGCTATCAAGGCTCGTCAGTCCTCCGATGCTATGCACGAAGGCTTCGAATGGGCTTACAATCTGTAATTTAAACTGAAACAAAAATAAGCTCACCAATCGGTGAGCTTATTTTTTATCTGTCCAGCTTATGCAATGGCTTTGCAGGCCGCTGCAGAACTTGGAAATATTCTGCGGATCGTTTCGCACCCAAAATTTTATACATAAAACAACAACCGGGCGGATACTATATCCGCCCGGTTGCTGTCGGGAAAAACAAATAGAAATAAGAAAAATAAGTAGTAAGAAGCAAAAAACTTGTCCTTTGCCTCTTGTCTGAGGTCATATTAAATCATCAGACCAACAAAGTCAACGAATTTGTGACATTTTTTTCACATTCGGATGATTGCACAGTTTCAAGTTTTTGTCATTTTTTTGCATTGTGCAATGTTACGACGCAAGTTTCGGCTTTTTTACATAAATTTAACAAAAAACGGAGGAAATCCCCCGTTTTCGTTGATTATTTATGCAATATTAAGTTTTTTATCAAGAATAAACTTCATAATCAAAGAAGCTCCTCCGATCACCAGCAGAGCATGTACAATATAGTACAGGATCACCGCGATGAATACAGTCGTTTGACCCATCTCCAGCCACCGTTCTACAGAAGTCAGCATATTCGGGACGGAGTCTCCAATGAGATACGTGATCCCACCTTCGATGCCAGTCAGAAGCAGGTTGATACCGTAATAAGCCCCAACCGCACCGATCACAGGATGGTTTCTCCACAGCTGACCTATCGTGATAGCAAGATACACCAAATAAATTCCCTGTGCCGCTGCTAGAATTGCCATAACGACGATCCAAAATATCAACATCGCAGTATTCAGGCTGCTGAAATTCAGCATTCGGAAAGCTTCATCGACCGCCCACGTCAGTTCAGACCATACTTCCTCATAGGAAACCAGAATGATAACGCCTACGATCGTAATGAGTATGGTTGCCAACATCATCAGAACTGCACTGAATGCCTTGGAGTGGAGCAATCCGCCGGAGGTTACCGGCAATGTGAACATCAGGTAACCCTCATCTCCGTACATTCCTTTATAAAACCGCTGCAGCAGAACAACGGTGCTGACCACCATCATGGTCATAATACCGGCAACCGACAATACCATCAACACAGCAGGTATCCAGCTGGTGCCTGCAATCATCATGCCTTCAATGTCCTCTATCTGTGTGGGTGTTACAACTCGCCCCAGTGCGCATAGAGACAGCACGATGACCCACATGGGTGCAAAATAGCGCACCAAATAGTGCAGCTCATATTTCATCAATTTTCCAAACATATCAGCACCTCCTTACCAGTGTGCCCGGAACATGTCACGGAACAGTTCATCCACGCTCTTGCCTTCCCGTTCACGAATGGCATCGGTTGTTTCATGGAGAACGACCTGACCGTCTTTCAGGATAATCGCCTCATCCAACACCCGTTCGATATCCCCAATCAAATGGGTAGAGATGATTACAGTACTGCCTGGATTATAATTGGATAAAATGGTGTCCATGATCAGGTCACGAGCCGCTGGGTCAACGCCCGCAATGGGTTCATCCAGCAGATACAGCTTTGCGGAGCGGCTCATAACCAGGATCAGCTGAACTTTTTCCTTCATACCCTTGCTCAGAGTCTTGATCTTTG
>JAGBAT010000042.1 GCA_017938835.1 Oscillospiraceae bacterium | reverse complement strand
CCGCCGATACCGGAACCGAAATAGACGGCCAATCGTTCAGGTGGGAGCGTGCCGATCACACCGCTCTCCTCCACGGCCTGGGCGGCCGCTCCAATGGCATACTGTGCGTATTTGTCTGTGCGAAGCATTTCGATCTTATCCATGTATGTCATGGGATCAAAATCCTTGACCTGTGCACCAAGCTTTGCTTTGTAGTTTGTCGTATCAAAATACGTAATGGGACCGATGCCGTTGTAGTCGGAAATCAGATGATTCCAGGCAGTTTCTATGTCGCTGCCTACGGGACTGACAACACCAAGACCGGTCACCACCACTCTGCGATGATTTGTAATCATATTGTTCTCCTTTGTTCGAATATCGCTGCCGCGCGGGTCAGAACAGTGATATCGGCAATTCGCCGCTACATGGCGATGCCGCCGTCAACACGGATGGTCTCGCCGGTGACATATTTCGCGGTTGCAAGGTACGCTGCTGCTTCGGCGACTTCCTCTGCTTCGCCCATTCTCCCCAGAGGAATCATGGAAAGCAGCGGACCATTCTCCAGCGTTTCCGTCATATCTGTCCGTATAAAGCCGGGTGCGATTGCGTTGCAGCGAATTCCCTTAGGCGCCAGTTCCTTTGCGGCAGATTTGGTCAGGCCGATCAGTCCTGCTTTGGAAGCGGAATAATTACACTGACCGACATTGCCCATCAGACCGGAAACAGAACTGATATTGATGATACAGCCCTCTTTGGCCCGGAGGAACAATCCTGTACAATGGCGAATCATGTTGAACGCACCCTTCAGGTTGGTATCCAGCACCGCATCCCATGCACGTTCAGGCATCATGGCCAGCAACCCGTCTCTGGTGATGCCTGCGTTGTTCACGAGAATATGGACCGTACCGAAATCTGCCTTAATGGCAGCAACAACGCCTTTTGTCTCCGCAAAGGAAGCCACATTGCACGGATAAGATTTCGCTTCCACACCGTGCTCTGCTTTGCATTTTGCACAGACTGCATCTGCCGCCGCCTGGTTCCCGGCGTAGATCACTGCAACATTGACTCCCAAGGATGCGAGTTTGTCAGCAACCGCCGCACCGATGCCCCGGCTGCCGCCGGTTACGATAGCTGTCTTTCCTTTCAGCATGGTTTTTCCTCCAGATAAACTGTAAAGGGACAGGCCTTCACAGATGAATCGATCTTCTGAATCATGTTGGTCAGTGTCCTGCCGGGACCGATTTCAATAAAAGTATCAATGCCGGATGCGATCATATTCCGAACCATGCGCTCCCACTGCACCGGGCTGGAAATTTGTCTCGACAGAAGTTTTGCGGCATCATCTTCATAAGGGTATGCTGTTACATTGGAATATAGGGTGGTGTTTCCCAGCCGGATATCTGCCGTTTCCAACTCCTCTGCAAATGCCTCTGCGGCCTTTTTCATAAAGGGAGAATGAAATGCTCCTTTCACGTTGAGAGGCAGCGCTCTGCCGCCCGCTGCTCTCACATCCGCAGAAAAGAGGGACATTTGTTCTGCCAGTCCGGAAACGGTGGTGTTGCCTGGGCAGTTGAAGTTTACAGGATAGATATCTGAATATTTTTTGCAAAGGGTGCTGACCTGTTCGGCGGTGAGCTTCACGACTGCAGCCATGGACGTGTCGTGGTCCTCTGCTGCTGCCTGCATCAGCTCACCCCGTTTACAGACCAGACGGAAGCCTGTCTCATGGTCGAAGCAGCCTGCAACCGTGGCAGCCACCACTTCTCCCAGGGAAAATCCGGCAACGGCGTTGGGGGTCATGCCTTTCTCCAACAGCACTTCGACGGCCGCCAGTTCAAAGGCAAACAGGCAGGGCTGCGTATTCTTTGTTTCTTTCAGCTCGTTCGCAGAACCAGCAAAGCACTGTTCCATGGTGCCGGGGCGAATCCTGTCACACATTCGGAATACTTTTTCCGCTGCCGAATATTTTTCACATAGCTCTTTGCCCATGCCGGGGTACTGGTCACCCTGGCCGGAGAATACGAATGCTATTTTACCCATGCGTTTGCCCTCCGGAGGATTTGTTCTGCCTCTTCTATAACCTGTTGAACGATCTCTGCAGCAGGCTGTTCCTGCTTAACCATAGCGGCAATTTGACCGGAAAGAAAGCAGCCATTTTGGATGTCTCCCTGCTGAACGGCCATACGAAGCTTACCCTCGGCCAACGTTTCCAGTTCATCGTCGGACATTCCACCGTATTCAGCCTTAGCGTATTTCCGAGGAAAGGGGGTCCGCAGGCTTCTCACTGGATGCCCCAGCCGTTTACCGGTGACCATGG
This sequence comes from Oscillospiraceae bacterium, assembly GCA_017938835.1. Classification (GTDB taxonomy): domain Bacteria; phylum Bacillota; class Clostridia; order Oscillospirales; family Oscillospiraceae; genus HGM13010. Next base: position 1,187 of record JAGBAT010000042.1, on the reverse strand, counting down.
TGCAAAGGTCGGTGGCTTTCAGAATATTTTCCTTATAATTGGGGTGGATATTGCACTCATATGCACTCAGGAACCGTGTTCCCATCTGCACACCGCATGCACCCAGCATAAAGGCTGCCGCTGCGCCCCGTCCATCGGCAATACCGCCCGCCGCTATCACAGGAAGACTGGTTGCATCACAGACCTGAGGGACTAACACCATGGTAGTAAGCTCGCCTACATGGCCGCCGCTTTCACCGCCTTCAGCGATCAAAGCGGAAGCCCCCAATCGGGTCATCAGCTTGGCCATAGCAACAGATGCCACAACGGGAATCACCTTTATACCCGCGGCGCTCCATTCTTTGAGATACTTGGAAGGATTACCCGCACCGGTGGTGACTACTTCGACTGTTTCCTCCACGACAACGTCTGCCACTTCATCCGCAAAGGGACTCATGAGCATGATGTTGACGCCGATGGGCTTAGAGGTCAAGGTCCTGGCAATGCGGATTTGCTCCTGAACGTAGGAACCCGGAGCATTACCCGCTGCGATAATACCAAGGCCACCGCCATTACTTACGGCAGCGGCCAGTTTTCCGTCAGCGATCCAAGCCATGCCACCCTGGAACACGGGGTATTGGATCCCCAGTAATTCACAAATTGCCGACTTGATCATCGTGTTACCCCTGCTTGCTCTGAATGAACTGATCCAGATCACCCACAGTGCTGATGGCCTGATCCAGCTCGATCTCGATGCCCAGCTTATCCTCCAGATTCATCAGCAGCTCTACCGTGTCCAGAGAATCGATTCCCAGTTCGGTAAACGTGCTTTCGGGCTTGATGGCGGATACTTCGCAGCCGGTGCGGTCTGCAATGACTTCAGCAATTGCGTCAAAAAACATAATCATAACCTCCAAATGATTTGCAGCAAGAACTGCTTGTTGGGGTCTATTTTACAAAGCTTAAGTTCCAATCGGATCCTTTCACAGTTCCAAAAGCGTTCCTGATCGTTAATAATCTATGAATTTTCAAGAACATCGCAAAGAGCAGCAGGCTGCTTTGGCCTGCTGCTCGCAACTTACGATATTCAGTGAGGTTTGCTTATCACACTCGTTCTCCTATGCGTCAATGGTGGACACACCCATAGTGGTTTCCTCCAGTACATCCAGAAGCACCTTCACCGTGTCCAGACTGGTCAGCATGGTGAT
>JAGBAT010000041.1 GCA_017938835.1 Oscillospiraceae bacterium | reverse complement strand
TTCATAATGCGGAACTGGCAGATGCGGGCGCCCTTTTCGATGGTCACGTCCCGCGTGGCGTAGACGGGCATATGCCACTGGTCGTTATTGCCGAGCTGAACGAACAAGGCTATGTCATCACCGACCGCAGCATGAAGACCTCTGTGGACGGGCTGTATGCCGCAGGCGATGTGTGTGTCAAGGCACTGCGTCAGGTGGTCACTGCCGTGGGCGACGGCGCACTGGCTGCTACTGAACTGGAAAAGTATGCTGCCGCGCTGCAGACAAAGACCGGTTTGGTGCCCGAGAAGCCCGTGGCACACCCCATTCAGGAGGAAGTTCCTCCCGCTCCCGCTGGAGAAAGCAGCTTGTTCGATGCTCCCATGCTGGCACAGCTGAACACCGTATTTGGAAAGATGGCAAACAGCCTGAAGCTGAAGCTGTATCTGGACAGCCGCCCTGTTTCCAGCGAATTGCGTGCCTATATGGAAGAACTGGCAGAACTGACCGATCAGCTCTCCGTAGACATTGCAGAAGGCAGCGAAGACGCACCCTGCGTCAAGGTCTGCCGTGCAGACGGCAGCTGGACCGGTCTGGCATTCCACGGTGTCCCCGGCGGCCATGAGTTCACCTCTTTCGTACTGGGTCTGTACAACGCGGCCGGCCCCGGACAGCCCATTGACGCTGATGTTTTGGATGCCGCACGCAGCATCAGTAAAAAGACCGATATAAAAGTACTGGTCTCCCTGTCCTGCACCATGTGTCCGGAACTGGTCACCGCCGCACAGCGCATCGCAGCAGAAAACAGCAACATCACGGCTGAAGTTTACGACCTGAACCACTTCCCTGCAATCAAGGAGCAATACAATGTCATGAGCGTGCCCTGCCTCGTGATCAACGACGGCGAGACTGTCAGCTTTGGCAAAAAGAATACACGCCAGATTCTGGAGCTCATCAAATAACCACGCACATTTGACAGCTGCGCTCTCAATTGCTACAATAGGCAATGCGAGGTGATCACAAGATGTCATCAACACACAACCTCTCCATTGCAAGACCCACACGCATTGCCCAATGGATACGCATTTATCGGCTGTACCGCAAAGCTTTCCCCCTGTCCGAACGTAAGCCATTCTCCATGATTTTAAAGATGTACCGCAAGGGAAAAACTGATGTGTGGTACTGTGAGGATAACGGCACCTTCGCAGGTCTTGCCATCACCATCAATGGTGACGACCTGATCCTGCTGGACTATTTTGCCGTAGCAGAGGCCTGCCGCAGGACGGGGATCGGTTCCGGATTGCTGCAATTGCTTCGCCGGCAGTATGCAGGTAAAGGATTATTCGGTGAGATTGAAAGTTCCTACGAAGAAACGGACGATCAGGAGATCCGCCAGCGGAGAAAGCAGTTCTACCTGCGCAACGGCATGACAGAAATGAATGTCATGGTCTGGCTGTTCGGTGTCAAAATGGAGCTGATTGGCTTTGACTGTCGTCTGACCTATGAGCAGTACCACCGCTTCTATCATGACAACTATGGTTCGTGGGCAGCGCAGAATATCAAAGAAGCTGAATACCCAAAAGAGAAATAACGCATACATCTATCGCAAAAGATGTATGCGTTATCTGCTTTGCTGATTGATTTGACATTGCTTTCGACCCTTGTTAAAATATTTCCACGTCATTTGAAACGGAGTGAAGAGATGAAATACATAGAAGCCCATCCGATGACCATGATCGTTATAGGCATCATCGGCATTTCCCTGTCCTCCATTTTTGTCAAATATTCCGCCGCACCATCCGCTGTCACCGCCGCTTTTCGGCTGCTATGGACCGTCCTGCTCATGACCCCCGTGGTATTCGGCAGTAAGTCATTCCGAAAAGAGATTCGCGCAATCAATCAACATACCGTAATGCTTAGTTGTGTCAGCGGTCTGTTTCTGGCCATTCATTTCGTGCTTTGGTTTGAGTCCCTGCAGCACACTTCCGTTGCCAGCTCCACCACGATTGTCTGCACGGAGGTCATCTGGGTTGCATTGGGCTACTGCCTGTTTTTGAAAGGACGTCTCTCCGTGAAAGCCGTTGCCGCCATCGCTGTCACCTTTATCGGCAGTGTGCTCATTGCCTTTGCGGATTCCTCCAGCGGTGCTCAGCTCTACGGGGACATTCTGGCATTGATCGCCGCCATTGCCGTTGCAATATATACACTGATCGGCCGTGTAGTCCGTAAAACCGTTTCTACGACGATCTATACCTACATCGTCTATGTCTCCTGCGCAGCCGTTCTTCTGATCACCTGTCTGCTGCAGGGCTACGCGCTGTTTGATTACGGAACAAGCGCCGTTATCGTCGGGCTTCTGCTGGCAGTCTGTTCCACGATCCTCGGCCACAGCATTTTCAGCTGGTGTTTGAAATATTTTTCTCCAGCATTTGTTTCAGCATCCAAACTGTGCGAACCCGTAGTCGCTGCAATTCTGGCCGGACTATTCTTCGCCGAGCTGCCTACAAGTATGCAGCTGATTGGATGCGGAATGATCCTCGGCGGTGTATTGTTCTATTCCAAACTTGAAACCTGAAAGGAGCACTTACGAATCTCGTAAGTGCTCCTTTGCTTAGTTCTTTGACTTTTCCTCATGGTGCACTTTCATCTCTGCACCCTGTGTTCCTGCAACAATGGGGTTCACTTTCGTCTTCCCATGCTTAGCCTTACCTTGGATCTCCGGCACAGGAGATACTTCATTATGGGGCCTTGTATGGGTCCAGTTCGGTCTGGCCATTCCCTGTTTTGCCATTTTTCACATCACCTCAGGAATAGCTTGCCCATGTGCAATTATAATATCCCGCTTAGCCAATGAACATCTGTGTCCAGTAATGACCGTTCGCCGCATATCCCACGCCGATTTGGGTATAAGACGCATTCAGAATATTGGCACGGTGTCCGCTGGAGTCCATCCATCCGTTTACAACAGCCTGCGGTGTTCTCTGCCCGTAGGCGATGTTCTCCCCAGCAGTTCGATAGGTCAGGCCAAAGGCCTTGATCATCTGAAACGGACTGCCGTAAACCGGACTGGTATGAGAGAAATAACGGTTGTCTACCATGTCCTGGGACTTGATTCGAGCGACACGGGACAGTTCCCAGTTGGCAGTCAGAGCCTTCAATCCATTTTCCACGCGGATCTCATTGACCAGACGCACAACTTCATTTTCAAAAGACAGTACATTGGAATCTGTCTGCGGGATGGTCAGCACCTGACCGGGATATATCAGGTTGGGATCACTGATGTGACTGTTCGCGCTGACGATCTCACTGACACCCACCTGATATTTTACAGCCAGCTTCCACATGGTATCTCCTTTGGATACTGTGTGAGTCACAGCTGCAGCAGAGACAGACAAGCTGCAGACGGAAAATAAAATCAGGGTGATGCAAACGGATACAAATTTCTTCATAGGGCCTCCTTTTTGTTTCAAAATAACGTTTTTTCTTCCCGAAGACCCTTAAAATTGTAACGAATTCGCAATCGCAATGCAAATGTAATTCCTTCCATCCCCAGCACCACTGTCCAATTCGCTGCATAGAATATGGCATTTGAGCATAAGGAGCGATCTTCCATGTCAAAAAGTCCCCGATTCATGCAGTTGGTGCATACACTGCGTCAAGCCCCGCAGGCAATTGCAAAAATCCATGGTGG
>JAGBAT010000006.1 GCA_017938835.1 Oscillospiraceae bacterium | reverse complement strand
GCCTGCTGCCGGGGCACTGCTGCGCCCTGAAGACAGAGGCGAAACGCAGACCAGTCTGCTTATCTGAAAAACCAAAAAGGCTTTCAGATAAAATTTGCAGCTTTTTTCGCCGCTGTGCGGCGAGCTCTGCGAGGCTATACAGAGATTTGATGCAACTTGATGAGGGATTCGAAAGGTGATAAACGTATGCTTGAAAAATTGAAAAATATCGAACGACGGTATGAAGAGATCCAGCATCGTCTGAACCAGCCGGAGACCTATGACGATGTGGCTGCCAGTACCAAGCTCCAGAAGGAGCAGAATCAGCTGGAGCCGCTGATTGAAACCTACCGCCAGTACCGTGCAGCGGAGAAAACCATGGAAGATGCGGAGCTGCTGATGAACGACCCGGAATTCCGAGAGCTTGCCAAAGAGGAGTATGAGCAGGCTAAGGAAGCTTTGGCGCGTTTGGAGCACGAATTGAAGCTTCTTCTGCTGCCGAAAGACCCTAATGACGACAAGAATGTCATTGTGGAAATCCGAGCCGGTGTAGGCGGGGAGGAATCAGCGCTGTTTGCGGCCAAGCTCTATCGTATGTATTCCATGTACGGCGATGCCCGCCGCTGGAAAACAGAGGTCATGAACCTCAATGAAACGGAATTGGGCGGCATTAAGGAAATCAGCTTTATGATCGAAGGCGAGGGAGCTTATTCTCGTTTGAAATTTGAGAGCGGGGTACACCGGGTACAGCGTGTGCCGGAAACCGAATCCGGAGGCAGAGTGCACACCAGTACTGCTACCGTTGCAGTGCTGCCGGAGGTTGACCCTGTGGATTTTCATATCGACCCCAAAGATTTGCAGATCGATACCTTCCGATCCTCCGGTGCAGGTGGGCAGAAGGTCAATAAGACTTCGTCTGCGATCCGCGTGACCCACATCCCCACGGGAACTGTGGTGGAATGTCAGGACGAACGCAGCCAGTATAAGAATAAGGACCGTGCCATCAGTATTCTGACCAGCCGGCTGTACGATGCGGAATGCCGCAAACAGGCAGATGCCATTGCGTCTGAGCGCCGCAGTCAGGTGGGCACGGGCATGCGCAATGAGCGCATCCGCACCTATAATTTTCCGCAGGGGCGTGTCACCGATCATCGCATTGGTCTGACCCTGTACAAAATTGACCAGATCATGAATGGCGATCTGGATGAGATCATTGATGCCATTGTGACAGCCGATCAGGCAGAACGGCTACAGTCATCGGAGGGAAACTGACATGACAACCAAGATCATCACAACTGAAATCAAAGAAGCCGCGGAAATCATTCGTAATGGCGGCCTTGTGGCTGTTCCCACAGAGACTGTTTACGGTCTGGCCGGAAACGGCATGAATGAGGAAACTGTCCATGAAATCTACCGTGTCAAGGGCAGACCGGAGATCAAGCCTCTGAGTCTGATGGTGCATGATGCGAGTGCTATGGAAAAGTACTGCGAGGATGTGCCGCAGGCGGCTTATGCACTGGCAGAAAAGTTCTGGCCGGGGCCATTGACCATTGTGCTCAAGAGCAAGGACATGGTTCCCTCTATTGTCAGAGCGGGGGGCAGCACCGTTGGCCTGCGCTGTCCTGACCACCCTCAGACACTGACACTTCTAACCGAGTGCGACTTGCCTCTGGCGGCACCTTCTGCAAACCTTTCTGGTGCACCCAGTCCCAAAACGGCGCAGGCTGTGCTGGATGGCCTTGGGGGCGAAATCGACGCGGTGATCGATGGCGGTGAATGTGGTATCGGACAGGAATCTACCATCATTGATATGTCTCAGACACCCTATCGCATTCTGCGTCAGGGTGCGCTGCCCGAAGTAGACATCAAGCGGGCACTGGCAGAGAATATGACTGTGTTTGGAATTACCGGCGGTACTGGCTGTGGGAAGACCACGGCGCTGAATGAAATTGCTGCCCTCGGCGGTCTTGTAATTGACTGCGATGAGGTGTATCATCGTCTTGGCCGAACCAGTGAGGAGCTTCGTGAGAAGCTGACTGCGCGCTTTGGTGATGTCTATGACGACGGAGTGCTGAATACCAAGAAGATCGGTCAGGTAGTATTCTATGATGCAGATGCACTGCTGGAGCTGAACGCCATTACCCATGGTGCAGTTGGCGAAGAAGTGGAACGTATGCTGGGCGAGTATGCCATGAGCGGCGGTACATTGGCTGCGGTGGATGCCATCGCGCTGATCGAGAGCGGCATGGCGGAAAAGTACCGTCCGCTGGTAGGAATTCTTGCGCCTGTGGAAGAGCGCGTGAAGCGCATTATGGCCCGTGACGGTATTACGGAGGATTATGCCCGTCACCGCATTACATCCCAGAAATCCGACGACTTCTATCGGGAACATTGTGACTGGATCCTGGTCAATGATTCTACGACGGAAGCGTTTGCAAAAAAGTGTAAAAATTATTTTATGGAGGTTATGAACAACCATGAATGAAATTGCAAATGAGCTGTTCTATCAGCCCAAGCACGGCTATGACCGAATCGATACACAGGAAGTTGCCGAAATGAACGAATATGCTGCCGGCTACAAGACTTATCTCAACGACGCACGTACCGAGCGCGAGTGCGTAAAGCTGTCTGTGCAGATGGCAGAGGAGGCAGGTTTTGTTCCCTACGAGCCTGGCATGACTATGCAGCCCGGCACCAAGATCTATCACAATGTCCGCGGTAAGTCTCTGATTCTGGCTGTTATGGGCGAAAAGCCCCTGAGCGAAGGCTGCGTTATCGCAGGTGCTCATGTAGATGCACCCCGTCTGGATCTGAAACCCATGCCTCTGATGGAAACCGACGAACTGTCCTACTTCCGTACCCATTATTATGGCGGTATCCGCAAGTATCAGTGGGTCGCAACTCCGCTGGAACTGCACGGTGTAGTCATCCTGAAAAACGGTGAGACTGTGGATGTAGCCATCGGTCGTGATCCTGAAGATCCCCAGCTGATCATCACTGATCTGCTGCCTCACCTGAGCGCTGACCAAAACAAGAAGGCACTCAACGAAGCACACACCGGCGAAGGCATGAAGGTGTTTGTCGGTTCCGTACCTTACGCATGTGAGGGCAGAGATCGCGTGAAGCTGGCTGTCATGAGCATCCTGAACAGCCGTTACGGCATTACCGAAGAAGATTTCCTGTCCGCTGAACTGGAAGTTGTTCCTGCGATGGAAGTTCGTGATATCGGTCTGGATCGCAGCATGATCGGCGGCTACGGCCATGACGATCGTTCCTGTGCTTATGCAGAACTGATGGCCATTCTGGAGCTGGATGTTCCGGCCAGAACCGCAGTCTGCATTCTGGCAGACAAGGAAGAGACCGGCTCTGACGGTGTCACTGGTATGCAGTCCAGTGCGTTTGACCACTTCATGGAAGATCTGTGCGCAGAACAGAACGTACCTCTGCGCCGCTGCTATGAAAAGAGCTTCTGCCTGTCTGCTGATGTCTGCAACGGTTACGATCCGCTGTATCCCGAAGTCAGCGAAAAGACCAACAATGGCAAGATGAACTACGGCGTTGCGATCTGCAAGTACACCGGTTCTCGCGGAAAGTCCGGCACCAGTGATGCTTCCGCAGAAACCGTCGCTTATGTTCGCAAGGCCTTTGGTGAATACGGCGTTGTTTGGCAGATGGCTGAACTGGGCAAGGTCGATCAGGGTGGCGGCGGCACCATTGCCAAGTACATGGCAAACCGCAACATTGAGACCATTGACGCCGGTGTGCCTGTTCTGAGCATGCACGCTCCTTACGAACTGGTTTCTAAATTTGACTGCTACATGACCTATAAGGCAGTTGCAGCACTCTACAATACAGAAGGATGATTAAAAATCCCTCCCGATGTGCACAATACAACGGGAGGGATTTTCTATGAATGAACAGCAGCGGGAAACCATTAAGGATCTTGGCAGTACCGACATCAAAAGCAGCAAAGGCAGTATTCACTGCCTGACTATAGTTGGACAAATCGAAGGGCACCAGCCCGCACCGGAGGACGGCAAAGGGACAAAGTATGAGCATGTGCTGCCTATGCTGGCGGCAGTGGAGGAGTCTCCCGAAATTGACGGGCTGCTTATCATGCTCAACACCATGGGCGGCGATGTGGAGGCAGGACTTGCCATTGCAGAAGTGATCGCAGGCATGAAAAAACCAACAGCAACTTTGGTACTGGGCGGAAGCCATTCTATTGGCGTAGCGCTGGCGGTAGCAGGGAAGAAATCCTTTATTGCTCCCAGTGCAGCTATGATGATCCATCCGGTTCGCATGACAGGTATGACCATCGGAGCACCGCAGACATGGCGGTATTTTATGCATACCCAGCAGCGTATCACGGATTTTGTAACGGCCCATTGTCATGTCGAGGAAGCGAAATTCACAGAACTGATGATGGCAACGGATGAGATCGCCAATGATGTAGGGTCAATCCTTGATGGAAAGCAGGCTGTGGAATATGGTTTGATCGACTGTATCGGCAGTGTCAGTGACGCGCTGGAATACCTGCATGAAGAAATTGATAAGGCAAAAGACCGCTCCTGAGTGACGTGGTAAAAAGATAGTAGACACAAAAAGTCTACTATCTTTTTTTTACGTCACCTGAGAGCGGTCTTTCTGTTTACTTCAATACATCTGTATTCTGAACCATCGTAGTGATGGTATCGATAACTTCTGCCTTTTCATTGCTGTTGTAGTATGTGCCGGTATAAATGCACAGCCAGCCATCAGCAATTGCATAGATGCCGACCTGAGTGGTGGGAGGAATGGCCAAAATAGCTTCACGGCCGCCAAACTCCTGCAGTGACGCCTCGGTAAGCGCGCCGCTTTCCAGCATCATGTCGATCATGGCATCATTATAGGTGATCGTCTGCTCTATATAGATTGCAGGTTCTCCGTTGATTTTACGCAATTCGCTGTTTGTGATTTCCACACCGGCCTGATAGTTCTTGACCTCTTTGACCAATTGATTCATATAGCTTTCGGTAAGTGTTCCAGAAAATTTTTGGCTTGCCTGTACATTGATATTGGCGGTCTGATTGGTGTTCATGGTGCTGTGATAATATATCGTCAGCGGATCACTGCCGAAACTGCCTTGCCAGGCATCGGAGGGGTAGGAAACTTTTACGGAATCATTCTGCACAGCTGCAAGCTCGTCTTCTGCTGTATTGGAATTGGTAATTGTGGGAGATGTGGTCACGATTGTGACAGTGTTACCGCTTTTTCCTTCGCTTACCATTTTTCCTGCTCCACTGCAGCCGGTCAGAAGTACGAGTGCTGTGAACAATGCTATAGAAGAAATGTATTTCCTATGTTTCATGCAGATCCTCTCCTGCTTATGAATTGATTTAATTATATTGTGGTTGCCACACGCTGTCAAGGAATGCCGTTATGGATGATTTCATGAAACAATCAGCACAGCTTCTTGTTATTTCGACGATTTCGTGGTATAATAACATGCTAAACTATACGCGGCTGTGGCCGTGGTGCAGACAAGCGCGTCTGTTCTGGGAGGTCTACATATGTCAATCTTTAATGCAATCATTCTCGGTTTGATTCAGGGGGTAGCGGAATTCCTGCCGATTTCCAGCTCCGGCCATCTGTCTATTATGCAGAACCTGTTCGGTCTGACCGTTGCAGATGAAAGTCACATGTTCTTTGATGTGCTGCTGCATCTGGGAACACTGGTGTCTATCTGTCTTGTGTACAGACAGGATATTCTGGATATCTTCAATGATTGTGTGACATTGGTCACGACCTCGGATCAAAAGCTTCGTGAGAAAAGCCGTCTGGGTGCTCGTCAGGCATTGATGCTGGTGATCAGTACTGTGCCTCTGGTGCTGGTCCTGCCATTTTATGACATGATCGAGGAACTGAATTCCCATACTGTTTACATCGGTATGATCCTAATCCTGACCGGCTGCCTGCTGTTTGTCTCTGACAAGTTCCTGCCCGGAAAAAAGAACGGAAAGAACATTACCGTACTGGATGCACTGATCATTGGTCTGTGTCAGTGCGTGGCAACACTGCCCGGCCTGTCCCGCTCTGCAACGACCATCACCGCTGCGCTGTGCTGTGGTGTCGACAGGGAGTATGCAGTCAAGTATTCCTTCCTCTTATCTATTCCAGCCGTGCTGGGTGCCAACATCGTCAGCTTTGTCAAGATGTTCAGCTATGGCTTTGACGTGACCAATCTTCCTGCATACCTCATCGGTACTGCGGTTGCCATGGTGGCAGGTGTGCTGTCCATTGGTGCACTGCAGCTGATCGCAAAGCAGGGGGCCTTCGGCAAATTCCGCTATTATTGCTGGGGTGCAGGCTTCATCAGCATTATTCTCACTGCAATTCTGTAAGTTTCCAATATAAGGAGGTCTGATCGCATGGCAAAGAAAAGCGAAACGACAACCGCAGCCAAAAAGAAATCATCTTCAAGTTCTGCTTCCAAGTCAAGTACCGGAAGCAAAAAATCCAATACGAACAGCAAATCTACATCTTCTAAAAAGGGGACAAGTTCCCGCAATCAGGTTCAGGGACCGGTCAAACAGCCAGTTCGCAGGGAAGTGGGCGGCATTGTCTGCATCATTCTCGCACTGCTGTTTTTCATCGGGTACTTCAATGTGGATGCATTGTTCTTCGTCCTGACAAAGCTGCTGAAAGGGCTGATCGGCTATGGCTACTGGATCCTGCCGCCCTGTGTGGCGTGGGCCGGAGTTGTTCTGCTGACCCACCGCGGCCGTCCTGTGGCACTGCGTGTGACGAGTATTCTGCTGCTGCCGCTGCTGTGGGGCGTGATTGCCCATTTGTTCCGTTTCGGGACACCTCTGACTATGGATATGGGGTTTGTGCCCGTATGGCAGATGCTGTATGGTACCGGACAGGGCATGCACTCTGGCGGTGCGATTGGAGGTCTGTTGGGCATGCTGCTGCAAAGCACTGTCAGCATTTACGGTGCAGCGCCGATCCTGATGCTGCTGATACTGCTGTTTGCGTTCATTGGTGCAAACCTGACCCCTGCCAAAATCATCAGCTTTATCCGTGAGCGTCAGCCTTATGACTCGGTTGAATATGAGGATGAGTATGAATACATCCCTCCTGTTAAGCCCGTAAAGAAAGAGAAGGAAGTCAAACAGGAAAAGCCACAGCCGAAACAGGCAAAGCCCAATAAAGATGTGCAGCGCCTGCTGGAACGGTCTAAAATCACATACAGCGATATTGATATCCCGCTGGATGGAGAGGAACCCGTACAGGAACCCGGTGACATCATCGACGATATGGAATATGAGATCGAAGTGGATAACGATAGCTTTTTCATGTATAAGAAGAAGCCTGTTCAGAAGCAGGTGGAGACTCCGGATCCGGAAACCATTGCTGGTAAAGGAATCCCTCAGTTGGAAAAGAATGAAAATCCCACCAGTTTCCGTGAAATTGGTCTGACCCGAGATAATAAAACTGTGGCACCGCAGAAAAAACCAGAGGTGAAATTCCCCAGCGGCCCTCTGACCATTGATGATGACGACGATATCGTTCTTCCTGCAGCGGATCCTCTTCCTACTCCGACACCTGTACACGTTGGCCCGCAGCCTTCTGCAAGCGGCATTGCTGCTGCCTTTGATAATGACGGCATTTTCGATGAACCCAATAAGAAGCTGTCCAAAAAAGAAGCGGCTATGGGATATCAGGAGTTTGCTGCCGAGGTCGCCATGAAGGAAATCGAGGAGACTCCCGCTTATGTATTTCCGCCTATGAATCTGCTGCGCTCCGGCGCCCGCAGTGCGGGGGATAACCAGAATGAGGCGAATACCAACCGCCGCCGTCTGGAGGCAACACTGGAAAGCTTTGGTGTCGATGCAACCTATGTCAGCTGCACCCGTGGCCCCACGGTCACACGTTATGATTTTGAATTGCGCACCGGTGTGAAGCTGACCAAGCTCACCAATCTTTCCGATGACATTGCGCTGGCTTTGGGTGTTGGCAGCGTCCGAATTGCCCCCATTCCCGATAAAATTTCCACCGTAGGCATTGAAGTGCCCAATAAGGTCATCAATACAGTTTATCTCCGTGACATCATCGGTTCTGACAACTTCAAGACTGCCAAGAGCAAGGTCAGTTTTGCCATCGGTGAGGATATCGGCGGCAACAGTATTGTCAGCAACATTGCCAAGCTGCCCCATCTGTTGATCGCAGGTACCACCGGTTCCGGTAAGTCCGTGTGCATCAACTGTCTGCTGCTGAGCTTGCTGTATAAGGCGACGCCTGATGAAGTGAAGCTGATTATGATCGACCCCAAAATGGTTGAACTGGGGGTTTACAACGGAATTCCGCACTTGTATGTTCCTGTAGTCACTGACCCGAAAAAGGCGGCTGGTGCATTGCAGTGGTCTGTTGTGGAAATGATGAAGCGTTATCGTCTGTTCTCTGAAGCCGGTGTCCGTAACCTGGCAGGCTACAATACCCTGTGTGAACGCAACGGCGAAAAAACCATGCCGCAGGTGGTAATCGTTATTGATGAGCTGGCCGACCTGATGATGGTTGCATCCAAGGAAGTGGAAGAGAGCATTTGCCGCGTGGCTCAGATGGGCCGTGCAGCAGGTATGCACTTGGTCATCGCGACCCAGCGCCCCTCTGCGG
>JAGBAT010000040.1 GCA_017938835.1 Oscillospiraceae bacterium | reverse complement strand
CTGGAACGGCGACTTCTTCACCTCTACCGCCTACTGGGCTGAGTTCAACACTAACGCTATAGACGAGTATAAGAAGACCTCTGACCTGCTGGAGCAGGAATTCTTCGCCGCCACCGTGGTAGGTGACAAGATCTATGCTGGCACCCGGACCCATCAGGGACGTACCGGTTACTCTGATATCTATGTCATCGATCCGGCGAATGATTATGCCGCAGAGCTGCTGCATGAGAAGGTTCGCTGGCTTACAGATATGACCTATCTGCCCAGCATTTCCGGCGGCAGGATTGCCGGCTCTTACGCCTACAACCTGAATCTTCTGAACGTTGAGAGTGGACAGGTGATCTCCCTTGACCTGTCTGGCAGCATCGGGAAAGACTATATGCTGGGCGTGGCCTATGCTTATACTGAGTATGACGATGAAAGCGATGTGGATGTGGATTACTTCTATGCCGTCACATGGACTGGTCAACTCTATCTCATTGGTCTGGCCGATGATCCCGCCGATGATACTGGTCTGAGTTTCCTGCTCTATGGGCCTGAGCACCTGGCCAGCATTGACTTTAACTCCAATTCCGTCTGGTACTTCAGTTCCCTGTACTATGATAAGGAGACCAATTACCTGTTCTGGTCCGTGCTGGACAATGATGGCTTCTGGTCGCTTGAGCATCCGGCGGATCTGTACTGCATTGAAGCCGATGGCAGTGCTTATTATAAGCTGGGCGGGTTCCCCGATGAGGTTCTCGCTATGTGCGGACTGTTCAAGGAAAGCGATCTGACCAGGACGACCAATACCAATACTGCGGAATTAGAGTCGCCGGCACAGATGCAGCGGGTCACCGCTGTCCCTGGTGAGCAGGCTGAAGAAGTGCCCCAGACACCTGCGCATCCCATGACAGCTACGGCCATGGTGCAGTGAGCTGGATCAATGACAAGGAAAGGATGATGAATCACCATGAAGAAAATCACGTGCGCTCTGCTTTCACTGCTGCTGTGCGTTGTACTGATGCTCAGCACAACGACTGTGCTGGCCGCTGAAGACAGTCTCCTGTCTGGTTCACTGCATCAGCACGGCAACACACTCCTCCTGAATATTGATCTTGCGGAAAATGCCGGGATTACCAATGGCCAGCTCCAGATCCACTATGATTCCACCCAGTTGGAGCTGATCCGCGCCACAGGCAGTGATCTTTGGGATACGCAGAGTATCAATCACGGCACCGCTACCCTCTTGTTCGCCAGCAGCCAGCCTCAGACGGCAGGCGGCAGCCTGGTCACCTTGGTCTTCCGGACTGCTGCGGAGGCCGATGTGTACACAGCCTCTGTCAGCGTCCTGCTCCGCAAGGATCTGGAGACTGTGGAGGAGACTGTACTGAACTTCTCGTCCCGTACGTTTGTCTGCGATGGGAAAAACTGTCCTTCTGCCGCGTTCTCTGATCTGAGCGTGGATGCCTGGTATCACAACGACACGGACTATGTCATTGCTTCCGGTCTGATGCAGGGCTTCGGTGGGAACGCCTTCCGTCCCAACGGCGAGGTCAGCCGCGCCATGATTGTCACTACCCTGTACCGTATGGCAGGCTCCCCCCGGGTAGAGACAGATTATAGCTTCAAAGATGTAGAAGATGGTATGTGGTACGCCGAGGCGGTGGCGTGGGCGCTGGAAACCGGTATTGCCAAGGGTATCGGCGAAACTACCTTTGCGCCCAATGAGACTGCTACCCGTGAGCAGATGGCCACTTTCCTTCATCGTTATGCGATGTTGTGCTTGGGTGATGGGGCTACACAGGGCGCAGATCTGTCCGGGTTCAGCGACAGCAACGACATCTCCGGCTACGCCGAAGCGGCCATGGCTTGGGCAGTTTCCGAAGGTCTGTTCCAAGGCTTTGGTGACGACACACTGCGGCCTGGAGCCCCCCTGACCCGTGTCCAGCTTGCCAAGCTTCTGACTGTTCTGGAGCAGGGATCCTGAGCAGCTGCGGAACACTTGTTCTGCAGCCGATTACACTGAATTACCCCGGCCTGTCAAGTGGTCAAAGAGAATAACTAAAAATGTAAGCAGCTGCTGCCATCATGGTGGCAGCTGCTTTACGTGTGCAGCATATCGGGCCTTACCAGTAAATTGGGCAGATTTGTTATTGCTGTTGTTGGCATGTATTCTGCACTATGTCGGAACACACAAAACCTCTGTTTTCTATGTTCCCTACATCGATCTCCCTGCCCGTGGATTGGGCAGGGAGGTCTTTTTTGCTCATGTAATGGTGTTGGTATTGGGCTTGGGTTTGTTCAATTATCGGGAAAACAAAAAAGGCGGAATTACCCCATAGTAGAGTAATTCCGCCCTCGTGCATCGCAGCATTGTTGTTGTAGAAGATTTTTAAGCGGTTGTCAATGCCGGAGATTAAAAGCAAATACAGCACCAGAATTAATCTAGTGCTGTACTTATGCTTACTGCCTCGCTGTTGCAGTTATAATACCGGATTTTTGCGGGAAAGCAGGATCGCTTCGTGTCATAGAGAGCAGTCTGCAAGCTGCTCCTTCCGGATGATTGCGTCCGGCTTCCCACGCTTCCACTGTTTTGACAGACACGCCCATAAACTTCGCAAACATAATTTGGGTCAGCCCGGTGCTATTGCGGATCGAACGAATTTCGTCGGGCTGAAAGCTTTCTACAGGCTCTACCGTCAACAGAGTTGTCTTGGCCTTCAGATTGCCTTTTTCGTATTCGATTGCCTGACCAAGACCGGTTTTAATATCGTCAAAAAGGCTCATCCTGCATCCTCCTTACTTAGCGTTTTCTTTTAGCTGCTCCTCAAGTGCGTGAATCATTTGCTTAATTTCGTTTCTTTCTGCATCCGTCAGATTATCTTTCTCATTCTTAGGATATGCAGTTATCAGGAAAATTTTCTCGTAGACTTCAAAATCGACATAGAT
>JAGBAT010000039.1 GCA_017938835.1 Oscillospiraceae bacterium | reverse complement strand
TGGGAACGATGATGGTATCGCCGCCCCATTCTTCACTGACCAGTTCATATTCGGTCAGTTGCTGCTTGATGCGTTCGGGGTTTGCGCCCACCTTATCCATCTTGTTGACTGCAACAATGATGGGAATGTTGGCTGCCTTTGCGTGGTTGATGGATTCAACGGTCTGGGGCATGATGCCGTCATCCGCTGCAACCACCAGAATTGCGACGTCAGTGACCATTGCACCGCGTGCACGCATGGAGGTAAATGCCTCATGACCGGGGGTGTCCAGGAATGTCACGGGGCTGCCGTTTACATCAACGGTGTAAGCACCGATGGCCTGGGTGATGCCGCCCGCTTCGCCTGCTGCAACATGTGCGTTGCGGATATAGTCCAGCAGAGAGGTCTTACCGTGGTCAACGTGACCCATAACAACAACGACGGGTGCACGGGGTACCAGATCTTCTGCCTTGTCCTCGCTGTCGTCGATCAAGCGTTCTTCCACAGTAACGATGACTTCGCGCTCAACTTTGCAGTCAAATTCCATTGCTACCAGAGCTGCAGTATCGTAGTCAATCACATCAGATACAGAAGCAAAGGTGCCCATCTTGATCAAAGCCTTGATGACCACAGCAGCGCTCTTCTTCATGCGGCTTGCCAGATCACCAACAGTGATCTCATCGGGAATAGAGACCTTAACCTGAGCCTTGCGTGCGATTTCCAGCTGCAGGCGCTGCATTCTGTCCTTTTCTTCCTGCTTACGCTTGTTGGAAGGAGCCTGCTGGCGCTGCTTATTTTTGCTGCCGATCTTTTCCTTGCCGCGGCGACCCATACGTTCGCCCTTATCGCCTGCCAGTTCGTCATATTTTTCATTGAACTTGTCAATGTTGGTAGCACTTGCTGCACCGCGAGTGTCCACGATGCGCTTTTCAGCTACCTTCTTGGAAACGTGAGGTTCCTGTTTCTGGGGCTGCTGAGGCTGCTTGCTCTGCTGTGCATTATTTGCAGGTGCTGCCTTTTCCTGACGGTTGTTCTGACCGCCCTTTGCGCCCTGTTCTCTCTTATCTTCTCTCACAGTTTTATCGTCCGCCACCTTTTTTGCAGTTTCGTCGGCTTTCTTTTCCTTTGCCTTAGGGGCAGCCTTGGGAGTACTGGTCTTGTACAGTTCTTCCAGGCTTTCCATCTGATTGTGCTGGGTCATGTATTCAAAAATGAGGTCCAGTTCATTGCTCTCCAGAACCTGCATGTGGTTCTTGGGGGTGGTCGCATAATCTGTCAAAATCTGAGTGATTACTTTGGATGTGGTCTTGAAGTCCTTTGCAACTTCGTGTACGCGGTACTTTTCAATACTCAAGCCTTCGTCCTCCTCTTCCCGAATTTCTTGTTCCGTTCGTGTGCCTGCTTTTCAGCCTTGCGCTTGTTCGCCTGTTCCAGTTTCTCTTCCAGTACTGCAACAGTTTCATCATGTGTCCGATCATTTTCTGCCAGTGCCTTTATCAGCGCGACCGCCAGACCTAAATCGTTCACAGCTATCATAGAGACAGCACCTCTGCCTAGTTTTCCTGCCAGTTCCATTTTGGTGTATGGCAGTATCACCAGAGGGATCTTTCTTCCGTAAACAAACCCTTTCGCACGGCTGCGTGCATTATCAGATGCATCTGCTGCCAGCAGCAGAAGCTTTGCCTTACCGGCTCTGCATGCTGCTCCGCAGTCAGTCTCACCAACTGCACAGGCACCCGCTTTTCGCATGATGCCAAGATAGTTCAGCGCTTTATCCATTTGTTTCCGCCTCCATTTCCTGTTCCAGACGGTCATAGATCTCATTGGGTATCTGGGTATCCAGAGACCGCTCCAGCGCTTTCGATTTCCTTGCTTTTTTCAAACAGGCACTGTCTCTGCAGACATAAGCGCCTCTGCCCGATTTCTTGCCTCGTGCATCCAGGCTCAGCTCTCCCTCAGGACTGCGAACCACACGAATCAACGTGGCCTTGGGCTTCATTTCTCGGCAGCCGAGACACTGCCGCATGGGAATTTTCTTCTGCATAACTGCTCGACTCCCTCCTGCTGATAATTAAGCCTGACTTTCGGGCTTGATATCGATCTTGTAGCCGGTCAGCTTTGCAGCCAGACGTGCGTTCTGGCCTTCCTTGCCGATCGCCAGAGACAGCTGGCTGTCGGGAACGATAACGCGGCAGCTTCTGCCGTCTTCCTGCATGGTAACGCTGATAACGTCTGCAGGGGACAGTGCAGCAGCAATGTACTGTTCAGGCTGCTCGCTGTATTTGATGATATCGATCTTTTCGCCGTGCAGTTCATCCACGATGGAAGCAACACGACCACCGCGGGTACCGACACATGCACCGATGGGATCGACATTTTCATCGGAAGACCATACACTCATCTTGGTGCGGCTGCCTGCTTCACGGGCAATGGACTTGATTTCCACAGTACCGTCGAAGATTTCAGGAACTTCCATTTCAAACAGACGCTTAACAAAACCGGGGTGAGTGCGGGAAATCAGGACCTGAGGCCCTCTTGCATTGCGGCGGACTTCCACAACATAGACCTTAATGTGGTCACCTTCGTGCAGTTCTTCACCGCGGATACGTTCCTGAGCCAGCAGCATTGCTTCAGTGAATTCAGAGTTGGAGTTGATCTTGATGTGTGCTGCACCGGTTCTGGGGTCGATGCGAGTGACCACGCCGGTCAGCAGTTCGTGTTCCTTGGAAGTGAATTCATCATATACCATGCCCCGTTCTGCTTCGCGGATGCCCTGAATGATGACCTGCTTGGCTGCCTGCGCAGCAATACGGCCAAAGTTCTTGGTTTCCACGGGGATCGCAATGGTGTCACCCAGCTTTGCACCGCGAACAATCTTCTTTGCCACAGGCAGAGTGACTTCGCAATAGGGTTCGTAGACATCTTCCACAACGGTCTTGTATTCCACCAGCTGGATCTTCTTTGCGGTTTCGTCCAGCAGGACTTCTACATTACCTTCATATTCCACATTATCCTTGCGGAATGCAGCAAGCAGTGCCTGAGTAATTTTTTCATACATGTATTCCTTGGGAATACCTTTTTCTTTTTCAATATCAGCAACTGCTGCAAAGAATTCTGCGTTCATGTTTCTCCTAACCTTTCTGTTTATATGTTAAAAATCAACGTGCAGTTTGACTTGAGCCACCTGGGACTTCTTCAGTTCCAGAGTCTTACCTGCCACAGTGAGAGTGATATCGCCATTATTATATGCGGACAGCTCGCCCACATAGTTTTTCTGTCCATTCACAGCCTGATACAGTTTAACGGAAACCTGTTCGCCCATAAACTTTTCAAAGTCGCCAGGACGCTTCAGTTCACGTTCAATGCCGGCAGAACCGACTTCAAACACATAGCTGCAGGGAACGGGATCTGCTTCGTCCAGAATGGGATCCAGCGTACGGCTGAAAGTCTCGCAATCATTGATGCCTACGCCGCCTTCCTTATCCAGGAACACTCGCAGATACTGAGTACCTGCCTCCTTAACAAATTCAACGTCCCAGATTTCCAGTCCCAGTTCATCCGCTACGGGCTGTGCCAGAGACCATACTTTTTCAGTAATCTTGCTCATAATTCACCTGTCTTTACTAGATTCAAAATAATCAACAAAAAGAGTGGGCTTTCGCCCACTCCGCTAAACCATGATACTAACTGTGCTTATTATAACACAAAAATCAATAAATGCAACTGTTTTTTCCCTCGAATTACGTCGCATTATGAATCAGATACCACTGATTCCACTGCAGCATTTCCCGTCAGCGTTTCCTGCTCCAGTTCAAATTCCACATTGCGGGATGCCACAATCATCGCCAAAATCAGTGCCAACATAATTACAGCAATTCGCAGTCCCGCTTCTTTTACCGCGCCAATCAGCTGTTTCACACCCATGTGGTATCCCTCCTTTCGATTTTTTGAGCTATTATAACACACTTAAATACATTCGTCAAAGTGTTGTCTCAGTTTCTCCAATGCTTTCTTTTCAATGCGTGAAATATAACTG
This sequence comes from Oscillospiraceae bacterium, assembly GCA_017938835.1. Taxonomy (GTDB): domain Bacteria; phylum Bacillota; class Clostridia; order Oscillospirales; family Oscillospiraceae; genus HGM13010. Next base: position 1,389 of record JAGBAT010000039.1, on the reverse strand, counting down.
CGGGATATTCCCAACTGCACTGCAGTTTCACGCTGTGTCAGCGGCGGCTTTCCATTCAGGCCATAGCGCTGGCGGATCACCTCCGCCTCCCGCTCATCCAGCACCGTGTTCACACTGTCACGCACCTGCTGCATCAGCTGCTGCTGACCCACACGTTCTAGAGCTTCATCCTCTTGACACAGCACATCCATCAGAGATAAACTGCTGCCTTCCCCGTCCAGATCCATAGTGTCGGAAAGGGATACATCTCCGGCTGTTTTCTTCAGACTGCGAAAATGCATCAGTACTTCATTTGCTATCCTCCCCCCAACGACTTTTAGAAGTGTTGGAGGGTTCAATATTTCCCAGGCCGCTATTTTCCTCCTCAAAATCCTCATAATCGACATCTGCAAAGGCTTCCAGGGGTTTTTCTTCGCCACCTTCGTCGTCCATGTGACCTAATCTATCATCCATATCAGGGAATTCAATCTCGCCCTCATCTGCGCCAAACAGGACCACATGGGCATTCACACCGTCCCAGATCACCTTGCGTACAACGGTTCTGATCGCTGCTCGCTTTTCCTCAATAGACATATCACCAATGCTGGTTCGGAACATGGACAGCATCTGCCGCAGCAGATCAAACTCAGCATCGGTGAGCGAATTGACATTGACCAAACCTTCCAGCTCATGGATGCGGTTCTCTACATCCCGGTTTATATCGGACAGCTCTTCAATACGCTTCAGCACACGGGGCTTGGCAATCGAGTCACCCACCATACCCAGAGAATCGATCAGGCCATTGATGGTCTTCTCGTTTGCTTCGTGCTCTGCCCGCAGTTCTTCCAACTGCCGCTCATATTGTTCCCGCTTGCCGGTGTAGAACTCACGGCTTTTTGCAAGCTGAGAAATGAAGCTGCTGTCATGGTCGGTCAGAGACTTGATCTGCTCAATGATGGCAGCATCCAGAATATTGCCGTTGGCATTGCGACGATTACAGCGCTCCCGCTTGCTGCGTTCTTTCATCTTGCATACATAAGTGTAAATAACTTCGCCGGAAGCGGTAGTCCTCTGGGACAGTTTGGGGTACATTCTCTCTCCGCAGGAGCAATACACTAAACCGGTCAGCAAGGCTTCATTATTCCGGGGCTTACGGTATGCCTTGGATTTGTTTCTGTCCAGGGATTCCTGCACCTTGATCCACTGCTTGGAAGGAACCACACCGGCGTGCTTTCCGATGGCAACGATCCACTCACTGACCGGCAGAAGCTGCGTAGTTCTTCCTTTTTCCTGGTTCGTGCGGTTATACGCCATGATGCCGCAGCTGCCATCAAAGGCTTCCTTCGGGAAGCAGACTTCCGCTCCCTTTTCTGCAAAGTAGTTGTAGGCATCTTCATCCGCAACCATATA
>JAGBAT010000038.1 GCA_017938835.1 Oscillospiraceae bacterium | reverse complement strand
GTCTGAAGATCCATGTGATGCACGAAGATGTGTTCAATGCGATGCACCGCATTTGATGATCGGGCAGGTGTCAGACTATGATCAACACACATGATATTCTCGAAACCATCAATATGATCGATAACGAGAATCTGGATGTCCGTACCGTTACCATGGGCATCTCTCTTCTCGACTGCATCGATTCCGATATCCACAAGGCCTGCGACAAGGTCTATGACAAGATCTGCAGCTATGCCGAGCATCTGGTGCAGACCGGTGAGGACATCAGCCACGACTACGGCATCCCCATCGTCAACAAGCGCATTGCGGTCACACCCATTGCCATGCTGGCAGGCGCATGCCCCACCAGCAGCCCCGTGCACTTTGCCCGCGCACTGGACCGCGCAGCCAAGACCGTGGGCGTCAACTTCATCGGCGGCTACTCCGCACTGGTGCACAAGGGCTTCGGCCCCGGCGACTATGCGCTGATCGAGAGCATCCCCGAAGCACTGGCAGAGACCGATTTGGTGTGCTCCTCTGTGAACATCGGCTCCACCAAAACCGGCATCAATATGGATGCGGTGAAGAAGATGGGGCACATCGTCAAGCGCGCCGCAGAGCTGACCGCTGACCGCGACTGCATCGGCGCAGCCAAGCTGGTGGTATTCTGCAACGCTCCCGAGGACAACCCCTTTATGGCGGGTGCGTTCCACGGAGCGGGGGAACCCGACTGCGTGATCAATGTGGGCGTATCCGGCCCCGGTGTTGTCCGCGCGGCGGTTGCCAAGGCAAAGCCTGGTGATGACCTGACTGCCATCGCCGACATCATCAAGAAAACCGCATTCAAAATCACCCGTATGGGGCAGCTGGTGGCGCAGGAAGCATCCCGCCGCCTGTGCGTGCCCTACGGCATCATCGACCTGTCTCTGGCACCCACACCTGCCATCGGCGACAGCGTTGCCAACATTCTGGAGGCCATGGGTCTGGAACAGTGCGGCTGCCACGGCACGACTGCTGCGCTGGCGCTGCTGAATGACGCGGTCAAGAAGGGCGGCGTGATGGCATCGTCCCATGTGGGCGGTCTGTCCGGTGCGTTTATCCCCGTCAGCGAAGACCAGGGTATGATCGATGCTGCAAGAAGCGGCTGTCTGACGCTGGAGAAGCTGGAGGCCATGACGGCTGTGTGCTCTGTGGGTCTGGATATGATCGTTGTCCCCGGCGACATCACCCCCGCCATCATCAGCGGCATCATCGCCGACGAAGCGGCCATCGGTATGGTCAACTCCAAGACCACCGCCGTGCGTCTGATCCCCGCCATCGGCAAGCAGGTGGGTGATGAGCTGAACTTCGGTGGTCTGCTGGGCAGCGGCCCTGTCATGCCCATCAATACCGCATCCCCCGCGGTTTTTGTAGGCCGCGGCGGACGCATCCCCGCTCCCATGCAGAGCTTGAAGAACTAAAAAACCAAACAGGCACAGCAGAATGTTCTGCTGTGCCTGTTTTTGTGTAAGAGAAGATCGATGGGAATTGGAGAGGACAAAAAGGCTCCCCTTAGTAAGGGGAGCTGTCACCGCAGGTGACTGAGGGGATGTAAGCGGAAAAATTGCTTTATTTTATCCTCTTCGCCCCTGCGGGGCACCTCCCCTTGCAACAAGGGGAGGCTAATCCAATTCCGATTTTTCTGGCAGCGCTTATTTCTCCCGATTATTCGCAGCTACAGCCGCTTCGCCTTCTGCGTCCAGAACGCAGTCGATGGCGAGGACAACGGCCAGAACCATCACCGGATTCAGCTCTTTCTTGATGTTAATTTCGTAGGCATCGCCCCAGCTGAGCCATTTCTTGCTCACATGTACGATGGCATCCATGCCGCGTCGGATCTTATAGTCATGATCCCAGATGTCGCCGTCTACGGTCCAGTCCGGGCCTTTTACCTTGTAGCAGGGCTTGAAAAGGGTGAATTCCTTGGTGATCTCTGCCACTTCCTCGTCCTCCACGGTGACTACATATTTGGGCAGCAGAGTAAACAGCTTCTGCTGAACCATAGCCAACTCATGGTTCCTCATATCATAGATGTGCAGCTTTTTGCCCAGAGAGAACAGTTCACCCTCCACGTAGTAGCAGTCGTTGCCCTTTTCGTCTTTTACATAAAAGCGGTCTTTGAATGCGAACACCTTTTGTTTCATATACAGCTTCATATCGTGCCCTCCTGTATGGGGTGTTTATGACTTCATTATATCAACTCTGACTCATTCCGCAAGGGAATTGTTCCCATCCAAAATTTTTGGATAATAAGTGCAAATATAGTTTGACAGATTGGGTAGAATATGCTAATATATGCGGGTATGTGTCCGTGAGCTCGGTTTCGGGAAACTGCCGGCATCTTAGCCGGTGACCTTTCCGCCCGATACTGAGGCACAGGATAATCAATAAATGAAAGGAGTTCCTACAATGATCACTAAGGAACAGAAGACTGCGGTTATCGAATCCAACCGCACCCACGAAACCGACACCGGTTCTCCCGAAGTTCAGATCGCTATTCTGACTGAACGCATCAAGCAGCTGACCGAGCACCTGAAGGCAAACCCCAACGACAATCACTCTCGTCAGGGTCTGCACAAGATGGTTGGTAAGCGTCGTCGTCTGCTGGACTACCTCGTCAAGGTTGATATCGAGCGCTACCGCGCTTGCATCGCTAAGCTGGGTATCCGCAAGTAATTTTTCTGAGGGTTATGAAGGTTTAAAGGTGGAACAATTTCATATTGTTCCACCTTTTTTCTTTCAACTCTTTGTGAAAAACGGCTTCGCAGAATTTGCGCCGTATGGCGCCAAGAAACTTGATTGAGCTCCAATAGGAGATCAATTGAAACCTAAGCGAAGTTGCTTGACGATTTAGTATTTGGACAAGTTGTTGAGGGGCATCAACCATTTGCCCAAGTGCTAAAAGGTCAGGTGACTCCGCTCCGCAATACTGAAGAAAAGGAGTTATTCACATGATCATTCATGAAAAGCAGTTCCCGAACTACAGAAAGTTCGAAATGATGTACGAAGGTCGTCCTCTGTCCTTCGAAGTAGGCAAGATGGCTGAACTGTGCAACGCATCCGTTCTGGTGAAGTACGGCGAAACCTCCGTATTGGTCACCTGCACTGCTTCCGCTCGCCCCAAGGATGGCATCGACTACTTCCCCCTGTCCGTTGACTTCAACGAAAAAATGTACGCAGTTGGCCGCATTCCCGGCAGCTTCATGCGCCGCGAAGGCAAGCCCAGCCTGAATGCTGTTCTGGCTTCCCGCCTGATCGACCGCCCCATGCGTCCTCTGTTTCCCACCGACCTGCGCAATGACGTTGTCATTGCATGTGAAGTGCTGACTCTGGACCGCGACTGCTCTCCCGAAATCACTGCTATGATCGGTGCTTCCGCAGCAGTAGCTATCTCCGACGTTCCCTTCAACGGCCCCATTGCAGGCATTGTTCTGGGCTGGGACGGCGAAAAGTTCCTGTTCAACCCCACTCAGGAAGAACGCAAGAACAACCGCATGATCACCACCATTGCAGCTACCCACAAGAAGATCGTTATGATCGAATCCGAAGCCGATCAGGTTCCCGATGAAGTCATGTACGAAGGCATTGTACAGGCTCACGAACACTTGCAGCCCGTGCTGGACATGATCGACCACATGGTCGCAGAAGTGGGCAAGGAAAAGTTCTCCTATGAACACGCTTCCTTCAACGAAGAACTGTTCAACACCTTGTGCGAAAACGAATTTGCAGGCATGGAATACTGCATGGATACCGATGACAAGAACGTTCGCGAAGCTCGCGTCAACGAATGGGTCACCGCAATGCAGGCTAAGTATGAAGAAACCTACCCCGACATGATGCAGTTCATGGACGAAATTCTGTACAAGATGCAGAAGAAGGTCGTCAAGAACTGGCTGCTGCAGGGCAAGCGTGTTGACGGCCGTGCTATGAACGAAATCCGCGCTCTGGGTACCGAAGTCGGCGTTCTGCCCGTTGTTCACGGTTCTGCACTGTTCACCCGTGGCCAGACGCAGGTTCTGTCCATCGCAACCCTGAACACTCTGTCCATGTGCCAGAAACTGGACACCATCTGGGAAGAAGAAGAAAAGCGCTTCATGCACCACTACAACATGCCCGGCTACTCCACCGGTGAAGCCAAGGCATCCCGCTCCACCGGCCGCCGCGAATACGGCCACGGTGCACTGGTAGAAAAGGCACTGGAAGCAGTGATTCCCGATGTTGAAGACTTCCCCTATGCGATCCGCGTAGTTTCCGAAATCCTGAGCTCCAATGGCTCCACCTCTCAGGGCTCCATCTGCGGCACCACCATGGCTCTGATGGATGCAGGCGTTCCTCTGAAGGCTCCTGTTGCAGGTATCTCCTGCGGTCTGATCCAGGACGGCGATGACTTCACCACCTTCATCGACATTCAGGGCGTTGAAGACTTCCATGGCGAAATGGACTTCAAGGTAGCAGGTACCAAGCAGGGCATCACTGCGATTCAGATGGACCTGAAGAACGACGGTCTGAAGCACGAAATCGTCAAGAAGGCATTTGAGATCACCCGTGAAGCTCGCTTCCAGATTCTGGACGAGATCATGCTGAAGGCACTGCCCGAACCCCGCAAGGAACTGGCAAAGACCGCTCCCAAGATGATCCAGATGCAGATCAAACCCGACAAGATCCGCGAAGTCATTGGCTCCGGCGGCAAGGTCATCCAGAAGATCACCGCAGACACCGGCTGCAAGATCGACATCAACGATGACGGCATGATCTACATTGCATCCGAAAGCATTGAAGCATGCCGCGCAGCACGCCAGACCATCGAAAACATCGTTTTCGAACCCGAAGTCGGCCAGCTGTACTACGGTCAGGTTGTCCGCATCATTCCCATCGGTGCATTCGTTGAACTGGCACCCGGCAAGGACGGCATGTGCCACATCAAGGATCTGGAATTCAAGCGTACCGAAAAGGTAGAAGACGTTCTGAACGTCGGCGACTGGACTTGGGTCAAGGTCAGCGAGATCGACGAACGCGGCCGCGTCAACCTGAGCCGCAAGGAAGCAATCAAGGAACGTCAGGCTGCTGGTCTGCCCATTGACTGCAAGTAATTTGACTGAGTCTTCTGCAGCGAACTTCGCGAGACTGTCTTAAAAGGAAAAATCCCCCCGACAACAGTCGGGGGTGAAGTGACCCCAAAAAGTTAGACGAATATTTCTAACTCAAATTGTTTAAGCAGCCAAGAGGGCTTGTTGTCTGTGTAAAGCAGGCGGCAAGCCCTTTCGTCTTCCTTTAATACGCCTGTTATTATAATAATTGATGTATTCAATCAGTTCGATTTTGAACAGTTCCATTGACTCAAGGTCTTGTAAATAGAGCAGCGCACTCTTGAGGTGACCGAAGAAGGTCTCCACTACACAAATCGAGAATTGGGGACAGCTATAACTTTTGACCGAACATACGAAACTCGGTTACATCGGTAACCCATTTCTGATTTGGCTTCCACAACCATCTGTTTAAACTCGCCAGTATATTGCTTATTTGGTATTCCTTTTGGCATAGAAAAACACCCCATTTCTTAGTACAAGTATGATAAAATCCTTGTACTAAGAAATGGGGTGCTGTTTAGGGATTTTTGTTTTCGGGTTACTTTTTCTTTTCCAGCTTGGTCTTATTACCCTTCTCGTCCACAATATAGGTATTATCCAGTGTGTCGGTCAGGTTCTTGCGGAAGTCTGCCAGAAATTCCTTGCGCAGCTCTGCGCGTTCGGCGGCTTCCTCAGCGGTCAGCTCCCGCTGCTTGGCCAGCTTGGCCAGTTCGTTGATGCGGTCGATTCTGTTCTGTTCCATATTATTTTCCAACTCCTAATTCGTCCAGATCCAGCTCGAAAGCTGGCATAAAATGCTCCATAAAATAGTTTGCTTCCGGCAGCTGCATCGCTTCGATAGCTGCTCTGGTGGAGCGCTCGGCAGACATAAATTCGCTGTTGCCTGCCTTACGTTCTTCCACACACTTGATGAGCGCAGAGAACTTGTCCGCGGCTTTCACCAGTTTATATTCTTCGCTGCTGTGTGCGTCTGTATCCAGCAGGGGAGCGTAGTCTTCCCGCAGCTCGGCGGGGATCATTTGCAGCAGCTTGTCCGCAGCGTATGCTTCTACCTGATGATAGGCGGAGATAATATCCGGATTCTGATACTTAATGGGGGTAGGCATGTCACCGGTGAGAATCTCCGTGGCATCGTGGAACAGGGCAATGGCTGCCAGATGCTCGGGGTCATAGTCCTTGCCGTAGATGCGGTTGCCGATGACACCCAGCGCGTGGGAAATGACGGCGACCATATGGCTGTGTTCCTGTATATTCTCGGACACAGAGTTGCGCATGAGGCTCCAGCGTCCGATGTATTTCATGCGGGAGATCAGAGCGTAAAATTTGGTGTCTTTCATTGTTCGTTCCCTCTCACAATGGCTTTTTCCTTCCACTTGCCGCTGTGGAAGCGTACCAAAGCCAGAATCATGGCGAAGATCCAGCCGACCGGGATACAACGCCATAATACATGATAATCGAAATGAAACAGAAATACAAGAGTGTATGCCAATGCAACGCGCACGCCTAAAGTAGAGAAGGAGCAGATGCTGGCATACAAGGCATCACCGCTGCCTTGTATGACGCCGTTTGTGGTCAGGTAGACAGAGAAGATCAGCATCATAAAGCTGACAAAGCGGATGTAGTCTACAGACTGCAGCTGTGCCTCTCCCTCTACGCCAAACAGTGCAGACAGAGGATACGCTCCGGCAAACAAAATGGCGGCAATGACGAAGGTGATCGCCATTACCATCTTCACTGCACTGCGCCAGCCGCATTCAATGCGTTCGGGCTTGCCTGCGCCGATGTTCTGGCCGGTAAACATGCTCATAGCGCTGTTGAAACCCATGGCAGGGATCATGCAGTAATTTTCAATGCGCAGACCACAGGTGAATGCTGCCATAGTGGTTTCACCAAAATAGTTGACCAGACGCTGCATGAATACATTGCCGCAGCTGACGATTGCCTGCTGCAATGTCATGGGAGCACCCAGACGCAGACACAGAGTACCCAGTTCCATAGAGAAACGGAACTCTCCCTTACCGAAGCGGAAGACGGGGTATTTTACGAACATGTAGACAAAGCACACGATGACACATGCTACCTGAGAGATTACAGTTGCAATGGCGGCACCGGCTACACCCCAATGAAGCTGGGCCACGAACAAAACATCCAGCACCAGATTCATGACTGCGGAAACGCACAGAAAGTACAGCGTGGCTTTGCTGTCGCCAACGGCCCGGAGAATGGAAGCCACACAGTTGTACAGGAACTGAAAGACCATACCTAACGCATAAATGGAAAAATAGGTGACCGATAAATCAATCAGGTTGTCCTGTGTGATGTCCAGAACGTTTGTGACAAGCCAAGCTGCACCAAACCAGCCGATGACCATGGTCATCAGACCCATGAGCCCCAGCAAGATCAAACAGGTGGAAACGGCACGTTTCACTTCCTGGATACGTCCGGCACCATACAGCTGGGAGATCATAACGCCGCAGCCGTTACCGAACCCAATGGAAAAGGCTAAAAACAGCAGTGCCAGTGTTGTGCAGGCGCCTACAGCGCCAAGAGCAGCTTCACTGACATAGTTTCCTACAACAATGCCGTCAACGGTGTTGTACAGCTGCTGGAGAAATTGTCCAGCCATAATAGGGAGGGAGAATGAGAGAATTTTCTTCCATTCCACACCGGTGGTCATATCATTTTTTGCGGTCAGACCCGTTGCAGCCATATCAGCACCTCTTTTCCAGTCAGGATATACAAAAAAAGCGAGCGGATGCTCGCAAAAATGGTTAGTTAATTATCAGATAACTATTTTATTCTAATCATCTAACTTTTATCTGCCAAAAACTTGAGAAAACAGTAACAGTATGATATACTATGACAGTAAAACTGAAAGTTTTGACGGGTGAATCGCCTGTGTAGTTGGTATAACAAATGAGAGAAATCGTACATTTTTTACAAAAACATGGCAAAACTTTTCACAAACTTGACGTTTTTTCTCAAGCAAAGCGTTTTTTCATGTATAAAACTCAAAAAATGCACTTTTTATGTGTTATGGAGGAATCAAACTATGGTAAAAATTGTTAACATGGAACCCCTGAATCCTACCCTGATCAAGATCACTCTGGAAGCACCCCACATCGCCAAGAAGGTCAAGGCAGGCCAGTTCGGCATTCTGCGTGTGTCTGAAGACGGCGAACGCTTCCCTCTGACCATTGAAGACTGGGATATTGAAAAGGGTACCATCAGCTTCGTATTCCAGATCGCAGGCGCTTCTACCCAGCTGATGAGCTACAAGAAGCCCGGCGAATACATTGCTGACGTTGTCGGCCCTCTGGGTCACCCCACTGATCTGAGCAACGCCAAGTCTGTTTGCGTCGTTGCAGGCGGTTCCGGCTGCGCCATCGGCTTCCCTGTTATCCGCGAACTGAACAAGATGGGCGTTGACGTTGACGCTGTTATCGGCTTCCGCAACAAGGATCTGGTGGTTCTGGAAAAGGAAATCTCCGCGCTGACCAATGAATGCATTGTCATGACTGACGATGGCAGCTACGCAAGAAAGGGTCTGGTCACTGAAGGCCTGCAGAGCCTGATCGATTCCGGCAAAAAGTACGACAAAGTCATCACGCTGGGACCCCTGCCCATGATGAAGTTTGTCTGCAAACTGACTGAAAAGTATGGCATCAAGACTCTGGCATCCATGAACCCCATCATGATCGACGGTACTGGTATGTGCGGCGGCTGCCGACTGACTGTTGGCGGCGAAACCAAGTTCGCTTGTGTTGACGGCCCCGAATTCGACGGCCACCTGATCGACTTCGACGAAGCCATTGCCCGCAGCACCAGATACGTTCCCCACGAAAAGAAGAGACACGAAGAAGCCTGCAACCTGTTTAAGAAGGAGGTAGAATAATTATGGCAAATATGTCTATGGTTAAGAATCCCATGCCCAGCCAGGATCCCCTGGTTCGCGGCCGTAACTTTGACGAAGTTGCTCTGGGCTACACCGAAGAACAGGTCAAGAGCGAAGCAGCACGCTGCCTGAACTGCAAGATCCCTCACTGCCGTAAGGGCTGCCCTGTCAACCTGAACATCCCTGCATTCATCAAGGCTGCCGGCGAAGGCAACTACGAAGAAGCATACCGCATCATTTCTCTGGACTCCTCTCTGCCTGCAGTTTGCGGCCGTGTATGTCCTCAGGAAAATCAGTGCGAGAAATTCTGCAACCGCGGCATTAAGGGCGAATCCGTCGCCATCGGCCGCATTGAACGTTTTGTTGCTGACTACCACAATGCTCAGCCCAACATTGAAGTTGTTAAGCCCGAACCCAACGGCCACAAGGTTGCTGTTGTTGGCTCCGGCCCTGCATCCCTGACTTGCGCAGGCGATCTGGCAAAGCGCGGCTACGCAGTTACCATTTTTGAAGCACTGCACACTCCCGGCGGCGTTCTGGTTTATGGTATTCCTGAATTCCGTCTGCCCAAGGCCATCGTTGCCAAGGAAATCGAAGGCCTGAAGGCTCTGGGCGTAGAGATCAAGACCGACTGGGTCGTTGGCAAGGTCATCGACATTGCTGAACTGCGTGAAGAATACGACGCAGTGTTCATCGGCTCTGGCGCAGGTCTGCCTCAGTTCCTGAAGATCCCCGGCGAAAACCTGAAGGGTGTTTACTCTGCTAACGAATTCCTGACCCGTATCAACCTGATGAAGGCATACAAGGAAGACGCTATGACCCCCATCACCCACCCCAAGAAGGCTGCCATCGTTGGCGGCGGCAACGTAGCAATGGACGCAGCACGCTGCGCTCTGCGTCTGGGTGCTGAAGAGGTTTCTATCGTTTACCGCCGTGGTTTCGATGAACTGCCTGCACGTAAGGAAGAAATCCACCACGCCCAGGAAGAAGGCATCCAGTTCCGCACTCTGCGCGGACCCGTGGAGATCCAGGGCGATATGAAGACCGGCGTTACCGGCATTAAGTGCCAGGTCATGGAACTGGGTGAACCCGATGAAAAGGGCCGCAGAAGACCCGTTCCTGTAGAGGGCGAATTCGAAGTTGTGGAAGCTGATGTTGTTGTTATTGCAATCGGCACTTCTCCCAACCCCCTGATCCGCCAGACCACTCAGAATCTGGAATTCAACAAGAAGGGTGGCATCGTTGCTGACGACGAAAAGGGCCAGACTTCTCTGGAAAACGTTTTTGCAGGCGGCGACGTAGTTACCGGTGCTGCTACCGTTATTTTGGCAATGGGCGCAGGCAAGAAGTCTGCTGCTGCTATTGACGAATACATCAAGAGCAAGAAGTAATTTCGTATTTAAATACTACATACCTCTCCGACACTGTTGGAGAGGTATATTTTTTCCCAATATAGATCCTATAAGGAAAATTCATCCTTTCTATGAGTTGTGGTATCCCTTTTCGTTGATTATAATATAGATAATACGCTATGAAATGGAGCAGGTTTATGTTTAAAATCGGTTGTCATTTATCTTCTGCGGGCGGTTACGCGCCGGCAGCCAAACAGGCATTTGAATTGGGCGGTGATGCGCTGGCCCTGTTTACCCGCAATCCCAGAGGCGGCAGCGTGAAGCCATTGGATCTCATCGACTTGGCCGCATTTTCCGCCTTTATGGCAGAAAAGAATTTTGCCCCGTTGGTGGCGCATGCGCCCTATACATTGAATCCCTGTGCCGCTAAGGACAATGTGCGGGAATTTGCATTTCTTGCATTCAGGGAAGATCTGCAGCGGATGGAACATATTCCGGGCAATTATTATAATTTCCATCCCGGCAGTCATGTGGGGCAGGGGTATGATGTGGGCATCGAAAAGATCATTGACCTGCTGAATACGGTGCTGTGGGCGGATATGCACACCACTGTGCTGCTGGAGACTATGGCAGGCAAGGGCAGCGAAGTGGGCGGTACTTTTGAGCAGCTGAAAAGCATCATTGACGGTGTAGAGCACAGTGACCATGTGGGGGTGTGCTTTGACACCTGCCATGTGTGGGATGGCGGCTATGACATCGTAAATGATTTAGACGGTGTGCTGACCCATTTTGACAATGTTGTTGGATTGAAGCGGATCAAGGCAGTGCACCTGAACAATTCCATGAATGACATCGGTTCCCGCAAGGACCGTCATGCCAAAATCGTGGAGGGAAAGCTGCCGGTGGAGGCCATCCGGTGCATCATTACCCATCCTGTCTTTGATGGGCTGCCCTTCATCTTGGAAACGCCGCAGGAGACGGATGCAGGCTATGGGGTGGAAATTGCATACCTGCGCAGTCTGTATGAAGAAAAGTCATAATTATGGACAGTCTGAACCGAATCAACAGGGGCTATTTTACAGATTATTCACTTTTCTCCTTTTTCCACTGATATAATTGGTTTATAATGAATTCAGGATCGAATTGTATAAGGAGGATATTGCTATGAGTAAGAAAGCACTGATCGTTGAAGACGACATCAATATTGCCGAACTGCTGAAGATCTATCTGCAGAAGGACGGTTTTGAAACCGAAAACGCTTATGACGGAAAAAAGGCTGTGGAACTGGCAGCCAGCTTCCAGCCGGATATTATGCTGCTGGACATCATGCTGCCCATTATGGACGGCTGGCAGGTATGCCGTGAAGTGCGCAAGACCTCTCAGGTGCCTATTATCATGCTGACTGCAAAGGGTGAAAGTATGGATAAGGTGTCCGGTTTGGAAATGGGTGCGGATGACTATGTGACCAAGCCCTTTGATCCCAAGGAACTGATTGCACGAATCCATGCAGTCATGCGCCGTACGGACGGCGGGGCAGAGGAGCCGGAAGAGGCAGGCCGCAAGCTGACGTTCGACAAACTGGTCATCAATCTGGATTCCTACGAACTGATCGTAGACGGCGAAAAGATCGACACGCCGCCCAAAGAATTGGAGCTGCTGTATCATCTGGCATCCTTCCCCAACCGCGTGTTCACCAGAAATCAGCTGCTGGACGAAGTATGGGGCTTTGACTACTTTGGCGATTCCCGGACTGTTGATGTTCATGTCAAACGTCTGCGCGAAAAAATTGAAGGAGTTTCTCCGAAGTGGGAGCTGAACACCGTCTGGGGTGTCGGTTACAAATTTAAATTAAACGAAGAATAAAATACTTATTTTTAAGTGCCCCCCTTTTCTAAAGGGGCTGGCACGGCGTATGCCGTGACTGGGGGATTGCTGCGCAAAGCCGGTGTCTCCCGATTTGATGCAGAGAGGAGGAACGATGGAGCGAGCGTACTCGGATGTTTACATCCGACAAACCATGCGCGATCCGTGACGACGATGAATAGCATATACTTTAAAAATTTCATGGCGACTGCCACCATCGTTCTGGTCAGCTTTATGCTGCTGGGGATTGCATTTGTATCCATCGGCAGTCACTTTGTCATCAGTGATGCACGAGAGAATATGGTGGCCAATGCAGAAGAAATTTCCCGCGTTGCCACAGCTGTTTCCGGTGAATCCGAATTGGAAAGCTGGGATATTCGTATGACCATCAGTATGCTGGCGCAGGGAACGGGCAATCATATTTTCCTGTGTGATGCGCAGGGCTATGTGGTGTCCTGCTCTGATATGCAGCTGGCTTGTGAGCACATCGGCTGTAAAATATCCGATACCTATCTGGAGTCCATTACCACGGAAAAGGGCATCAACCAAATGAGTGATCTAGGGGCATTTTACGATCATACATACTATGTAGTAGGCGAGGAGATCTCCTATACCAATGGTGAGCTGATGGGGTATGTCTTTGTGTCTAAGGATGCATCTACCATCATCGGGGCATACAGTGCCTTTGTATACCTGTTCTTCTTGGTGTCTTTGGCGGTAATGAGTGTGGCTGTGGTGCTGAGCTTTGCACTGTCCAAGTCTCTGACCAAAAATCTGGATGAGATGACCATTGCAGCCAGAAAGTATTCCCATGGCGATTTCTCCATGCGCATCAGTACTTCCGATCAGGCGGATGAAATGGGAGCATTGACGGACTCTTTTAACGCCATGGCGGATTCCTTGGAAAAAGCTGAACAGACCAGGCAGGAGTTTATTGCCAACGTGTCCCACGAACTGAAGACACCCATGACCACCATTGCAGGTTTTGCGGAAGGCCTTTTGGATGGGACCATTCCCAAAGAGGAAGAGGACAAGTACCTGGCAGTTATTGCAGATGAGACCAGACGTCTGAGCCGTTTGGTACGTGAAATGCTGGATATGTCCAAGATGCAGGACAATATGGCTGATCCCAAGAATATGAAGACGTTCAATCTCAGCGAAGAACTTGTCATGACGCTGCTGAGCTTCGAGTCCAGAGCGGAGGAAAAGAAGCTGGAGGTAGACCTGCAGCTGCCGGATGATGAGCTTTGGGTACGTGGCAATGAGGATTCCATCCACCGTGTGATCTATAATTTGCTGGACAATGCCATCAAGTTCGCCCATCCCGGAGGGACTCTGTCACTGGCCATCTGGAAACAGGGCTGCAAAGCCTATGTCAGCGTAGCGGATGAAGGAGAAGTGATCCCGGAAGATGATTTGCCGTTTATCTTCGACCGCTTCCACAAGTCCGACCGCTCCCGCAGTCTGGACCGGGACGGCGTGGGTCTGGGGCTGTATTTGGTCAAGAGTATTCTGGATGCTCATGACGAAGATATTGTGGTCACCAGTAAGGATGGCGTGACCAAGTTCGTATTCAGTCTCAAGTTGTCCCGGCGCCCGAAAACCAGTGCCGCGGGCAATCAATAACCCCTTATTTTAAGGAGAATGAAATGGAAGAGAGAAACAAGTTGGATAACCATGAGTGGTATCAGCCCAACGCACCTGTACAGTCTGCGGATGAGCAGCTGGATATATTCGAGGATGCGGGGCTGTACCGTGTAAAAAGCCGTGAAGAGCTCTACGAGAAAAACAAACCCAAACGCAGCAAAGGGGTCATGATTGCGGTGCTTGTGATCGCACTGCTGATAGGCGCCATTGCACTGACGGCGATCCTGTTTTCTGAAGATGACAGCAGCGGCAATTCTGCCAATGATTTTTACGATGCCTACAAAGACTATTATGAGCAGTATGACTCCAGTGAGATCACCGGCGAGAACGATATTCCCAGAGCAGATACTGCACCGGATGTGGAGCTGGAGCTGCACGATACAGCGGGCCTGACAGCACTGACCCTGCAGGAGTTGTATGCGAAGTGCCAGCCCAGTATTGTCGGTATCAGCACCTATGTGGATGGGGAGGCCTACAGCTGGGGCAGTGGTGTCATCATGACCGCTGACGGGTACATCATCACCAACACACATGTGCTGGACGGTGCAGATGAAGTAGAAGTCATTGGGTACGATGGCAAGACTTATGACGCGCTGCTGGTGGGGGCTGATGCCATCAGTGATATTGGCGTGTTGAAGATCGAAGCAAAGAATCTGGCGGCGGCGCAGTTCGTGGACTCTGCACTGGTGCAGGTTGGTGACGATGCCATTGCCATCGGAAACCCGCTGGGGGAACAGTTCAGCGGCACCATGACCACGGGTATCATCTCCGGCATCAGCCGTGAAATGACCTATAACAACCGAACCATGTCTCTGTTGCAGACCAATGCGGCATTGAACTCCGGTAACTCCGGCGGAGCACTGTTCAACATTTATGGACAGGTGGTTGGGATTACCAACATGAAAATGATGGGATCCTTCACTTCTGTCATTGAGGGTGTCGGCTTTGCCATTCCCAGTGCCACGGTCAAGGAGATGGCGGACGCGATTCTGGATGACGGCGCGGTGGTAGGCAGGCCCGGTCTGGGCATCATGGTATATGCCATGGGCGGTGCTACCGAGGAATATCCTGATGGTATGATGGTCAACTCTGTATATAAGGGCTCCGACGCTGAAAAACAGGGGCTGACTGCCGGCGACATCATCGTTGAGATCGACGGCATGGCAGCGGTGGATATTGAGGTCATCCGAGGCGTACTCAATGAAAAGAATGTAGGCGATACGGTAAATCTCAAAGTCTGGCGGGAAGGTGAGACCATAGAAATAAAGGTCAAGCTCATTGACCAGAATGACTTTTAATGCAATAAACATCAAACCACTGTCTGTGATTTTACAGACGGTGGTTTTGTTATTTTTGCAAAACGGTACATACTATACGCAGACTCAAAAACACTGGAGACTGCTATGCAAAACCGATTCAACATCAAAGAATATCTGGGGACGAAAGAACTATATGGGAAAATGCTGCGGTATGGCGTACCGATTTCTGCGCAGTCTTTGATCGCAGTTGGCATGAATATGATCGATACAGTGATGCTCAGTCACATGGGGGATGCACAGATTTCTGCGGCTTCACTGGCAGGGCAGTATACGACCCTGTTCCTGATCTGCGCTATGGGGCTGGGCATGGGGGCTTCCGTACTGACCACTCGCTACTGGGGGATGCATGATTTGTCGGATTTAAAGAAAGCCGTGACCATCATGCTGCGGTGGGAGTTGATCCTGGCAGGAATTTTTACGGTTATCGGACTTTTCTTTCCTGCGGGAATCATGAATATTTTTACGAGAGAGCAGAGAATCATTCAATATGGAGCAGTATATCTGAACTGGATGCTGCCGATTTATTTTTGTATGGCGATCTCGCAGGGATGTATCATTGTGCTGCGCAGTGCGGGGCTGCTGAGTGTACCGCTGTGGATATCTGCAGCTGCACTGGGCGTCAATGTGGGTTTTAACTGGGTGCTCATCAATGGCAATCTGGGTGCCCCCCGCATGGAGATTGCCGGGGCGGCATTGGCGACGACTATTGCGTGGCTGTTTGAACTGGTGTTGGTTTTCGTGTATTTTTTCTTTTTGGACAAACAGATCGCATACCGACTGCGCGACTTGAAATTAAACTGCAGCGATTTGAAAAAGGAGTATCTGCGCATCTGTATTCCGGTTTTGATCAGTGACAGCCTGCTGGGGCTGGGGAACAGTGCGGTATCTATGGTTATGGGGCACATGGGACAGACTTTCGCGGCAGCCAACTCCGTGACTATGGTGGTGCAGCAGTTGAGTACGGTTCTGCATCACGGAACCGCCGGAGCCAGCGGTATCATTACCGGACACACCATGGGCGAGGGGGATTATGACAAAGCGCAGAAGCAGGGATATACCTTTGTGCTCATTGGCTTTGTGATCGGGGGCATTGCGGCACTGGGGATCCTGTTGCTGCGCCGACCCATCATCAATTACTATCAGGTGTCAGAGGAAGCAAAAGAAATTGCGTGGCAGCTGATGAATGCGATCTTGGTCATTGTGGTGTTCCAATCGGTCAACGGGATATTGACCAAGGGGGTGCTGAGAGCGGGGGGAGATACACGGTTCCTGATGGTTGGGGACGTATTGTTCTTGTGGATCGCGTCCATTCCGTTGGGGGCACTGGCAGGACTTGTTTGGCACCTGCCGGCTTTTTGGGTGTATGCGCTTTTGAAGGTGGATCAGATCATCAAGTGTTTCTGGTGTGTATTCCGTCTGCGCAGCAGAAAATGGATGAAAAACATCAAGGGAACAAGCTGAGGTAAAAAATTGAAAAAAGTGCAGTTTCTATAAATGTGGAGATTGAAAAGGCACCTTGTTCATGATAGAATGCATTGGAGTAAATATAAAAATTCACCCAATCTTCAGGAGGAATAAGGTATGGATATGAATGTAAGACCCGAATCTATGGCCCGTATTCAGACCGCTGAACAGGCCGAAGCATTTATTGCTGAGCAGGTAGCAGCAGTCCGTGAACAGGTCGGCGACAAGCAGGTTCTGCTGGCGCTGTCCGGCGGCGTAGACAGCTCTGTTGTTGCAGCTCTGCTGATCAAGGCAATTGGAAAGCAACTGGTCTGCGTACATGTAAATCATGGTCTCATGCGCAAGGGCGAAAGCGAAATGGTCATCGAAGTGTTCCGGAATCAGATGGATGCAAACCTGATTTATGTTGATGCAACCGATCGTTTTCTGGATCTGCTGGCTGGTGTTTCCGACCCCGAAACCAAGCGCAAGATTATTGGCGGCGAATTCATCAAGGTATTTGATGAAGAGGCGCACAAGTTGGGCAATATTCCCTTCCTGGCCCAGGGTACCATTTACCCCGATATTCTGGAAAGTGATGGCGTAAAGGCTCATCACAATGTGGGCGGCCTGCCTGAAGATATGGAATTTGAACTGGTAGAACCTGTCAAGCTGCTGTACAAGGACGAAGTTCGTGTTGTTGGCGAAGCTCTGGGTCTGCCTCATGACATGGTTTACCGCCAGCCCTTCCCCGGCCCCGGCTTGGGCGTACGCTGTCTGGGTGCCATTACTCGTGACCGTCTACACGCTCTGCGTGAAGCCGATGCGATCCTGCGTGAAGAGTTTGATAAGAACGGACTGGCAGGAAAGGTTTGGCAGTACTTCATTGCTGTACCCGACTTTAAGAGTGTTGGCGTGAAGGACGGCAAGCGTTACGAAGGCTGGCCTGCCATCATCCGCGCAGTGAACACCACCGACGCAATGAGCGCAACCATTGAAGAAGTTCCTTACGATCTGCTGCACCATATCACTGCACGTATCACTTCCGAAGTCGACGGCATCAACCGTGTCCTGATGGACCTGACGCCCAAACCCGTAGGCACCATCGAGTGGGAATGATCTTGCGGAGGCACTTTCTCGTTTCTTGAAACGGAAAAGTGGCGATTTTGCAAGGTTGTGGCAACGAAATGGCAACATTTCCTCTATTATTCAATAAAAAAAGAGCTATCTGATTAAATATCAGATAGCTCTTTTTTTATTTCTTCTTTTTTCTTTTGTTTGTAGCGCATGAAATCAAAGGTGTCGAATTCGGGATAGCGGTATTTCCATGCTTCATATTCTTCCTCGGAAAGAACCCCGTCCCTGCAATCGATCATCTGGGTGTGCCAGTTAATCAGAAGCTGAGCGACATTTTTGTGGTTGGGATGATTGCGATTCATGCGAAGGCATACCTCGCCGTCAATGTCACTGATTTCGATGCCATACATATCTTCCAACGCAAACAAGGTGTGCATCAGCCCGTTATAGGTGTCAAGCTCCGGAGCGTTCAGCGCATAGGGGGATACATTTAGTGAAGCTGCGATTTTTTCAGTAACATCTGCTTTGGGAGTTCGTGTTCCGGCTTCGTACTGAGCCATTCGAATGTCAGCAGATCGTTCGGGGAAACCAATCATGATCCCAAGCTGCTTTTGTGTCAAGTTTCTTTTATTTCTAAAAAAGCTAATTCTTTTTCCAATAGACATAATGTCATCTCCTGTGTAGAGAACGTTTTTACCAGTATAACAGATATGTTTAGTATGGTCAATATAAAGTTAAACAAAAAAGTTTAATAAGGGCGCTTG
Source organism: Oscillospiraceae bacterium (assembly GCA_017938835.1). GTDB lineage: Bacteria > Bacillota > Clostridia > Oscillospirales > Oscillospiraceae > HGM13010. The sequence continues at coordinate 5,882 of JAGBAT010000038.1, read as the reverse complement.
ACATAAACAAATTTGTTTAGTATAATCATAGAACATTAAACAAAAATGTTTAAGTTTATCGATTGAGAATGAGAGGGAGGAATCCCTTAAAATGTTTGTACCTTGACAATTGAATACATCGGCGGCGAGAGGCAAAAGCCGTCGGTGACCGAAATTAAAATGAAAGGAGGATGCCAATGACTGAGAAGAACTTTTTGACTGTTGGTGAAGTGGCCGAGATTTTGTGTGTTTCCGAGTCTTATGCTTACAAAGTAATGTCTCAGCTGAATAGGGAGCTGAAAGACATGGGCTACTGGACTGTTTCCGGTAGAGTCAACAGCAAGTATTTTTACGAAAGAACCTGCTATCAGGGCAACGACAAGAACTAAGGAAAGGAGGTAAAAATGTCTGTATACAAAGAGGCAAAAACGAACACCTGGCGCGTAGTCTACCGATATGTAGACTGGACAGGTGAAAAGAAACAAACCCAAAAGCGAGGGTTTAAGACCAAGCGTGAAGCACAGGCTTGGGAACGAGAACAAATGAATTTGCGTGGAGCGAATTTGGAGATGACGTTTGAAAGCTTTATACAGCTGTATGAGCAGGATATCCGTCCCCGAGTGAAGGAGAGCACATGGGCAAATAAGGAAAATGTTATTCAAACAAAACTGCTGCCTTATTTTGGAAAACTGAAAATGTGCAACATCACCCCACAGCAAATTATCGCTTGGCAAAATGAGATGATCAATTATCGCGATGAAAAGGGGAATCCCTATTCACAGGTTTATCTGAGAAACCTGCATAGCCATTTGAGTGCAATCTTTAATCACGCTGTAAAATTCTATGATTTACGCAGCAATCCCTGTACAAAAGCAGGGACAATGGGTAAAAAGAAAGCCCGTGAAATGCTGTATTGGACCAAGGAGGAGTATTTGCTCTTTGCAGAAGAGATGATGCTCAATCCGGATTTGTACTATGCGTTTGAAATGCTCTATTGGTGCGGTATACGAAAAGGGGAAATGTTGGCGCTGACTCCTGCGGACTTTGATCTCAATGCCGGAACGGTATCGATTACCAAAACCTATTACAGAAAGAATAAGCAGGACGTCATTACTGCGCCGAAAACGGAGAAAAGTATCCGCGTACTTAAAATGCCGCAGTTCCTTGTAGAAGAAGTCAAGGATTACATGAAAATGCAATATGCATTGGAACCAAACCAACGGCTGTTTTTAATCAGTGACGGCAAGCTGCAAAGAGCCATGACTAACGGTTCAGCGGCTGTTGGTATTAAGAAAATCCGAGTCCATGATTTGCGGCATAGTCATGTTTCTCTACTTGCCAATATGGGGTTCAACTTGTTTGAGGTTGGTATTCGTATGGGGCATGAAAATGAACAAGTCACTGCGCAGTATGCACACATGTTCCCGGGCAGACAGGTTGAAATGGCTAATCGTTTGGATGTGGAACGATGGGATAAGGAGCGTACGCTATGACAAAAAAGAATTTAGATAACCACAATCGATGGCGCAACCGTCAGGTTGCCTTTCGGCTTTCTCCGGAGGAAGCGGACTTGTTGGATACAAAGGTCAGACTATCCGGATTGACGAAGCAGGACTACATTATTAAGCGGTTGCTTGAGCAAAAAATTGTTGTGGTAGGTAATCCGCGGATTTACCGAATGCTTAAGTATGAACTTAAAGATGTTTTAGATCAATTGAGAAGGATCGAAGCAGGGCAGAACCTGTCCGCTGAACTGCTAGAGACGATTCAATTGATTGCGGAAATTCTAAATCGAATGAAAGGAAGTGGTGATTGAAATGATGACAAAAGAAAAATCGGCTGCTCGTTATCAGCCTGTTGGCGCAGACTGTGAGCAACCGATGCAAATATTCAGCACAAATATTATACCAGAATCAGAACAGGAAATCAATTTTTCTGAAGAAAAACTTGATGAATTATTGAAGGAAATAGAACGGAAAACAGATCCCAATCGCTTGAATACCATGTCCATGACCGAGCTGTACGACCGTACATATCCGGGGAAGCCGCCTATCATTGACGGCTTTCTGTATCCCGGAACCTACCTGTTTGCGGGTGCGCCCAAGGTAGGGAAATCCTTCTTCATGGCGCAGTTGGCCTACCATGTGAGCACAGGGCAAAAGCTGTGGGACTATGAGGTGCATCAGTGTGAGGTGCTGTATCTCGCATTGGAGGATGACTACCGCAGACTGCAGGACAGAATGTTCCGTATGTTCGGTGTAGAGGGCTCCGACCATCTGCACTTTGCTGTGGTTGCGAAGCAGCTGGGGCAGGGACTTGATGAACAGCTGGAGCGCTTTCTCAAGGACTATCCCAATACAAGGTTGATCATCATCGATACCTTGCAGAAGGTTCGTGAGGTTGGCGGGGATACCTACAGCTATGCAAACGACTACGACATCATCGGTCGTATGAAGCGGTTTGCGGATCAGCATAAGATTTGCCTGCTGCTTGTCCACCATACCCGTAAGCAGCCTGCAGGAGATAAATTTGAAATGATCTCCGGCACAAACGGGCTCCTTGGTTGTGCGGACGGGGCATTCCTGTTGCACAAGGAAAAGCGCACCGACACCAATGCGATTTTGGAAATTGTGGGCCGAGACCAGGAAGACCAGACCTTGTATCTGCAGCGAGATTTGGATCGATTGATTTGGAATTACGACCGTTCGGAAACCGAGCGTCGTGCAAAACAGATCGATCCCTTGCTGCGAAAAATTGATCGTTTTTTATCTGAAGGCAATGACCTTTGGAAGGGCAGTGCAGCAGAGCTGACAGCGCTGCTTGGAGAAGAAATTCAACCGAACATTCTGACCCGAAAGCTGAATGTTCTGGTGAGCGATCTGCTGAACGAGTTTGCAATCGAGTACAAAGCAGAGCGCAATCGGAACGGTTGCTGCATCAGTCTGACAAGGGTGAAGCAGTAAGTGTGACGATTGTGACGGTTGTGACGATTAATATGGGGGCGGGGCGGTACCAAAAATACCGTCACAATCGTCACAACCGTCACAGGGAACGATGATAGAAATGAAAATTGAGAGAATCGTTCGCACCGTGTTTGGGGCTTGTGTGGCCACACCGAGCCCCGAATACGGCAAAGCCCTCGGCAGAGCCCACGGCACTTTGCAGCTGTAGGATGAAAGTGTCATAGTGGGTTATTACACTTTGCAAAAAGTGCAAAACCCCTCGGCCGCAGCCGAAAAAAGAAAGGAGGAATTCAATGGCAAGAAACGACGGGATTGACCGTACATTTGTGAGAAATCGGGATCTGAAGGATATCGACATCGCAAAAGCCCAAGAACACAACGAAAGAGAAAAGGAAAATTATAAAAATATGGACATCGTCACAGAGCAGACTCCAAACAATGTCCATTTCAAGATACCCACAGGAAGCTATGCGGAAATGTTTGCAGAGATGGAAGAAAACAAAATCATCTCTACACGTGGTCTGAAGGAAGATGCATTTCACTACGGGGAGCTGATCTTCGATGTGAACTCTGCATACTTCTACAACCACGGCGGCTACGAATTTGCAAAGCAGTTTTACACCGATGCCTATCGGGCTGCGGTGGAAATCGTAGGCGGTGAGCAATACATTTTGTCTGCGGTCATGCATGCGGATGAACGAAACCGCGCCATGTCCGATGCTCTGGATGAGGACGTTTTTCATTACCACCTGCACGTTGTGTATGTGCCGGTCGTGGAAAAACAGATTCTCTGGTCGAAGCGATGCAAGGACAAATCTCTTGTGGGCACGGTAAAGGAAACCATCATGCAGGTGAGCCGCAGTAAAAAGTGGCAGTCCCAACCGGCGCTGGATGAGAACGGGGATGCAATCTTAAATAAGAAAGGAAAGAAGATGCTGCGACCGTCCTATGCGGTATTGCAGGATGACTTTTTCAATGCTATGCAGGCGGCAGGCTATGCCGACTTGCAGCGTGGGGAGAGGGGCAGCACCGAGGAGCATTTGACCGTGACGCAGTTCAAGGTGCAGCAGGAACAGCAGCGATTGCTGCAGCTGCAGGAGGCAACAGAGCTGGCAGAATCCGAAAAAGAGGATGCAGAGCAGCGCGCCAAACAGGCGCAGGACAAGCTCAATGATGTTGCTCCGAAGCTCAAAAATATGGAGAAGTTAGCTGCAGACTTTTCCGAGGATCCGGAACGACTTCTGCCTCAGCCTGCACCGTTGGAATCGGCAAAGACCTACCGAGAAAAGAAGGCGAAGCCCTTGATGCAGCGCATGGTAAAGGTATTGCGGTCTGTGTACCGAGCGTATCTGGATTTAAAGTCCAAGTACGAGCGATTGAGCCAGTCCTACAATAAGGAATGTTCCCGCACTGCAAGCATGCGGGAACAAATCGATACACTGCAGACCGAGAATCGGAAACTGAAAGAGACTGTATCTGAGTACGATTTGGTAAAACGTAGTTTGGGAGCAAACCGCATTGCAGAAATCGTCCAAGCAGCAAAACAAACAGTGCAGCAGAAAAAGTATCGGGATCATACCCGATAACGTACAAGACACGAGAAAAGTCGGAATTCCGGAATAGAAATAACTCCGATGAAGTCTGCATCGTCGGAGTCATTTCTATTTGAAAAATAGGATGTTTTCCCGATTCAAGACACGAGGAATTTGGACTGTTTTCGGACCGATTTTTCAAAAAGACTATATAACTTAACAAGGAGGAGATATATGATTACAGGTCTGACCAAATATGAAAAGGTGACCGAAATATTCTATAACGCAGCCGATCCGCGTGCAGAAATCTATACCCATGACACCAAACTGAAGAAACGTCTGCAGGCTTATGCCAAGAAATATCCGAAGCTGTGTAAGCTGATAGAGGATGACGAGCAGGGCGGACTGCGGTTTACAATTGATAAGAAGCGTATGAGCATCCGACTGACCGCGCCCTACAGCGAGGAACGCAGAGTAGCTGCCGGTGTATTGGGTAAAGAAAATTACAAGCATATGAAGCAAACAAAGGCGGAATGAAAAATGATGATGTTTGACGACTACAATTACATGAGAGCACTGTGGAATCGCTTTTATGCGAGATCTATGGAGGATATGACGTCGAACCAATTGCATACAACTTTGAGTGAGCATTTGGAGCCGGAAGAACGTAAACTGCTGCTGCGCTTGGTTGACAGCAAAAATTTCTATACCGAGATTATTTCTTTGGAGAGCTTTGTTGCAGGCTTCCGTCTGGCGAGCGGCATTTGCAAGGAACTGTCGGATGAACACTACGATTACGATATAGAGGAAGAAGCGACTTTCCGCGTTGTGAGAAGCGGTGAGTGTTGATGCTATATCCTGCGTCAAATGGGGCATATAACGAAAACAGACGGTCGAGTGGAAGTGCTCGACCGTCTGTTTTTTGCTGATCACTATATTTTTGTACGTTATAAAACGGGACTTTAAGGCAGTAGAGCCAAGGAAGCTAATCATAAAGGGAAGATATTCTGATATTTTAATCTCTGTTTTGAGGCAGGATTTTTGTCCAAAATCGACACTAATTTTTGCGTTTTTAGCTAATCGGAATGTGAAGACAAAGCCGTTCTAATAATCTTTCTAATATTTATTAGGGGGATTATTAGAATGTTATTAGAATACAACAGCTTCAACTGGAGTAAACTGTCCGCGCGAACGTTTGAATTGGTTAAAAATAATGCTATAACGTATCCTTTATAAATACATTTAAATGAAATTAAGAGGAAATAACTAAATAAAATATCTAATAAACAAAATAATAATGACTGATAATTAGACTGTATTTTGTTAAATTTAGCGAGTATTAATTCAGATGAATAAAATAATCAAAATGAGCAAATAAATAAACTAAATAATTAAGCGAATTTAGATT
>JAGBAT010000037.1 GCA_017938835.1 Oscillospiraceae bacterium | reverse complement strand
TCAGACTTTTCTCTTGTTGATGATGCAGCGGTTTCGGCGTTTATTTCTTCCCTTAATCGTAGGCCACGCAAATGCTTAGGCTGGTATTCGCCCTATGAGGTTTTCTTTAACGTCCTGTTGCACTTGACTTGACAATCTGTCGGTCTTTTTTCTCAGCTTGTTGGCATCCAGCAAGTCACTGACTACGCCAAATGCCGCAATTGCCAGCACCAACACGATCACAACTGCACTGATTGCATGGCCCCTGCTGGCTGCAAAATTGATATACCACAAAATCACAGCCGCAGCAACTGCCAGTACAATCACACACTTTCTGATATAAGCGGACTTGTGGGTTTTATCCAGTGTTTCAAATGCTTCAGGCAGACCTGTCCACAGCAGATTCTCTTCCGGTTTCAGCTTGCTTTGCAATAAAGTTTCCATAGTAACCTCCAAATTTCTATCTGTTAAAATTTCTTTATAGATAAATTGTAGCAGAACTTATGTAAATTCGGAGTTAAGCCAGACTTTGCTTTTATAAAGCAACCGTTAATTTAGCGGCGTCATCTGCAAATAATTTTAACGGCAGCTTTCCCGCAGGAAAGCTGCCGTTCATCATTCCATTTATCGTTTCAGGCTGGTATAGCCCATGAGCATTTCGTCAGCCTTTGCAGCGGCTTCCGCGCCGTCTGCCAGTGCCAGAACCACCAGCGTGGCTCCGTTCTTCATATCACCTGCCTGCAGTACTTTGCCGGTAGTGTCTGCCTTGAACATAGCAGTGTTCTGATCCTCAGTACCGGAGAAACCGGAAGCAATCAGCAGCATATCCGCGGGGATGGTCTGCACCTCCCCTGCAACACTCAACTCCACAGCAGTCAGGTCGCCGTTGTCATCGGCAATGACCTTTTTGACATTGGACTCGAACACGCGGATGTCCTTCCCAAAGAGGAATTCCGTCTCCGCATGGGCATAGTCCACTTCAGGGCCATAAGCACTTTCGGGTTTACGGATGATCTGGGTCACAGACTGACAGCCCTGGCGGACAGCTGTGGCGACACAGTCACTTGCCGTATTGCCGTTGCCGATCACGATGACATGCTTATCCTTTGCTGTCGGTGCAGAGGCGATCTCGCGCACCTGCTGCTGGACAACGGGTTTCAGGTAATCCAGTGCGTAGTACACACCCTTCGCCTCCCCCTCGAAGCGCACTTCACGGGGCTTCTGGGCACCGCAGCACAAAATGACGCAGTCAAACTGCTGTGCCAGCTGCTCAACGGTAATGTCCTTGCCCACATTCACGCCGCAGTGGAACACAATGCCTTCCGCTTCCATGAGGCTGATACGGCGAGCAACAACGGATTTATCCAGTTTCATGTTGGGGATGCCGTACATGAGCAGCCCGCCGGGCTTATGATCCCGCTCATAGACCTCCACATTATGTCCGCGCTTATTCAGCCAATAGGCCGCTGCCAGACCCGCAGGGCCGGAACCAACCACAGCAACATGCTTATCGGAACGCTTCTTGGGAGGTCTTGGCTCCATCATGCCGTTCTGGAATGCATATTCAATAATATACAGCTCATTATCGCGAATGGTGACACTGCCGCCGACATCCTTACAGTTGCAGCCCACCTCACACAGCGCAGGGCATACGCGGCCGGTAAACTCGGGGAACGGCGCAGTCTTCAGCAGGCGGGACAGCGCATGTTCCCGGTTGCCCTCATAGATCATGTCGTTCCATTCAGGGATCAGATTATGCAGAGGGCAGCCCATGCGCTTGCCGTAAAATACAATGCCGGACTGACAGAACGGTACGCCGCAGTCCATGCAGCGACCGCCCTGACGGGCACGTTCCACAGTGGGCAGAGAAATATTAAATTCGTTGAAGTCATGGACACGCTCCTCGATGGGGCGTTCCTTGTGGCCTACGCGGCTGTAGTCCATAAATCCTGTCTTTTTTCCCATGACTTATGCCCCCTTTCCCTTGAATGCTTCCATCTCAGCTTCTTCACGGCTCATGCCGGAAGCCACCAGATGATTGATGGCGTCGATCATCTGACCATAGTCTCTGGGGACGATCTTCTTGAAGTCGCGGATACGGTTGTCAAAGTCGTCCAGAATTTCCTTCCCCTTGACAGAGCCTGTGGCTGCCACATGGTTGGAAATGATCTCACGCAGCTTGCGCTGATCCTTATCCTCGGTAACAGATTCAATAGACACCAGCTGCTTGTTCAGCCGCAGATACAGGTCATGCGCTTCGTCCATGACGTATGCAATGCCACCGGACATACCTGCTGCGAAGTTGCGTCCGGTTCTGCCAAGAACCACAACCGTGCCGCCGGTCATATATTCACAACCGTGGTCGCCGACGCCTTCCACAACAGCGGTTGCGCCGGAGTTGCGCACACAGAAGCGTTCACCTGCCAGACCGTTGATATAGGCCTGACCGGAGGTTGCACCGTACAGTGCGACATTGCCGATGATAATATTTTCTTCAGGTGCAAACTTGCTGCCTCGGTTGGGGTAGACGATCAGCTTACCGCCGGAAAGCCCCTTGCCGAAGTAGTCATTGGAGTCCCCCTCCAGTTCCAGCGTCAGACCGCTGGGAATGAACGCACCAAAGGACTGGCCTGCACCACCCTTGCACTTGACCACAAAGCTGTCGTGAGGCAGGCTGGTGCCGTAACGGCGGGTCAGTTCTGCGCCGAATATGGTGCCAAAGGCACGGTCGGTGCTGGTAATGTTATATTCAACACAGTGCTCTGCACCTTTATCCAGCATACCCATGAGCACAGTCTCATCAGGGGTCTTTTCCAGACCAAAATCATAAACCTTTTCTGCATTAAAAATGTTATCGGTGTTGGGCGTAGGTGCAAGGAGCGCAGAGACATCTACCATTTCTGCACGCTTGGTGATTTGATGGGCACGGGGCTTGAGCAGATCGGTGCGGCCGACCAATTCATCCACGGTACGGATGCCTAAACCAGCCATGATCTCCCGGACTTGCTGTGCTACGAACAACATGAAGTTTTCCACATATTCAGGCTTACCCTTGAAGTTCTTGCGCAGTTCGGGGTTCTGGGTGGCGATGCCCACAGGGCAGGTATCCAGATTGCACACACGCATCATCATGCAGCCCATGGTGACCAGCGGAGCGGTGGCGAAGCCAAATTCTTCTGCACCCAGCATACATGCGATGGCAACATCACGGCCAGTCATGAGCTTGCCGTCGGTCTCGATGCGCACACGGCTGCGCAGACCGTTCTGCAGCAGGGTCTGGTGAGTCTCTGCCACACCAAGTTCCCAAGGCAGGCCGGCATTATAAATGGAGTTATTGGGTGCTGCGCCGGTGCCGCCGTCGAAGCCCGACACCAAAATGACCTGTGCACCTGCCTTGGCTACACCCGCGGCAATGGTACCGACACCTGCTTCAGAAACCAGCTTCACGGAGATACGGGCATTCTTGTTGGCGTTCTTTAGGTCATAAATCAGCTGAGCAAGGTCTTCGATGGAATAAATGTCATGGTGAGGAGGCGGAGAGATCAGAGATACGCCGGGGGTGGAATGGCGGGTTTTGGCAACCCAAGGCCATACCTTGCCGCCGGGCAGGTGACCGCCTTCGCCGGGTTTTGCGCCCTGCGCCATCTTGATCTGGATTTCTTCTGCAGACACCAGATATTCACTGGTGACACCAAAGCGGCCGGAAGCCACCTGCTTGATGGCAGAGCCCTTTTCTGTGCCCAGACGTTCGGAGCGCTCGCCGCCTTCGCCAGAGTTGGACTTGCCGCCCAGACGGTTCATGGCAATGGCCATACACTCATGGGCTTCCTGAGAAATAGAGCCATAGCTCATTGCACCGGTCTTGAAGCGCTTGACGATCTCAGAAGCAGGCTCGACTTCATTGATGTCGATGGGCGTATGGTTTTCAAAGTCAAATGCCAGCAAACCGCGGAGGGTGTGGGGGATGCCTTCCGCATCCACCAGATTGGCATAGTCCTTGTAAATTTCGTAGCTGCCTTCCCGCACTGCCTTCTGCAAGGTCAGGATGGTCAGAGGATTGTACATATGGTCTTCCGCAGTTGCACCTGCACGCAGCTTGTGAAAGCCCGCGGAGTCGGTGGTCAGGTCAATATTCAGTTCCATGGGGTCAAAGGCGCTGTCATGGCGGTACAGCACAGCTTCCTGGATCTCGTTCAGGCCAATGCCGCCCACGCGGCTGACGGTACCGGTGAAGTACTTGTCAATGACCTCCTTACTGATACCCACAGCCTCAAAAATCTGAGCAGACTGGTAGGACTGGATCGCAGAAATGCCCATCTTGGACGCAATTTTGACCACGCCGTGGAGTGCCGCATCGTTGTAGGCAGCCACAGCTGCATGGGGATCCTTATCCAGCAGATCCAGCTCGATCATTTCACAGATACATTCCTGCGCCAGATAGGGATTGATGGCTCGGGCACCGTAACCCAGCAGAGTTGCAAAGTGGTGTACCTGACAGGGCTCTGCGCTTTCCAGAATCATGGATACCGCAGTGCGCTTCTTGGTACGAACCAGATGCTCTTCCACAGCTGCCACAGCCAGCAGGCTGGGGATAGCAGTGTGGTTGGCATCGGTACCGCGGTCGGACAGGATAATAATGTTGGCACCGTTGTGATAGGCTTTATCCACTTCCACAAACAGGCGATCCAGTGCGCGTTCCAGAGATGTGTTCTTATAATACAGCAGACTGACAGTCTGGCTCTTCAGGCCGGGCATATTCAGATTCTTGATCTTCTGCAGTTCCTGAATGGTCAGGATGGGATTTTCAATCTGCAGCACACGACAGTTGGAGGCAGTATCCTGCAGCAGATTGCCATCGGAACCAACATACACGGTGGTGTCCGTGACGATTTCTTCGCGGATGGAGTCGATGGGAGGATTGGTGACCTGCGCAAACAGCTGCTTGAAGTAGCTGAACAGCGGCTGGTGCTTTTCGGAGAGCACTGCCAGAGGAATATCCGCACCCATTGCCTGGGTGGGTTCATTCCCTGTCTTAGCCATAGGCAGAATGATATTGCGGATGGTCTCGTAGTTATAGCCGAAGGTCTTGTACAGCTTGTCGCGATCCTTCTGGCTGTGTTCGGGCATGCGGTAATTAGGAATGGGCAGATCACTGAGATGCACCAGCTCTCTGTCCAGCCATTCACCGTAAGGATGGCTTCTGGCAAAGGTGTTCTTGATCTCATCGTCTTCCAGCAGACGGCCCTGGACGGTATCCACCAGCAGCATCTTACCGGGGCTCAGACGGTTCTTGCGGACGATGGTCTCTTCAGGGATATCCAGTACCCCCACCTCAGAGGACAGGATCAGCTGATCATCATCGGTCAAGTAGTAACGTGCGGGACGCAAACCGTTGCGGTCCAGTACCGCCCCCACCAGATCGCCGTCGGAGAACAGCACTGCGGCGGGGCCATCCCATGGTTCCATCATGGTCGCATAATAATGGTACATATCCCGCTTGGCGCGGCTCATATTCTGATTCTTCTGCCAGGGTTCCGGAATGGTCATCATGACCGCCTTGGGCAGGCTCATGCCGCTGTACATCAGGAATTCCAGCGTATTATCCAGCATGGCAGAGTCGGAGCCAGCGGTGTTGACCACAGGCAGCACCTTATCCATATCCTCTTCCAGCAGAGGAGACTTCATGGTCTCTTCACGGGCCAGCATACGGTCAATGTTGCCGCGAATGGTGTTGATCTCACCATTGTGGAGGATGATGCGGTTGGGATGAGCTCTCTCCCAGCTGGGGTTGGTATTGGTAGAGAAACGGGAGTGTACCATAGCCAGTGCGGAAGTGTAGCGTTCATCCTCCAGATCGGGATAGAACGGACGCAGCTGCCCAACCAGAAACATACCCTTATAGACGATCGTACGGCTGGACAGAGACGCTACATAGGTATCTGTGACGGACTGCTCAAATTCACGGCGTACAACATACAGCCGACGGTCAAAGTCGATGCCGCGGGCGGTATCCGCAGGGCGGCGGATGAAGCACTGGCAGATAAAGGGCATACAGTCACGGGCACGCTGACCCAGCACTTCGGGACGGGTGGGGACATCGCGCCAGCCCAAAAATTCCAGTCCCTCCTTGTCGGTAATGATCTCAAACAGCTTCTTTACACGGCTGCGGCGAAGGACGTTCTGGGGCATGAAAAACATACCCACACCGTAATCTCGCTCTCTGCCCAGGTCGATACCCAGCTCCCGGGCCACGGGGGCAAAGAAACTGTGTGATACCTGTGTCATAATACCGACGCCATCGCCGGTCTCACCGGCAGCGTCCTTGCCGGCACGGTGCTCCAGCTTCTCCACGATGCTCAGAGCATCACTGACTGTCTTGTGGGTCTTTTCGCCCTTGATGTTCACAACAGCACCGATACCGCAGGCATCGTGCTCAAATCGGGGATCGTAAAGGGTCTTGGTTTGGTCCATAACGGAAACTCCCTTTCTTTATATTCTTCCGGCAAAGGCTGCCGAGGATTGTGCGTATAATGGTTTATTGTACTCGTTTTATCTCTTTCATGCAATAAAATTCATGTCCTTTCCCTCCGTTTTTTGCACCGGAGGAAAAGGACACCATTGTCTCTATGTATTCAATATCAGTAAATGACAAGGTACTTGTCGACTTCCCACTGGCTGACGCGGGTGCGGTAGGCATCCCATTCGGAGCGTTTGCCGGCAACATACTGTTCAAACGTGTGGTCACCCAGCACTTCACGAACCATGGGGTCAGTTTCCATGAGGTTGACCGCTTCCTCAAGGCTTGCAGGCAGGGATTCGATGCCGTGGGCCTTGCGTTCCTTTGCGGTCATATCATAAATATTTTCAGTAATTTCGGCAGGAGGTGTCATCTGCTTTTCAATGCCGTCCAGCCCGGCAGTCAGGCACAGGGCCAGAGCCAGATAGGGGTTACAGGAGGGGTCAGGGCAGCGCAGCTCCACACGGGTGCTCTTGCCGCGGGCAGCGGGGATGCGCACCAGAGCGGAACGGTTGGATGCAGACCATGCCAGATAGCAGGGGGCTTCAAAACCGGGCACCAGACGCTTGTAGGAATTGACCAGAGGATTGGTCACCGCAGTGATATTGCGGACATGATGCAGGGCACCTGCGATAAACTGGTAGGCTTCCTTAGACAGCTTCTTTTCACCGTTGGGGTCATAGAAGACATTTTCCCCGTTGCGGAACAGAGACATGTTCACATGCATACCGGAGCCTGCGATGCCGTAAATTGGCTTGGGCATAAAGGTTGCATGGAGGCCGTGGTTCTGGGCAATGACCTTGACGGCCATGCGGAAGGTCATGATATTGTCCGCAGCAGTCAAAGCATCGGCATACTTGAAGTCGATCTCATGCTGGCCGACCGCACATTCGTGGTGCGATGCTTCGATCTCAAAGCCCATTTTTTCCAGCGTCATACAGATCTCACGACGGACATTTGCCCCGTGATCCAAAGGTGCCAGATCAAAATATCCCGCTTCATCCGCAGTTCTGGTGGTGGGCTTGCCTTTTTCGTCGGTTTCAAACAAGAAGAATTCCAGTTCGGGACCGCAGTTGAATGCGTCATAGCCCATATCAGCAGCACGCTTCAACGTTCTCTTGAGGATACCGCGGGGGTCACCCACGAAAGGAGTACCGTCGGGATTATATACATCGCAGATCAGACGGCCGACTTTGCCGTGCTGGGGTCTCCAGGGCAGGATCACGAAGGTGTCCAGATCGGGATGCAGATACTGGTCGGATTCATGGATACGAGTGAAGCCTTCGATGGAGGAACCGTCGATCGTGATCTGGTTATCCAGCGCCTTCTCCAGCTGAGATGCTGTGATCGCCACATTCTTCATCATACCGAAAATATCGGTAAACTGCATGCGAATGAACTCTACATCCTCTTCCTTTACAATGCGGATAATATCTTCACGGGTATATTTTGCCATGAGTCACAACTCCTTTAATATACAGATAATGTGATAAACAAGAAGACATGGGGTCATTATAGGTCAGCGGCGGTCATTTGTCAATGCAGCAGCGAACAAATTGGGATTTTTATCACCTTTAGTCGACAAACTCGCCGAAAAGTGATATGCTATATTATTATGATTTTATTTTCCAAGGAGCAATCCCCCTATGATCACACATGAGATGAACGTGCGCTTCTCCCCCGACCAGTTCATGCCTGACGGCACCGTGAAGGCTTCTGCCCTGCAGTTTGTATTTCAGGATATCGGCGGCATCCATGCACAACTGCTGGGACTTGGGTATGAAGCCATGATGAAAGATAATCAAATCTGGGTCATCACCAAACTGAAATACCGTCTGCTGGGCAGCATTCTGCCCGATACCGACTATCGTCTGGTGACTTATCCCAAGCCTCACCGCGGCATTTTGTACCAACGCGATTTTCAACTGTTCAACAGTGCACATGAACTGGTGGCCATTGGTATCAGCCAGTGGTGTGTCATGGACTATGTGACTCGCAAGGTACTGCGCACCAACAAGGACTTTGAGGGCGAATTCAACACGGAAGTGCTGTTCCCCGAAGGCTTCGACCGCTTCCGCCCCGGTGTGCTGACCCCTGCAGGAAGCTACACCATTACCGAATCCGATCTGGACAGAAACAACCACACCAACAACGGCCGCTATGCAGACATGGTAGAAATCGTACTGCCTGGCAGATCCTGCACAGAGCTTTCCATCACTTTCGCCAAGGAGACCCGGCTGGGCGATACCATTGCTCTGTTCACCTCTCCCGCAGAAAACGGCAAAACCATTGTATGCGGGATGGTTGACGATCAGACCGTTTTCTCTGCACTGGTTTAATTTTATATAGAAAGCTATGATATAATATGGTATCATGGCTTTGCAAAGAAATCGAAAAGAGGATAATCAATATGCAACTTTTGTACATGCTGGAGAGCATCCGCAATCCCGTGCTGGATGTATTCTTCTCCATCGTCACCGAATTTGGCGGCGAAGCTATTTTTATTGGTGTGGCCATCGTGTTGTTCTGGTGTCTGGATAAAAAAGCAGGTTACTACATGCTGACGACCGGTTTTGCCGGCATGATTGTCAGTCAGTTTATGAAGATCTGCTGCCGCATTCCCAGACCCTGGGTCAAAAACCCCAACTTTACCATCGTGGAATCTGCCAGAGCAGCCGCCACCGGCTACTCTTTCCCCAGTGGCCACACGCAGAATGCTTTTACCGTACTGGGCACTCCCGCTCGCTGGTGGAACAATAAAAAGCTGCGCATTTTCTGCATTGTGATGATCGTACTTGTGGGCCTCAGCCGTATGTATCTGGGTGTACACACACCCTATGATGTGGGCTTCAGCGCAGTCATGGGCACAATCATGGTATTCGTATTCTACCCCATGTTCCGCGACATGGACGAAAAGCCCGGCAGAGTCTATGCGCTGTACGCTGCGTTCATTGCTTCATCCGCTGCATTCGTGGCCTACCTGTATCTGGCTGAGTTCCCTGCTGATCTGGATATGGAAAATTACGAATCCGCACTGAAGCACAGCTGGGAGATCTTCGCCTGTGCCATTGGTCTGCTGCTAGTGTATCACTTCGACCGCACCAAGCTGCACTGGCCCACCGCTGCCCCCCTGAAGGCGCAGATCATCAAAGTCGTCGTAGGCGGCGGTATTGCACTGGGTCTCAAGAGTGGTCTGAAGGCTCCTCTGTTGGCTTTGCTGAACGGTCACGCATCCGCACACGCCATCCGTTATTTCGTCATGATCCTGTTTGCCGGTATCATCTGGCCCATGACTTTCAAGTGGTTTGAAGCAGGCATGCCCCGAAAGGAGAAATAAAGTATGAAGAAGCTGCTGGTTGTCATTGACTATCAAAATGATTTTGTAAATGGCGCACTGGGGTTTGCCGGTGCCGAACTGCTGGACGAACGCATTGCCGCAAAGGTCAAGCAGTACCACAAGGAAAAGGATGCCCATGTCATTTACACACAGGATACACACAAGAACAATTACCTGAAGACTCAGGAGGGCAAGAAGCTGCCCATCCCCCACTGCATCCGCAACACCGAGGGCTGGGAGGTCTATGGCAAAACCGCTGATGCCTGCGGCGATCGTGACATCGTCATCGAGAAGCCCACTTTCGGTTCGCTGGAACTGGTGGAGATCTGCGAGGAAGAGCAGTATGCTCAGGTGGAACTGGTGGGTCTGGTATCCAACATCTGTGTGCTGAGCAACGCGATCCTCGTTAAGACCGCACTGCCCGAAGCAGAAGTTATCGTAGACGCCAGCTGCACCGCCTGTGCTGACCCCGCCACCAACGAAAAGGCACTGGACATCATGGAAGGCCTGCAGATCACGGTTATCAATCGATAAAGCGTCCTCGGAGGTACTCCATGAAAATTTGTATTTACGGTGCATCCAGTGATAAGCTGGCACAGGAATATTTCACCGAAGCCGAAACCCTCGGCACGCTCATCGCACAGGGAGGGCACACTCTGGTATTCGGCGGTGGTCAGGGCGGCCTGATGGGTGCCGCAGCCCGCGGCGTACACGCAGGCGGCGGTGGCATCATCGGCGTGGCTCCCCGTTTTTTTGACGAACCGGGTATCCTGTATCCCCACTGCACCCGCTTCATTTACACAGAAACCATGCGGGAACGCAAGGCCATTATGGAAGAAGAATCCGACGCTTTCATTGTACTTCCCGGCGGCATCGGCACCTACGAAGAATTCTTTGAGATGCTGACCTTGAAGCAGCTGGGCCGTCACGGCAAGCCCATGGCTATGCTGAACACCAGAGGCTACTACGGCCCCATGAACGCCATGCTCCAGAATACCGTGGACGAAGGTTTTATGAGTGCAAACTGTCTTGACCTGTTCAAGGTCTGCAACACGCCGCAGGAAGCGCTGGACTATGTGCTGACCGCTGAGACTGTCACCGGCAGTATCAAGAGGCTGGAAGATTATCATAAGTAAAACAGCAAACGCCATCCGCAGGGGTGGCGTTTGCTGTTGAAAAACCGTCTCTGCCTCCGGCATTGGGCACAGCAGCAGACTGTATACTCACTGTGATTGAGCATAAGCAAAAGAGTTCCGCACCGTTGGTGCGGAACTCTTTCGCTTATGTATTACAGGTTTCTTTCGCTTGCGATGTAGGGGTGCAGGGGTTCATCCAGCCACTTGCGGATGTCTTCCTGAGTGCCGCCCTTGAAGTCGCACTGGGACAGGAACAGAGCCATAGAGTCACAATTCATTCTGCCGAAGGTCTGAATTGCAGTGATCTTCATGCTGTTATCGATCTCAATGTTCTGACCTTCCATGTAGCCACAGTAGTAGCACATTTCAACAGGGTATCTGCGGTGGTTATCGGTAACCATATCTGCGCCGCACTTGGGACATTTCATACTTTTTTCCTCCTAAAATTCCAGCAATTCGCTTTTCAGCTCGTTTTTATTTTAACAAAGCCATTTTACTTTGTAAAGCTGCATTTTCGCCAATTATTTTCCATAAACTTATGCAACTTCTCATATTGAGATGAGTTCTGCCAACAACGGGCAAAAAGACACTCAAAATTCCAAAACTGCGCCGCACTGAGGGCAGGACAGCTCCGCCTCTTCATCTTCGATCAGTTCGCTGTCTACTTCCAGCAGACAGCCGCACTGGCTGCAGGTGACTACATAACTGCACTCGTCATCCAGAGGATATTCGTCCTCATCGCCACCCATGCAGTCCAGCAGGGTTTCCAGCTGTACATTCAGAATATCTACTTCATCCATCAGTGCAGTAATGGTATCCAGCATGCCTGTCATGGCCGCTGCGGTATCGCCCTGTGCAATCAATGCGCGGATGGATTCCAACTGTTCATTACGTTCCATATCGTCCTCACAAATTCCATGTCGCTTGCCATCGAACCCGCTACGCCGGGCTTTGATGACGTTTTTATAAAAAAGGCCACCTCCAAAGGTGGCCTTTTGAATTCTAAAGTTTCAATTACTTTGCTCGTTCCAGGTAGCTGCCGTCGCGGGTATCGACGCGTACCAGTTCATCTACTTCGATGAACAGAGGAACCTTGATTTCTGCGCCGGTTTCCAGAGTTGCAGGCTTGGTAGCGTTGGTAGCGGTGTTGCCTGCAAAGCCGGGGTCGGTGTCGGTAACACGCAGAACGACGAAGGTGGGAGGTTCTACCTTGAATACCTTACCCTTGTAGGAGTGGATCATACATTCCATGTTTTCCTTGACGAACTTGAAGTTGTCGCCCAGGTCAGAGGGAGCGATGGGGATCTGGTCATAGGTTTCGGGATCCATGAAGTAGTACAGGTCGCCGTCATTGTACAGGTATTCCATGGTTCTGCGTTCGATGACTGCTTCTTCAAACTTAGCGGTGGGGTTGAAAGAAGTTTCGGTAACAGCACCAGTGATCACGTTCTTCATCTTGGTACGAACGAATGCAGCACCCTTGCCGGGCTTAACGTGCTGGAATTCGATAACCTGCATAACATTGCCTTCGTATTCAAAGGTTACGCCGTTTCTGATATCGCCTGCGGTAATTGCCATAATTATATCCTCCAAACAATTTTTATGTTAAAAAGAATTTACTGAAATTATTCGCTTTATTCTACATGAAATTTCCTTTTATTGCAAGGGGTTTTATACAATAATCAGTTCCTTCGGGGATTTTGTCAGGACATCGCAGCCATTTTCACGGAAAATGACCACGTCTTCAATGCGTACGCCAAACTTGCCGGGCAGATAAATACCGGGTTCAGCGGAGCATGCGCAGCCTTCCGGCATGGGTACATTACCAGAGGGAGAAGCATAGGGGGGTTCGTGGATCTCCAGCCCCAGAGAGTGCCCGTAGCCATGACCAAAGCAGTCACCGTAGCCTGCTGCGTCGATGACATCGCGGGCTGCCCTGTCCACATCTTTCCCCAGAACGCCTGCCTTGGAAGCAGCAATACCTGCCAGCTGAGCCTGCAGAACCACGTCATACACCTTGCGCATTTCCTCAGTGGCATAGCCAACTGCAACGGTACGGGTCATGTCCGAGCAGTAACCGCCGTACATGCAGCCAAAGTCCATGGTGACGAAGTCGCCTTCCTTGATGGCATTATCAGAGGGCACGCCGTGGGGCATACTGGAGCGTGCACCGGCTACGACAATGGGGTCAAAACTGACCTTTTCCGCACCGCGGCTCATCATGGCATACACCAGCTCCGCCGCCACCTGTTTTTCAGTCATACCGGGGCGCAGGATGGTGAGAATATGGGCAAAGGCCTCATCGGTGATGTCTTGTGCTTTCTGCATAAGGACGATCTCCTCATCACTCTTCTGGGCACGCAGCTCATCCAGCATGTCCTGACAGGGGATCATCTTCATACCCACCAGTGCCTCCAGATTGGTATATTCCTCATAGCTCAGACGGGATGCTTCGCCGCCCAAATTCTGGATACCCGCTTCCGCCACGATGGCCTTGATCTGGTCGTTCATGGTGTTCTGCGCATTGTGCAGACGTACCTGATAACGGCCTGCTGCTGCATTGGTGGCAGCTTCAATATAGCGTGAGTCGGTAATGAACCATGCATCATCAGCAGTTACGATCGCGGTGCCTGCAGTGCTGTGGAAACCGGTTGCAAAAAAGCGGTTATCCGGATTGATCAGCAGCACACCGTCCAGTTCAGATGCGGCGATTCTATTTTTCAGTCTTTCCAGATTTGTCATAAAAACTTATCCTTTCTGTTTTGCAAAAATTCTAAAAGGAAATTCTGCCCCATAGCGAAGTGCATGAAGCGGGTTGTGCAGCAAGATCGGCCGGACGACGATGGAGTACAGGCCGCCGATGGCTCCACACAGCACATCCGTATAGATTTGGTCGCCGATGATGGCAGTTTGCGCAGGGGTCTTGCCCTTCTGCTCCAGCACTGTGTGCAGCATGCCCTGACGGGGTTTCTTTGCCAGCTTCACAAACTCTACGTTCAGCTGCTCAGCAAACATGGCGGGGCGGTCTCCTTTATTATTGGAGAAAATAAAGGGCTCGATTCCTCCCTGCTTCAGGTCTTCGATCCACGCTTTCAGCCCATCTGTTGCATCATCCACAATGTAGGGAGACAGGGTGTTATCCAGATCCATCAGCAGCAGCTCAACGCCCTGCTCACGAAGAAATTCCGGCGTAATTTCATAAATATCATGCACCGACCTGCTGGGAGTCGGCAATTTATCCAATATGCTTATGAGGAAGCTCCTCCTTTCCAAATGGGGAAGGTCACAGTGAAGACGGTGCCCTGCGGTACATTGCAGCCGACTTCGATCTTCAGCTCCCGGATGATCTTGATGGCGGAGTCGTTG
>JAGBAT010000036.1 GCA_017938835.1 Oscillospiraceae bacterium | reverse complement strand
GCCAGGAAGGTGATGAGGTTTGCACAGTCTTCGGGAGTACCCAGAATGGGCTTCTTTTCGCCGGGTCTGGTGATGGTGTGCAGAGGAGCAGCATTGCCTGCGCGCATCTGCCATTCCAGAATACCGATACCCAGATCACGAGGAACCTTATTGATTTCGGTGCGGATATTTGCAGGTTCGATGCAGTTGCAGCGGATGCCCTTTTCGTAGAAGGAAGCGGAAATATTACGGGTGATGCCCAGAACAGCGTGCTTGGTCATAACATACATGCAGCCGCCCTTCAGACCGCGCAGAGAAGCCGCAGATGCCACATTGACGATGTTTGCGGGAGTGCCCTGTTCCAGGAAGATCTTGATTGCTCTCTGGCAGCCCAGATAAACCGCTCTCAGGTTGGTTTCATACAGCATATCATAAACTTCCTGAGAAGTTTCGTGGATGGGCAGCTGACCGTCCAGCAGGCCTGCATTGTTAACCAGAACGTCAACATGGCCGAACTCTGCCAGAGCGACATCAAACATGCGGTCGATCTGTGCCGGATCACGGACATCGGTCTGCAGGGGCAGAATCAGACCTGCTGCACCGGCAGCTGCAACTTCATCACGCAGAGCTTCCAGACGTTCAAAACGACGTGCAGCAGCAACGACCTTTGCGCCTTCCATCGCAAACAGCTTTGCAGTTGCACGACCAATACCGGAGCTTGCACCGGTGACGATGACAACTTTGTTTTCAAATCTCATAATGTTTCCTCCTATTTAGAATGAATAAAATTTGCGAACTAAAATCGCACTAACTTGTTAATATTGTAACATTTTTATACTTCAATGTCTAATACGAAAATTTTGCCTTGTCATAAGTTTTCCTTATGGATAAAATGATGTCATAGAACTATTTCAGAAAGGTCGATCTCTATGAGTATTCAGCGATTACCCATTTTTCTGTCTGCAGCAGAGCATCTGAACTTCACCAAAGCCGCAGAAGTTCATCACATTTCTCAGACCGCCGTCAGCCAGCAGATCAAACAGCTGGAACGGGAGCTGGGATTTCAGCTGTTCAACCGTGGTAAACGAGGTGTAACTCTGACCCCCGCAGGTATGGAATATTACCGACAGTGTAAGAAGCTCATGGCGCAGTATCAAACCGCAGTCACACAGGGACAGAAGGTAGCTGGCGGACACGGTACCAGCCTTACCATTGGCTATGCCGGCGCATACGAGCTGTGGAATGCTACCCAATTGGTCAAAAAGTACTGTCTGGCCTGTCCCGACCCCCAGATCGACTTCCGCTTCGCCAGCAATCAGATACTGCTGGGTGAAGTCAGCTCCGGCAAGGTGGATGTGGCTGTCATCTGTGAATTTGGCGTAGAGCTCAGCGACTGGCTGACCTCTACAGAACTCTCCAACGCCAAGTGTGTGCTGATGATCAGCGCCGACCATCCGCTGGCAAAAAAGGAAATGATCGACCGCAAAGACTTGGCCAGCCTCCCCATCGTGCTCAATCGTGCACAGGACAACCAGACCACTGCCAGCCAGATCCTGCAGATGTACTCCCACCTTGGTATGAGCGGCAATAAGCGGTACTACATTGATGATTTTTATTCCCTTGCCATGTTCGTCAGCTCCGGTCTGGCTGTCAGCGTTGTCCCGGAGACCATGCAGCAGATGGGCATTGATGGATTGGCCTATGTCCCCATCCGCGGCTTCCACAGCACTGCCCGCACCATGCTTGTCTATCAGAAGGACTCTCAGAGTCCCGCAGTAAAGCACTTACTGAGCTTGCTTTAAATCAAATCTTATGGTATCATCTCCTTTACTATATTGAGGTGTACAATGAAAAAGCTATTTGGAACCAAAGAATTTTATAAAATGGCACTGGTGATCGCCTTGCCGCTGATGGTACAGAACGGGCTGACCAGCTGCGTGAATCTGCTGGACAACCTGATGGTGGGCAGTCTTGGTACCGAGTCCATGACCGGCGTTTCCATTGCCAATCAGCTGCTGTTCGTCTTCCAGTTGACCGTATTCGGCGGCGTGTCCAGTGCCGGCATTTTTACCTCCCAGTTTTACGGGAAGGGTGATGATGACGGTATTCGCTACACCATGCGTTTTAAATTTCTCATCACGATCGTATTGGCCTGCGTGGCTGCTATCCTGTTTTCCACCCGCGGCAGCCAGCTCATCGAACTGTTTCTCCACGAAGATGAAGTATCGGACATTGCCCTATGCCGTCAGGAGTCCTTGTCCTATCTGAAGATTATGCTGTGGACGGTTTTCCCATTCATCTTGACACAGATTTATGGTGATACTCTGCGCGGCTGCGGACACACCGTTGTCCCCATGGCCGCCAGTGTGGCCGCTATTCTGGTGAATGTGACCTTCAACTACATCCTGATCTTCGGTAAATTCGGTGCTCCCGCTTTGGGTGTACGGGGTGCAGCCATTGCGACCCTCATGGCCCGCACTGCCGAATGTATTATTCTGGTATTCTGGGCACATACCCATGCAACCCGGTACAGCTTTATCCAGGGTGTCTGGCGCAGCCTGTATATTCCTATGACACTGGTCAAGCGCATTGCGCTGAAAGGTCTGCCGCTGCTGTTCAATGAAACATTCTGGTCTCTGGGTATGACCGTTATGGCACAGTGTTACTCCACCAGAGGCCTGTCCGCTGTGGCTGCCTATCAGATCTGCCAGACTGTCTGGCAGCTGTTCACGATCATCGCCTTCGCGCTGGGCAACTCCGTTGGTATCATTGTCGGTCAGAAGCTGGGGGCAGGCGAGATTGAGAAAGCAAAGGATCATGCCGTCAAGCTCATCACCTTTGCAACGCTGGTGGCTGCCGTCTGCGGCATCATCATGGCAGTGTGTTCCCCTATCTTCCCTAAACTGTACAATACCACGGAGGACGTCCGCCATCTGGCAACACAGATGCTGATGATCATGAGCTGCTGTCTGCCGCTGGTTTCGTTTACCCACTCCTGTTACTTCACCCTCCGCTGCGGCGGCAAGACCATGATCACCATGCTGTTCGACAGCGTGTTCGTCTGGGCGGTATGTATCCCGCTGGCATGGTGCCTGTCCCGCTTCACCGGACTTCCCATGCTGCAGCTGTATGCAATGTGCCAGCTGCCGGAATTGGTCAAGTGCCTGCTGGGTTTCTTCATGGTGCGCAGCGGCACCTGGGCACAGGATCTGACAAAAGTAATCGCATCATAAAAAGGACGGAGATGTCTCCGTCCTTTTTTCGTTGATCATGCAGAAATGCTTGCTTGCTGACAATTTGAGGGATATAATAGCAGAAATGCTTGAATCAAGCAGAAGATTTGTTATATCCGAGGCATGACCCATGAAGAAACTAACTCGCGTCTCTCTCAACCATTATTGCAAACTCATTCTCCGCAGCCTGCTGTTCCTGAATGGCATCTACCTGTATGTGACTCAGTGGCACAGGAACCCCAGCGCCCCCTTTGGGCATGAGGCCGACAGTCTATTTTTGATGATTGTCTGGGTTTTGGGAGCAGCGGAGATCATCTCTCGCTTCTTCCCCTCTGCCATCAAAAGTATGGGCTGCCAGAAAGTGTTCAAAAAGAATTACCAGCCTACCGGAGCTGACCTGACAAACTTCAAATTGGATACATGGAAATCCACTTTCGCCGTGGCAGCAGCATGGATCGCACTGAATGCTATATTCGGGTGGCTGTATTTCAAGGGTATCGTCGATACAGGCTTCATGTTTCTGCTGTGTCTATTCTACTCCGTATGCGACATGATCTGTATTCTGTTTTTCTGTCCCTTCCAAAGTTGGTTTATGAAGAACCGCTGCTGCACCACATGCCGCATTTACAACTGGGATTTCCCTATGATGTGGACACCTATGATTTTTGTCGGCGGCTGGTATGGCCTGAGCCTGCTGGGGCTGGCACTGATCCTGCTGGCACGGTGGGAATATGTAGTCCACCGTTATCCCGAACGTTTCTCCATCACCACCAATGCTTGTCTGAACTGTCTGCACTGCCCTGAAAAGCTGTGTCATCATAAAAAGCAGCTTCGCAGCCTGTGGAAGAAGATTAACCCCAAATTCTGATGCATAAAACGGCACACTCCGTAGAGTGTGCCGTTTTTGAGTCTGTCAAAATACTCCTGCGGAGCATTTTGACAGAGACATCCCCGCTAACACGATGGATTGAATCTTATTTCGTCCTTACAGACGAAACTCTGCGAGGCGTTTTCTTTGTATCAATTGGCTTTTGCAAGAATCATCTCTTCCAGCTTTTGCGCCGCAATACTCAGAGGAAGTCCACCCCGTTTGACAAGGCAGATTTTTCTGACAGGGATCCTTTCCCCCAGCTGCAAAATATGAAGCGTCTCCTGAAACTCGCTGCTTTCCAGAAAGGGTTTTGGAACAAAACCAATTCCAAGATCATTTCTGACCAGGGACAGTATCTGGTCTGCTGCGGTAGCTTCCACGCTGGGAGCAAAGGGAATCCCCCGTTTTGAAAACAGGCCAGAATAAAATTCATATGTTTTTGTGTGCTCTCCCAGACAAATCAAGGGCAATCCGGCAAGTTCTTCAAATGACAACTGTTTATCCGCAAGATATGAAAATGCAGAACCACAAACAGCAACATCCTCGAATTCCATAATCACCGTACTGTCCAGTGTATCCGGGATCTCCACCGGCGTTGTTATGATCGCCAGATCTGCCAGACCACTCTGCAGCATAGAAACTGCCTGCGGCGTGGATTGTGCAAA
This sequence comes from Oscillospiraceae bacterium, assembly GCA_017938835.1. Taxonomy (GTDB): domain Bacteria; phylum Bacillota; class Clostridia; order Oscillospirales; family Oscillospiraceae; genus HGM13010. The sequence goes on along the minus strand of JAGBAT010000036.1, from coordinate 948 downwards.
AATACGGATCCGTATATTGGGATTGTCCTGCCGATATTCCTTGAGAACCCGCAGCAGCAGACAATACAGCGCAATATCTGTTGTGCCGATGGAGACCGTCCCGCGCTGCAAAGTTCTGTCCAGCTCCAGCTCTTTTTCTCCGGCCTCAATGTGCTCAAAAGCGATACGGATATGTTCAAACAGCTTCTCTCCCTCCGGAGTGAGCTGAACCCCCTGTCGGGAACGCGTGAACAGGACGCACTCGAGCGCGCTTTCCAGATTTTTGATCGTACGGGTAACATTCGGCTGATTGCTTTGCAAAACTGCCGCAGCCTGTGTGATGCTCCGGCACTTTGCTACATGGTAAAAAACGCGGTAATAGTCGTAACTGAGATTCATCATCTACCTCGCATACTAAATTGACATATATATAATGCAAAATATATATTTTACACATGGTTTTGCAAGTATTATAATGCACAGGAAATTAAATCGCAAGAGGGTGCAAAACATGAACCAAGATCTGACCATCGGAAAGCCCGAAACAGTTCTGTGGAAATTCTGTCTGCCATTGTTCGGCAGTATTATTTTTCAGCAGCTCTACAACATTGCCGACAGCCTTGTCGCCGGTAAGTTCATCGGTGAAAATGCCCTTGCTGCCGTGGGGAACAGCTATGAGATCACATTGATTTTCATCGCATTTGCATTTGGCTGTAATATGGGGTGCTCTGTGATCGTATCTCAGCTATTCGGCGCGAAAGAATATGGCAAAATGAAAACCGCAGTTTCCTCCGCAATGATCTCCAGCGCAGTCGTCTGTGTAGTTTTAATGAGTATCGGCATCATTTTCGGTGATGCCCTCCTCCGGCTGATCAACACCCCGCCGGAAGTATTCGACGATTCCAAGCTTTACCTGGATATTTATGTATGGGGTCTGCCCTTTGTCTTTTTCTATAATATTGCAACAGG
>JAGBAT010000035.1 GCA_017938835.1 Oscillospiraceae bacterium | reverse complement strand
GTCTTGGTTGCGTTGGAGGTACCGTCACTATGGATGGCGGGAATCGTCGCAATATAGTTGGACAGATAGAATGCGATCCAGTTGAACATGATCATGGAAAGCACTTCATTGATGCCCCACTTGGTCTTCAGAACACCAACGATGACACCCCAGACTGCACCTGCGATCATAGAAGCGATGAAGCACAGGGGAATCAGAATGACGGAAGGCAGATTACCGCACAGGATCGCAATGCAGCAGGCAGCCATGGCGCCTACAACGAACTGACCTTCTGCACCGATGTTGAACACACCGGTCTTGAAGGAGAAGGCCACAGACAGGCCAACAACAATATAGGGCGTTGCGTAAACAATACAGTAGGAAATATTCTTAATGCTGCTGAACACACTGCTGAACAGCTTGCCATACGCAGAGCTGACAGAAACATTCATGACCACCATGAATATTGCGCCAACAATAAAGCCAATCACGATCGCCAGCAGAGTATGGATCAGTTTGTTATCCGCGATAACATCGATCAGAGATTTTTTCTTATCCATTCTTCTTACCTCCGGCCATCATCAGACCCAATTCATTTTCATCTGCCAGCTTGCCGGGGACTCTGTCAACGATCTTGCCGTCGTAAATAACGTCGATGACATCGGACAGGCTCATAATTTCATCCAGTTCAAAGCTAACCAGCAGAACTGCCTTGCCCTTATTGCGCTGTTCCACAATGTACTTGTGGACATATTCGATGGCACCAACGTCCAGACCGCGGGTGGGGTTGACAGCGATCAGCAGATCCTTATCGTTTTCCACCTCACGGGCAATGATGACCTTCTGCTGGTTACCGCCGGACAGTGTACCCGCAGGACGGCCTTCGCTCTTTCTGGGGCGAATGTCGTACTTTTCAATGCACTCAGATGCAAACTTGCGGATCGACTCGCGGTTCAGGCGACCTTTTCGGGAGAATCTGGGTTCCTTATAATTCTGCAGGATCAGGTTGTCCTCTACAGAGAAGTCCAGAACCAGACCATGCTTCTGGCGGTCAGCGGGAATACTGGAAACGCCGTTCACAAAACCAACGCGGGGAGGCTTATTGTAAATATCCACACCATTTACGGCAACAGAGCCTTCAGTTGCTTTGCGCAGACCGGTAATGATCTCCACCAGCTCGGTCTGACCGTTGCCGTCAATACCTGCGATACCGACGATCTCACCTCTGCGAACCTGCAGGTTCAGGCCCTTGAGGATCTCAATATCACGATAGTCAACGCCGTGGAGGTTCTTGACATCCAATACTACGTCACCGGGTTCCTGCTCGGGCTTGTCAACCTTAAATGTGACCTGGCGGCCTACCATCATAGAAGCCAGCTCGTCTTCGGAACACTCAGCAACATCCACAGTGTCAATGTACTTGCCCATGCGGATGATGGTGCAGTAGTCTGCGGAAGCCTTGATTTCCTTCAGCTTGTGGGTGATGATAATGATGCTCTTTCCTTCCGCAGTCAGGTTGTTCATAATATGGATCAGTTCCTGAATTTCCTGCGGAGTCAGAGATGCAGTGGGTTCGTCCAGGATCAGGATCTCTGCACCGCGATACAGTGCCTTCAGAATCTCAACGCGCTGCTGCATACCGACGGAAATATCCTCGATCTTTGCATCAGGGTCAATAGCCAGACCAAACTTTTCGGACAGCTCAACAACATTCTTGCGAGCGGTAGCCATGTCTACCACAGTACCCTTCATGGGTTCCGTACCCAGAACGATGTTTTCGGTGACGGTAAAAGGCGGAACCAGCATAAAATGCTGGTGCACCATGCCGATACCGGCGGCAATGGCATCTTTGGGGTTGTTCATTTCCAGCTTCTGACCATTGATGATGATATCGCCGCTGGTGGGTTTGTACAAGCCGTACAGCTGGTTCATCAAGGTGGATTTGCCTGCACCGTTTTCGCCGAGAATGGCATGAATCTCACCTTTATGTACGGTGAGCTGTACGCCGTCGTTTGCAGTAAAGTCGCCAAACTTTTTGACGATATTCCGCATCTCGACTACCTTGGTGTTCAGGTCCACATGTTCTTTAGACACTTTACAATTACCTCCCTTTTTCAAACCGAACTCACAGAACACGGTTTGAAACAACTGTGCCCGGCAACGCTTCTGCAGAAAATTTTTCTCCCCTTTGGAAACATTACGGACAATTTGATTTTGAGTGTGCTTCGCATAATTTGTGCCACAGGTGCAAACAAATTTAAATCCGGTTTCCCGTGCCGACATGTGCGAAACGAAAACACAAATCAGGCTTTTCAGTGTGCAAGCGAAGCGAGTGCACGCAAAAAGTCTGCACAGCCATCGCCGTATGGCGGGGCTGCTATCGATTGAGCCTGGCAGGAGGTCAATCGAATCATATAATGACAACATCTTTAAGTCCGTATTCGGCTGCAATCTCTGCCAGAGATTGCAGGGTGTCTACCGAGGGGCTCTTCAGATGACGGTACTGCTCCCGCACTCCGTTGGAGCGGTAGCAGATGATTTTATATCTTGTGTCCAGACTGCCGGTTTCCCGCAGCATGGCACTGACATTACGAACAGTTTCTTCACAGTCAAACAATTCCGGTACCACCACCGTACGCACCTCTGTGAGCTTACGGTTTTCTGCCAGCCAGCGCAGATTGCGCAGCACCGTATCATTCGGCTGCCCGGTAACACGGACATGCTCTTCCCCGTTCCACGCCTTCACATCCAGCATCACGCCGTCAGCGACTGCCATCAGGGTGGGGTCTGTTTCAAACAGATAGCTCCCATTGGAATCCAGCAGCGTATGCAGGCCTTTTTCCTTCGCCAGCGTCAACAGCTCTACCAGAAAATCACGCCAACGGGTACATTCCCCACCGGAGACAGTGATGCCTCGGATGAAGGGCATATTCCGCTGCACCTCAGCCATCACCTGTTGTGCTGTCATGTCCCGGACGCGTGCCGATCCGCCGTTGCGGCAGTGCTTGAAACATTCATCGCACAGCACACATTTTGCAATATCGTACTGCACCCGACCGTCTTTGATTTGCAGCGCTCCTGTGGGGCAGTATTTCACACAGAAACCGCAGTGGATGCAGTTATTGATGGTCTCCGGGTTATGACAGTACTGGCAGTTGAAGTTGCAGCCCTGCAGAAAAATGGCAGTGCGGTTGCCGGGGCCATCCACGGAACTGAACGGGATGATTTTGTTGACTGCTGCAGTGATCACGGTATTCATCTGACGCGGCGATCCAAAATCTTGCAGTTGTGTGAAGCAGCCAGGCCCAGACCCGTAGTGTTCTGACGGACATTATTGCCCGCATCCAGCTTTTCCATTTCGCTTCGCTTGACCAGATAGCCGGTCACACGGATCACATCGCTGTCGCTGCTGTAGAAGGACAGATAACGAATATCCATCCGCATCGCACCCCGGATAATGTCCAGCACGAACTGAGGATTCTTATGAACGGTGAGGTCCACAGGGAAAATATCGCCGGTGCCAGAGGGGAAATACTTGTGGAACAGGTTGATGTTCTGCAAGTGGTCGATGAGTTCGTCCGGTTCTTCCCCGATTGGAATACGGGTACCGGGAGATGTGTTCTGGTCTGAATCAATGCCTACCTGAGCGTGCAGCAGGAAATGTCCGCCGGTTGCTTCGCAGTAGGGATTGTAATGATTGTTGTTGAATTCGTTGATGATCTCCATGATCTCAACGCCCAGCTGATCGGCTTCTGCGCTGTGGCCGAAGCGCCCGGACTTACCTTCCTTTTCCAGCAGAGTGTTGACACATTCAGCCATACCCACCATGCCATACATAGCAGTGAACTTTTCGCGCTGTACAAAACCTTCAGTAACCAGGAAGCTGTCGCGGAACCAGCCGCTGTCCTCTACCAGGAAGCGAATACGCTCATCCATGTAGCGGGCCATAACATCGCAGACATGAGGCAGTACGACCGTCTTAAAATGTTCAATGTTGTCTGCGCGCTTGGCGATGTTGCTCAGAAGCAGACGGCACAGGGTATAGGAGCCGCCGCCCTTGTACAGACCGTTGTAACAGCTGGCAACACAATAATCGTCACCCAATTCACCACGGAACATCCGGTCATTGGCGAAGCTGGGCTTTGCAGTCTTCAGTGCACACTTGACCCCCGCCATTACAAATTCGTCAGGGGTGTCTGCAGCCACGCGCATGGTCAGGTTGGGCACTGCATTCTCCAGTTCGCCCTCTACTTCCATCAGCAGGTACCCCAGACGGGTAGCCTTAGGTCCGATGTCCGCATGGCAGAAAGAGTCCAGAATCGTACGGTCGATCATGGTCAGCCAGTTGCGCAGACTCTTCTTCACCTGTTCATCACTGAGGTCAGTGATATAGGGGTCCAGCAGCTCATCCAAGTCACCCACATATACCGGGTAATTGGTAATACTGGGGATGTTGTGATACATGATCATCAGATTGGTCAGTGCCTCATCGAAATCCTTTGCAGGCCCAAGCTGCAGGAACGCAGAGCCTTCCCGCAGGAATTTGGGAAAGTCGATGCAGATATAGCGGGGACGGTAAGGTGCTTCCCCTTCGTTCAGGTTGCAGATACAGCGGACAGAATCATCGCTGCGCATGAGTTCGTCCAGTTCGTCCGGTTCATCCAGAACAGTCAGCATATTTTCTGCATTGCGGGCCAGATAGGTCACCTTTTGCTCATGGCTGGTAGTAGGATCCGTCAGGGTGTGATAGATTTCCTGGCGCTTTGCTTCTATCATTTCCGGAGTTAATTCTCGTTTCATGAAATAACCTCCCATAATATTCAGATATATTTATTTTAACATGGTTTGACACGCTCTGCTAAACTTTTTTCAATTTCAAAGTGTAGAAAAAACTGTAAAAATATGTATAATGTGCTATGCTTCTCTGAAAAGAGTTAAAAACAGGCCGCTTCTGC
>JAGBAT010000034.1 GCA_017938835.1 Oscillospiraceae bacterium | reverse complement strand
TTTGTGCAAAATACAAAAAGTTATTTTTCAGACACATATTGCATCAGACCCCAGTTTATGTCATAATACAGTTACTAAGCCGCAAGTAATCTTTCGGCAAAGTACTTTATATTCACTGACACCAAATGCTTTCTGAGGTGAAAGGCCTGCTATATATGCTTACAGCACAGCCATGCCCTCAGAGCATGGCTGTCTTTTTATCGGAGGTATAGATATGGAAGCCAGAATCGCCGTCATCAGTATTATCGTAGAGGATACCAATTCCGTTGAACAACTCAATGCGATCCTTCACGAATACGGACAGTACATGATCGGGCGTTTCGGTCTCCCCTATCGCACCCGCGGCATCAATATTATCTGCGCGGTCATGGAAGCACCGCAGGACTGTATCAGTGCTATGTCCGGTAAAATCGGCCGACTGAAAGGTGTTACCGCAAAGGCCACTTACTCAAACATCAAAACAAACCTGGAGGTATGAAAATGAAAAACTGGTCTAAGCTCGTTATCACAATGCTGCTGGTATTTACCATGATCCTGTCCATGGCAGCATGCAGCAACAGCTCCGATGCTTCTGAAGAAGTCACTCTCGACACCGAGCTGCCCGTCAATGTCATGGTGCTCAACGGCACAACGGGCTTTGGTATGGCAAAGCTGATTTCCGATGCAGCGGAAGGCAATGCTGCGCTTAATTATAATTTCTCTGTCGAAGCCGATGCATCCAATGTAACTGCAGCTCTCATCAACGGCACCGCTGACATCGCAGCTCTGCCCACCAACGCAGCTTCCGTCGTCTATAACAAAACTGAGGGTGAAGTGCAGCTTCTGGCACTGAATACGCTTGGCGTTTTGTATCTGGTCACCGATGATACTGTCTCTGTGTCTTCTTTTGAGGACCTGAAGGGCCAGACCGTCTATGCTCCCGCACAGAACCCCACTTTCATCTTTACTTATCTGTGCGAACAGAACGGTCTGAAGGTGGGTGAAGATATTATCATTGACAACACCTATGCTCAGCCTGCTGATCTGCGTACCGCAGTTGCTGCCGGTGAGGTTTCCATCGCTGTTCTGCCTGAACCCATGCTGACGATTGCAATGTCCTCCAATGATAAGCTGGTCACTGCACTGGACCTGACTGAAGAATGGGATAAGGTTTCCGCTGAAGGCTCTCTGGTGCAGGGCTGCGTAGTCGTTCGCAAAGAATTTGCCGAGAATCATCCCAACGAAGTTGCTGCTTTTCTGGAAGCCTACGGTGCCTCTATCAGTTTTCTGACTGAAGATGGCGCAGATGTTGCCACTGTCATTGAAAGCAGCGGTGTTTTCGCAAAGGGCGCTGTGGCAGTCAAAGCGATCCCCAACTGCAATCTGTGCTTCATTACCGGAGAAGACATGAAGCAGCCTATGGAAGCATTCCTGAATATCATGCTTGAAACTCAGCCCTCTTCCATCGGCGGTGCTATTCCCGGTGAAGACTTCTACTACGCAAACTAATCTATGAACACACGCAGTATTATTCGAAAAATAGTCATAATACTGTTCTGGATCGGAATTTGGGCAGCCGCAGCAGAGGTCATGCAAAAGTCTCTGCTCCTGCCCTCTCCGGTCAGTGTTTTTGTGCGCATTTTTGAGTTGCTTCTAATTCGCGACTTCTGGAAGATCACACTGCTCTCTCTAGTTCGCATCTCATTAGGTATTTTGGCTGCAATTATTCTTGGTATCGTACTTGCATCGGTCACTCATTACAGCAATCTTCTGAAAGAACTGCTCTCTCCTGTTCTCACCGTAGTAAAGGTCACGCCCGTAGCCTCATTCATTATTCTAGCCTTGATCTGGATCGGCAGAGATAATGTCCCCATTGTAATCTCCGGTCTCATGGTACTTCCTGTTGTCTGGAATAATGTCAGTGCAGGGCTGCGCAATATCGACAGCACACTCATGGAAATGGCAGACATTTACTGTATTCCCAGACATATTCGATACAAACGCATTGTGCTTCCGAGTGTGATGCCCTACTTCCTTTCTGCTATACAAACTTCAATCGGCATTGGCTGGAAAGCCGGCATCGCAGCGGAAGTCCTAACCGTCCCTGTGCTTTCTATCGGCAAAATGATTTACGAATCCAAGATGTACATGGAGACCACCGACTTGTTTGCTTGGACGTTGGTTGTCATCTGCATCAGCTTGCTCATCGAAACAATCCTCATGAAGTTTGTGAAAAAGTTGGGACAAAAATATAACAGCGAGGTAAGTGCCCATGATTGAGCTCAAGAATGTTACTGTAAAATTTGGCAGCGCTTCTGTTCTGGAAAACTTCGCACTGACCGTTTCCAATGGTGAGCACACCGCTTTAATGGGTCCCTCCGGTTCCGGTAAAACAACAGTTCTGAAACTGATTGCCGGGCAGCTAAAACCCTGTTCGGGGCAGGTCAAAGTTGGCGCAGAGAAAATTTCCTATATGTTTCAGGAGCCTCGTCTCATTCCGTGGCTGACTGCGGAAGAAAATGTCAATCTTGTTCTTGGTGACTCCCCCGCAACACTCCCCCTCGCGCAGGAATGGTTAAGAAGAGTTGGTCTTGCGGGAGCAGAACACAAGTATTCCTCTGAGTTATCCGGCGGTATGCGTCAGAGAGTTGCACTGGCCCGTGCATTGGCCTATAACGGTGATTTGTTCCTGTTTGATGAACCGCTTTCCTCTCTGGATAAAACTTTAGCCGATGAGATGCTTGTACTCATTAAACGATATACAAAAGGAAAAACCGTTGTATTTGTCACTCATAGCTTTGAACAGGCCAAACAAGTGGCTGACTCCATTTATGTACTTAAAAAATGACGCCAGAAGCGATGCAATGCATCGCTTCTGGCGTCTTACTTTATTCTTTTAGATTCAATATTTGCTGTGCTTCAGCAGTAAATTTAGCAAACGCAGATGGCAATGCATACTGTGCAAAGCTTTCACTGTCCGCCCAGATCAAATCACAGGGTCCTTCCCCGCTTACCTGAAGAACATAGCCCGTCATGCGCCATTCCACATGTGTAAAGATATGCTTTGACTTCAGCTGCTTTTTCCAGTCAAGGACGCTCAGACCACAGCTTTTTAAATATTCATAAACTGCGGTTTCATTCAAAACGGAGTCCGTATTGGGAAACTCCCAAAGTCCCGCCAAAAGCCCACTGTCGCTCCGCTTACGGAGAGCTATTTGACCATCACGCACTAAAACAAGCACTGTTTTTTCTTCGATCCTTCTTGCCTTTTTAGGTGCTTTCACAGGCAGTTTTTCTACCGTTCCACTGAGTCTTGCTCTGCAAAAATCACATGCAGGACAATTCTCGCATTTCGGTGCACCGTTGGGCACACAGACTGTAGCCCCAAGCTCCATTAGTGCCTGATTAAACACACGCATGTCTTCTCTGTTATCGGGCAAAATCTCCTCGATTTTCCGGCGAAATGCAGCTTTTACTTTTGTATCCGCAATATCGTCATAGCACTCACAAATGCGGCTCACCACGCGCAGCACATTACCATCCACTGCCGGAACCGCCACACCGAACGCAGCAGATGCAATAGCCCCTGCAGTATATTCCCCAACACCCGGCAGTTTCAGCAGTTCTTCATAGGTTTCCGGAAACACACCTTCATATTGCTCGACAACCTGCAATGCAGTCTTCTGCATGTTCCTGGCACGGCTATAATAGCCCAGCCCTTCCCACTGCTTCATCAGCTGCTGTTCCGGTGCATTTGCCAGCTCATATACTGTTGGAAATGCAGACAGAAACCGGTGGTAGTACCCAAGTACTGCCGCCACACGTGTCTGCTGCAGCATGATTTCGGACACCCATATTCTATACGGATCATCTGTATGCCGCCACGGCAGATCTCTGGCATTTTGTCTGTACCACGCCAATAGTGGTTTTGTCAGCTGTTTAAGATTGGAATTCATATTGCTCATTGTTCTGTTGTCTTCGGTCGTTTTTTGCATACGATCCATGCCGTAAAACCTATATATGCCGCCGCTAGAGCAATCCAAATTAACCGGGCATCAGCAGACAAGCTGGAAATTTTGGACAGGAACCCACGGATATACAACACAAGCAAAACAACAGGCAGCACATAGGACATATATAGTCTGACCCATGCAGGAAATTTCAAACCAGTACCGCGATTGGCCTCAGACAGGAAATGCTTGAATCCCCATCCATGCTTCGATGTGCAGAACAGAAGAATCACCGCACCGCCGATGGGCAGCAGGTTGTCGGACACAATGAAATCCTCAAAATCCAGAATCGTAGAATCAGCCCCCAACGGTTGAATATCAGACAGAATATTATAGCCAAGAGCCGCGGGCATAGCCAAAACCAGCATTGCAGCCAAATTGGTCAAAACAGACTTTTTTCTGTTCCAGTTCAGCATATCCATGCCAAACGCGATTTGATTTTCAAACATTGTGATCACAGTGGACAGAGCTGCAAAGGACATGAATACAAAGAATGCAGATCCCCACAGTCTGCCGAACGGCATATCATTGAATACGCTTGTCAAGGTAATAAACAGAAGCGGAGGGCCGGAATTCGGCTCAATACCATAGGCAAAGCACGCGGGAATTACAATAAAGCCTGCAGTCATTGCCACAAAGGTATCCAGCAATACAATATGCACCGCCTCACCGGTCAAACTGCGCTTATCGTCAAGATAGCTGCCAAAAATGGCCATGGATCCAATGCCAATGCCGAGGGTGAAAAACGACTGCGTCAGTGCACCGAAAATCACCGCATCCAGTCCGACTGTCTGCACCTGCTCCCAGTCGGGAACAAGGAAAAATCGGACACCTTCCATTGCACCATCCAAAGTGACAGAATTTACTGCCAGTATTACCATCAAAATGATCAGACAGATCATCATCCATTTGGATACCCGTTCAACACCCCTCTGGACGCCCATAGCACAAACACCAAAGGAGAAAACAATCGTGATAGTCATCCAGAGCACCATTGTCTGCGGATCTGCCAACATATCGGTAAACACCAGCGGTATGGCTTCTGCACTGATTCCGGTCACCTGTCCGGTGATCATCATATAAGCGTAATACAGCATCCAGCCACAGGCCACAGTATAAAACATCATCAGGATATAACTGCCTGCCATACAGAACCAGCGGAATTTATGCCATGTTTGCCCCTGCGGCTCCAACATCGTGAATGCAGTTGCAATGCCGGATTTACTGCCCCGCCCCATGGCAAATTCACTGACAATAATAGGAATTCCCATGATCACCAGAAACAGCAAATAGAACGCAATAAATATACCGCCGCCATACTGACCGCACATATATGGGAACTTCCAAACATTTCCCAAGCCAATAGCACAACCAGCTGAAACAAGAATGAAGCCTAGACGGCTGCTGAACTGTTCTCTTTTTTCCATAATTAACTCATTTCCCCATAAAACAAGGTAAGACAAAGTCGCGAAAACTCCGGTTTTCGCGGCTTTGTCCGTATACTGCAAATATTACTTCAGAATTACTTTATTGAAGTTCTTCTTGCCGCGTTTGACAATCACGCCTTCTTTCAGCTGCGCAGCAGTAAAGGATGTATTGATATCGGTGACCTTCTCATCATTTACAGAAACGCCACCCTGCTGAATATTTCTGCGTGCTTCGCCATTGGAAGCGCACAGGCCAGACAGAACCAGCAGCTTGATGATACCCGCTGCACCATCCGTCAGGTCAGCTTCGGTGATCTCGGTGGTAGGAATGTTGGCACTTGCACCGGCACCGCCAAACAGACTCTTGGCTGCTTCCTGTGCCTTGTTTGCTTCTTCCTCACTGTGAACCAGCTTGGTCAGCTCGTATGCCAGAATGGACTTTGCCTCGTTGATCTTAGCATCTTTCCAAGTTTCCATTTCTGCGATCTGTTCCAGCGGCAGTTCGGTCAGCATCTTCAGGCACTTGATGACGTCTGCATCATCCACATTTCTCCAGTACTGGTAGAACTCATAGGGAGAGGTCTTATTGGGATCGAGCCATACTGCACCACCTGCAGTCTTGCCCATCTTTTTGCCTTCGCTGGTCAGCAGCAGAGTAATGGTCATTGCCTGTGCATCCTTACCCAGCTTCTTGCGGATCAGTTCGGTACCGCCCAGCATATTGCTCCACTGGTCGTTACCACCGAACTGCATGTTGCAGCCATAATCCAAGAACAGACGATAGAAGTCGTAGCTCTGCATGATCATGTAATTGAATTCCAGGAAGCTCAGACCCTTTTCCATACGCTGCTTATAACATTCGGCACGCAGCATGTTATTAACAGAGAAGCAGGTGCCAATATCACGGATAAAGTCAACATAATTCAGGTCCAGCAGCCAGTCTGCATTGTTGACCAGCAGCGCCTTGTCGTCTGCAAAATCAATGAACTTGGACATCTGCACCTTAAAGCAGTCAACATTGTGCTGAATGGTTTCCTTAGTCATCATCTGACGCAGATCAGTGCGGCCAGAAGGGTCACCGATCATTGCAGTACCGCCGCCAATCAGAGCAATGGGTTTGTTGCCTGCCTTCTGCAGTCTGCGCATGAGCATCAAGGCCATGAAGTGACCGACATGCAGAGAGTCAGCAGTGGGGTCAAAGCCAATGTAGAAGGTTGCCTTACCATTGTTGATCATTTCAGAAATCTGTTCTTCATCGGTCACCTGAGCGATCAGACCGCGGGCAACCAGCTCGTCGTAAAGATTCATCTTATCTTCTCTCCTGTAATATCAGTTATTTTCGTTTTTGAAGTATTCGTATATTCTTTTTAGGCGAAATTTTTCTTAAACGCATCTGCAGCATTGATGAGTTCCGCGGCCCCTGCCAACGAGGTCTGAGTGATCACTTCACCACCCTGCAGTCGTGCAATTTCTTTCGTTTTGTCATTATAGTCCAAAGGAGTAACCGATGTAAAGGTTCTTCCTGATTTTTCCTGCTTGGAGATACGGAAATTATGGGTACCCATCGCCGCAATCTGAGGCAAATGGGTCACGCAGATGATTTGCACGCTGTTTGCAAGCACTGCAATTTTCTCTGCAACCCGCTGTGCTGCAATACCGGAAATACCGGTATCAATTTCGTCAAATACAAGAGTCGGCACAGGGTCACTTTCCGCAAAAACTGTTTTCATTGCAAGCATGATACGGGAAAGCTCACCGCCGGAAGCGATCTTACTGATGCGTCCCGGCCGCTCGCCGGCATTGGCAGAGATCAGAAATCGGACTTCGTCCGCTCCGGTGGATACAAATCCATCTTTTGACTCCACAGGGATAATTTCCGTCACGAACCGGACAGAGGGCATAGACAAATCAGCCAATTCCTTCTGGATACGCTGTGCCAGCTCTGCACCCGCTCTTTGTCGGGCAAGAGTCAATACTGAAGCACATTTGCATGCCTTATCTCGTGCCTGTGCTGCCTGTTTTTCATACAATCGCATCAGGTCATCTGAGGACTGCATTTCATCCAACCGCTGCCGGCTGGTCTCCAGCATCTCGATCAGCCCTGCTTCATCAGTGCCGAATTTACGTTCCAGCTTTTTCAGCTGAGACAACCGGCTCTCGATGCGGTCATACTCTTCTGGAGAAAAGTCCAGCTCGGAAAGCATATCTCGGAGCTGTTCGGCCACATCTTCCAGCAACAGCTTTGCCTGCTCCAGTGCATCAGGCGCACCGGACAGGTCAGGCGCATAGTCCAGCACACGGCGCACACCATACTGGGCATCTGCAATCAGCCCAAGAGCATTCATCTCGCCATCATACAGTGCACCAAAAGCCATACCCAAATTTTCGGAAAGCTTTTCCGCATTGCGCATGATCTCCGCGCGAGCTTCCAGCTGAGCTTCTTCACCTGCTTCCAGGTTTGCCTTGCTCAATTCGGAAACCCGATATTCCAGAGACTCGATCAAACGCCGCTTTTCATCTTCGTCAATACTCAGCTTCTCCATCTTACGGACGATGGCTCGGTATTCACCATAAGCTTCACGGAACACTTCATATTCTGTTTCATAATCCCCAAAAGCATCCAGATACTTCAAATGGCTTGCTTCATCCATCAGCTGACGGCCATCATTCTGTCCATGGATATTCAGCAGCATGCCACCCAATTCGCGCAGCTGTGCCACAGAAACAGGCACGCCACACACACGACAGGCGCTTTTTCCTTCTACACTAATGCGGCGCTGGATGATCAGCTCATCTTCCAGATCGATCTCATTTTCTTCCAACCAGTTTTCCACGCCGTCACTGTCAAACACCGCTGTCACCGTTGCCCGCTCGGCACCATGGCGCACCAATTCGCGGGTAGTTCTTCCGCCTAGGACTGCGTTCATAGAGTCGATGATAATGGACTTACCTGCACCAGTCTCGCCAGTCATGACGTTAAAGCCGTTGAAAAACTCAATATCCGCTTTTTCTATAATGGCAACATTTTCAATGTGGAGTTCTCTTAGCATATACCCCAACCCATTTCAATAAGAATTTGTTATTTCAGTAGTTCATCAAGTTGTTTGGAAAACTCAATTGCAGACTGCATGTCCGTCATTGCCAGAAACGCAGTATCATCTCCGGCCAGAGAACCTACAAAATGCGGCAGCTTCATAGAATCGAGAGTAGAACACGCTGCAGAAGCCAACCCCGGTAAAGTCTTAAGAACAATGATGTTCTGTGCAATCGCGTAGGAAGTCACGCTTTCACGGAAGATTTTGCGGAGCTTCACATCAAATTCCGGAGAAACATGCTTGCTGGGCAGGTTATAGTGGTATCTGCCATCAGGACCAAGATCTTTAACAAGACGCATTTCGCGAATATCACGGGACACAGTAGCTTGGGTACTGCGGATTCCACGGGCAGCCAGTGCTTCCATCAGTTGATTCTGTGTTTCGATCACCTGTGTGGAAATGATTTCTTTGATCACAGACTGTCTGTCAAGTTTCATTCGTGCTCCCTCCATTTATCTGGACAGAATATCCATCATACGCTCATAGAACGGGCGCAGCTGCATATCTGCAATAATCGTTTCGTGGTCAGACTTGCGGATCACAAGCTTATCTCCGGAAATAAAATCAATCGTATCTCCACCGTCCACGGTCACTACAGTCGGTCTGCCGCGCAGTCTGTCCGCAGTGATTTCCAGCACACGGTTGGCTCCAAGCACCTGTGGCTTTGCTGTCAGGAGATGCGCTGCCAAAGGCGTGACCAGAATATTCTGAGCATCCGGCTCCACAATAGGGCCGCCTGCAGACAGAGAATATCCGGTAGAACCCGTCGGTGTTGCAATGATCAGCCCGTCCCCGGAGAACTTGCAGACCATCTGGCCCTGAATCTCCGCCTTAACTGCGATCACATTATGCACGCTCTTGAGTACCACATCATTCAATGCAGTA
This sequence comes from Oscillospiraceae bacterium, assembly GCA_017938835.1. GTDB lineage: Bacteria > Bacillota > Clostridia > Oscillospirales > Oscillospiraceae > HGM13010. The sequence continues at coordinate 8,546 of JAGBAT010000034.1, read as the reverse complement.
TCCTGATAGATGACTTTTCCGTCACGATACAAAGACACATCCAGCATCATACGGCGGCTCTGACGATACTTACCGTTGATAGCATCCAGCAAAATATTGACATGAGGGCCGTCCAGTTCTGCGAGAAATCCCTTGTCACCACAGTTGATCCCGATAATAGGGATTTGCAGTTTCATGGTCGTGCGTGCAAGATGCAGCACCGTACCATCACCGCCAAGAGACAACAACAGATCAGCATCCCAGAAGGACTCCACCACCGCAACTTCCCCCGCCAGTTTCTGAATCAAGGGTGAGTCAAAGGGCTCAAACAGCGGATGCACTGCACATTTCACTCCAGCCGCAGTCAGCTTGTCATAAATATGCAGCGTATATTTAAAATCAATGTCCCGATATGGATTAGGACAAATTATGACATATTTTTTCATGAGTATCCTTTCACAACACACCGTGAGAGGCATCAACGATATCTTCAGGATTTGGCAGCTGCGTTTCATAGCTGCCTTTTTTCAGCCATGCCAGATATTCAATGTTGCCTTCCGGCCCTTTAATAGGAGAGAAATCCAGTCCCATCAATGTAAACTCACTGGTTTCGATAAACTCTATGAAACTATTGATGACAGACAAATGCACATTGCGGTCACGCACTACGCCCTTTTTGCCCACTTCATCTTTCCCTGCTTCAAACTGAGGCTTGATCAGACAAATGTAGTCAGCACCATCTTTCAGTAGCTTCCCCACCGTAGGGATCACCAGTTTGATGGAAATAAAGGATACGTCCATCACCGCCATATCCAACGGTTCGGTGATCTGCTCTTGGGAAATATAACGCACATTGGTACGTTCCATGTTTACAACACGCTCATCTGTACGTAGGCTCCATGCCAGCTGCCCATAGCCTACATCTACCGCATATACTTTCGCAGCACCATTTTTCAGCAGTACATCAGTGAACCCTCCGGTGGACGCACCGCAGTCGATACAGACCTTACCAGTGGGGTCCACAGGGAATACCTTCAAAGCCTTTTCCAGCTTGAAGCCGCCGCGGCTGACATAAGGCAGAGCATTGCCTCTCACCTCTATTTCGGCATCCGGTGCAACAGGCGTACCGGGTTTGTCCACTTTCTGCCCATTGACATAAACAATGCCGCTCATAATCGTGGTCTTTGCCCGCTCTCTGCTTTCTGTAAAGCCACGGTCAAACACCAGCTGATCCAGTCTTTGTTTTTTCATTCCTTCGCCTCATTCATCTGCTGCTCAACCTTGCCCAGAATGGACATTGCAGCATAAGCAATGCCGTCACTGTCAAGGGCATACAGTGCTCTCAACTCTTCCACTTTCCCGTGAGGAACAATACCTTCCCCAAGGTTCAACAGCACAGCATCTTTCAATTCTATTTTCTCCGCCTGACAAACTGTCAGGATGTGTTCACCGATGCAGCCTGCACTGCATACCTCTTCTGCCACCAGCAGTCTTCCGGTCTTTCGCAGAGATTCCGTCACCACAGGAAGCGGGATATTATCCAGACGGGACAGCTTGATTACATCACAGCAAATCCCATGTTCCTCAAGCACGCGGGCTGCTGCAAGAGCCTCATTGATCATTACACCATAGCTGACTATAGTCAGTGCATCTCCGCTGTAAAGCAACACTTCATCATCTGTATTGCATTGAGTATATTCACCCTCAACACCACGTGGATATCGCACAGCCACAGGACCATCCATCTCCAGAACCGCACTGCGGAGCATAGCCTGCAGTTCTGCAAAATTGGCAGGGCTAAGAATCTTCATATAAGGCACACTGCGCAGAAAGCTCACATCGAAAACACCATGGTGGGTCTCACCGTCAGCGCCCACAAGTCCCGCACGGTCTACGCCAAATACCACATGCTGTTTCGACAAAGACACGTCGTGGATCAGCATATCGTATCCGCGCTGCAAAAAGCTGGAGTACACCGCCAACACAGGCTTCAGCCCCTGTGCTGCCATACCGGAGGCCATGGTGACTGCATGTTCTTCACAGATTCCAACATCAAAAAAGCGCTTTGGGTGCTGCTCGGAATAATGCTTCAGACCGGTGCCTTCCAGCATAGCCGCAGTAATCGCTACCACACGGTTATTTTCTTCCGCCAACCGGCACATAGTCTCACCAAACACCGCAGAGAAATCCCGTTTCTCACCGTCTTGAATCCCCACAGCAGGGTCAAAGGCAGACACGCCGTGATACAGCTCCGGCTGCTGTTCGGCAAAGGCATACCCCTTGCCTTTCAAGGTCAGCACATGCAGCAGTACTGGACGATTCATATCTCTCGCATAACGAAGTGCTTGTTCCAGAGACTGTTCGTCATGACCATTGATGGGTCCCAGATAATAAAAACCCATATCGCTGAACAGATTTTCCGGCAGGAGGTAGGATTTCAGCCATTCTTTTACGCGATGCAGTGCCAAATACACAGGTCGGACTCTTCCCACAGTTCTGTGGTAGAACCGCTTAAATGCAAAATAAGCAGGTCTGGTACGCATGTGGGACAACATATTCGCCGTGCCGCCCACACTCTGGCTGATGCTCATAGCATTATCATTGAGGATAACCACCATAGGCTCGCCGCTCTGTCCCGCATCTGCAATGGCTTCGTAAGCCAGACCGCCGGTCATGGAGCCGTCACCGATAACAGCACAGATATGATAATCCTCTCCGCACAGTGTACGGGCTCTCGCCATCCCCAGCGCTGCGGAAATAGATGTAGAGGCATGTCCGGTGATAAACGCATCACAACGACTTTCCGACGGCTTCGGGAAGCCGGACATTCCCCTATACTGACGCAGTCCGGAAAAATCATCCCGTCTGCCAGTCAGCAGTTTATGAACATAGGCTTGGTGGCCTACGTCGAAAATGATTCGGTCGATCTCCGGGTCATATACCCGGTCAATGGCAACAGTCAGTTCCACTGCGCCCAGATTGGAGGCAAAATGGCCTCCCGTTTTCGAAACATTATTTATCAGGAATCTGCGGATCTCATCACATAAGTCAGGAATCTCTGCCGCAGATACTTTTTTCAAATCGACCGGGGAATTGATTTTATCTAATTTTTTCATATTCTCTACCCCGTTTCAATCAGTTTACTCGAAAGAGCATCAGGTATAATTATAACAATTTCCGCTAAACAATACAAGTCAAACAATGAATATATACAAGAAAAATGAATGTTCATTGCAATGACCTCCATTTTATGTTAGGATTTATCGAGAGGTGATTTACATGCGTACACCCGAACAGGTTCTTGAAATTGTAAACTGTCTGGAAGCGGAATATCCCGACGCGGACTGCACACTGGATTTTAAGCATGACTACGAACTACTGTTTTCGGTTCGTCTGGCAGCACAGTGCACCGACGAACGGGTCAATCAAATCACGCCCGCGTTGTTTGCCAGATATCCTACTCTGGAAGATTATGCCGCTGCCGACCAAAGTGAAATGGAAAGATATGTCCATTCCTGCGGCTTTTTCCGTGCAAAAGCACGGGACATCATTGCCTGTGCCAATGTGCTGCTGACAAAGCACAACGGCAAGGTTCCCGATACCATGGAAGAGTTAGTTGCTCTGCCCGGTGTGGGCCGCAAGACAGCTAACCTTATTCTTGGTGACCTGTATAAAAAGCCCGGCAGCGTGGTAGTGGATACGCACATGATCCGTCTCAGCAACCGAATGGGGCTGGTTGACAACCTGAAAGACCCTTCGAAAATTGAAGCCGAGCTGCGGAAGCTCCTACCTCCCGAACGCTCTGCCGATTTCTGTCATCGAATCGTATATCATGGCAGAGCTGTCTGCGATGCAAGAGCTCCACGATGTGAAGCCTGCTGCGTCAAACATGTGTGTCAGACTTTTTCCGGAAAATGATAAAATGCCCTGATTGTCTAAAGTCAGGGCATTTTTCTGTTTAGTTCAGTACCAGTTCTGCATAGCGAACGGTATCCATGGCTGTCTGGGCATATTGATCTGCACCAATCATATCAGCATATTCCTGTGTCAGTACCGCGCCGCCGACCACGACTTTGCAGTCAGGTTTTGCGCTGTGAAGCTGTCGGATGGTTTCCTCCATAGCAGGCACCGTAGTCGTCATCAAAGCAGACAGGCAAATCAGTTTGATTTCTCTTTCCTGTGCGACCGCAACGATCTTCTCCGGTGCAACGTCTTTGCCGAGATCAATGACAGAAAATCCGTAATTCTCCAAAAGCACTTTCACAATATTCTTCCCAATATCATGAATATCACCCTTGACTGTTGCAATGATCAGCGCAGGACCCTTGGTTTCTGCTTCAGGAATTGCTTTGCGAACCTGCTCGAATGCGGCCTTGGCTGCCTCAGCACTCATAAGCAGCTGCGGCAGAAACAAGCGCTTTTCTTCAAAGCCCCTGCCCACTTCATCCAATGCCGGAATGATCTGCTCATTGATGACCAGCAACGGGTCACGCCCTGCAAGGGCCGCTTCTGCAAGCTTTGCCGCATCACCGCGCAGCCCTTTGATGATCGCATTTTCCAGCCCATCGGTGAACTCACTTACGACCGGCGCACCTCCCTGCACTACGACCTCACTGCTTGTATTGGATGCAAAACCAATATATTCCACACAGTCAGCATCCCTGCCTGTCAATGCCATATAACTGCGGTATGCCTTCTGCATCTCCACAGAAAACGGATTCATGATCGCCGCATCCAGTCCCCGCTCCAGAGCCATCAGGAAGAATGCGGATGTAACGAAGTCACGGTTAGGCAGCCCGAAAGACACATTGGAGATGCCCAGAGAGCATTTTCCGTTCAGGCGTTCTCGAATCAGCCTGACCGCATCCAAAGTTACCAGAGCTGCATTGTTATCGGAAGAAATGGTCAGTGCCAGCGGATCAAAGATCAGGTTGTCTTTGGAAATGCCGTACTTTGCCGCTTCTTCAACAATTTTTTCAGCAACTGCCAGTCTGCCTTCGGCTGTTTCGGGTATCCCCTGTTCATCCAGCGTCAGGCAAACCACCACACCCCCATACTTGGCTGCCAGCGGAAAAATTTCATCCATACTCTCCTGTTTTCCGCTAACGGAATTGATCATAGGCTTGCCGTTATATATACGCAGTGCACACTCCATAGCCGCAGCATTAGAGGTATCGATCTGCAAAGGCAGCGCCGTCACCGCTTGAATCTCGCGGACACAGGTAGTCAGTGTCTCCACTTCGTTGATCTCAGGCAGACCAACGTTCACATCCAGAGCATGTACACCCTTTTCCTCCTGAGCAACCGCCTCGTTAAGCACATAGCCAATATCATGGTCTCGCAGTGCCTGTTTGAAGCGCTTTTTTCCGGTGGGGTTAATACGCTCGCCAATGAGAACCGGTGCATCACCAAATTGCACCAACTGCGCATAAGAAGTGATCACCGTTTGATGGTGCACTTCCCGTTTCACCGGCTGCATACCACTCGTTTCTGACACCAGAGCTTCGATGTATTCCGGTGTGGTGCCGCAGCAGCCGCCAAGGATGCAGGCACCGCCGCTGACCATATTTTTCATAATACCGGCAAACTGCTCAACGTTCACATCATAGACGGTTTTGCCGTTTTCACTGCGTGGCATACCCGCATTGGGTTTCATGATAATAGGCAGATTGGTGCTCGCTGCCAGTCGCGGAAGGATGTTCAGCATCTGTGCCGGGCCAAGAGAACAGTTGGCACCAATGGCATCCACCCGCAGAGCTTCCAGCAACGCCGCCATAACTTCAGGGGTAGCTCCGGTCATGAGCTTGCCTGTCTCGTCATAGACATTGCTGACAAATACAGGCAGGTCACAATTTTCCTTCGCTGCCAGAACCGCCGCCTTGGTCTCGTAGGCATCATTCATAGTCTCGATCATGATGCAGTCTACGCCTGCCGCCGCACCTGCACGTACAGTCTCTGCAAAAATCGAAACTGCATCTTCAAAGGGTAAATCCCCGAGGGGCTCCAGCATACGGCCAAGCGGGCCCACATCTAATGCAATGAAGCGATTCTTTTGTCCAGCGACTGCAATTTCCCGCGCCTGCTTGGCACAACTGACCGCAGCGAATACCACCTGGTCCACGGTAGGTCTCCCGTCGCAGCCATCAAACTTCAGACTGTTGGCGCCAAAGGTATTGGTGCAGATCATATGACTGCCAGCCTCATAATAGGCCTTTCCTAATCCCACAACAGCATCCGGCTGTTCCAGATTCCATAGTTCCGGCAATTCACCGGGCTGCAGTCCCTGCGCCTGAAGATAGGAACCGGTACCACCGTCCAAATAAAAGATTCCGCTTTTCACGCAATCCAAAACATTCATATCAGAAACATCCTTATAACCTAAATTCGCAATCCATAATATCGCATCCGCCACAGTCGGATTTTTCTTTCGGGCAGCCTGCTTTTCCTAGTCCCATGATTGCCGTTACCGATTTCTGTGGGATCATCAGCATCCCCTCTGTCATCGCAATGCCGATCTTTCGCTGGGCATCCAGAACGTGCAGCAGTTGTTTCTGCACAGACAAAGGCAGGTCGCCATAACCGGGACTGAATCTTGGGCGTGGCTTATACCCCGGATACCTCGCTGCTATTTCCAAACAGAGATGATTACAGTATGCTTCAATTCCCGCGCTGCCCATAGCATCCAATATCAAAGCCTTTACAGAGGACGACACAGCAGCCGCCCGCCGGTGCTGTTCCACTGCCATACCAAGGGTGGCTGCAAACAAAACAGCCTTATCACAGTCATGCAGGTTCTTGGCAAGGTGAATGCTGTTTACCGAAAACAATCCAAGATTCACCACATCTCCGGAAATTTCCACCGGCACGGTCAAATAGCAGGCCCTGCACTGCACCATGCTGAGGAACTGCGGAAGAACCTCTTCCACTGCTGCAGCCAGCTCCGCTGCCGGCTTAGTTCCGCTTAGTCCCATAAAACGATAAATCTGCTGTTCCGATATACCGCTCAAACTTCCCTGTACCGTGGTGATTACAGAACTCACTTAACGATCTCCGACAGATTCGCCTTGATTTGGGCTGCCACTGCGGGCTTGTTCATCGTATACACATGAATAGCCGGCACACCGTTGGCGTACAAATCGATCATCTGCTCACAGGCATAAATGATACCAGCTTGACGCATAGCATCGGGCGTACCTCCGAACTTGTCAACAATATATTTGAAACGCTGGGGCAGTGCTGCACCGGAAAGCTCTGCAATCTTCTTGATTTGCTTGCCATTGGTCACAGGCATAATACCCGGAACAACGGGGACAGTAATCCCTGCCTCACGGATTTTATACAGGAAATTATAATAAACATTATTGTCAAAGAACATTTGCGTAGTCAGGAATTCGCAGCCTGCATCAACCTTCTCCTTCAGAAAACGGATGTCTTCTTTTTGGCTGGGAGACTCGGGATGGGTCTCAGGATAGCAGGCACCGCCAATGCAGAAACCGCCGTATTCCTTTACCTCCTGCACCAGTTCAAAGCCGTAATGATAGGCCCATGTATCTCTTGGAGGGGCATTTCTGGGAATGTCGCCACGCATAGCCAGCACATTATTTACTCCTGCTTCGCGCATAGCATCCAGCTGCGCACGGACACGCTCTTTGGTAGAGCTGACACAAGTCATGTGCGCCACAGTGGGCACACTCCAGTGATCCTGCAGATTAGCCGCAATTGGTACCGTGAAATCATTGGTACCACCGCCTGCACCGTATGTAACGCTCATAAAGTCAGGAGCCAGTGCAGCAACAGTTTCCGTGACTGCCTTGATCTCATCATATTTGCTCAAATTGGTCGGAGGGGAAACTTCAAAAGACAGTGCAGGCTTTTCTGCCTGAATAATATCAATGATTCTCATATACAACGCTCCATAATCAATAAAGTTGTGTCCAATATACTACCATTTGTTTTCCCTGTCAAAACATTCTTTATATCTTTAAACGAAGAAAGAAGCCGATTTCTCATCGGCTTCCCCTCTTCTTGCTTATTTACGGTTGTCGTTGTTGTTTCCAACCAGGTCATCAGCAGCATCGTTGACCGCATCACCTACATTGTCCATACCCCGTTCCACCGCATCTCCGGCATTGTCTACGCCTTCCTGAATGTCACCCGTCAGAGAGTTGTCTGTTACATCAGGGTCAACAATGTTGTCGTTATCATTGGTCACAACATTGTCATTGACATCAGGTCTGGTGGTATCTGTATCACCGGGCTGTACATCATTGTTTGTGGATCTGCCGCAGCCAGTCAGCATAGTCAGCAGCAGTACAAGACAAAAAAATACTGAAACACTCTTTTTCATGTTACGCCTCCTTATTCAGGTTTCACACATAGTATGATGCACTGGCGTACATTTTATTTTTCCATTATTTTGAAAAAAAGCCTCGCAGAGTTTCGTCCGCAAGGACGAAATAAGATTCAATGACAGATTGTCAAGTCAAGTGCAACAGGACGTTAAAGAAAACCTCATAGGGCGAATACCAGCCTAAGCATTTGCGTGGCCTACGATTAAGGGAAGAAAT
>JAGBAT010000033.1 GCA_017938835.1 Oscillospiraceae bacterium | reverse complement strand
TCTCGCTCTTCTATGCTAAGGTGTTTGTAATGACTCATAGCCTCCGGCTCCTTTCTTGTTGTCCGCAAACACCATTTTAAGGGCTTTTCGGCTATGGGTCATCTTTTATTTTTTGTTGCACTTAAATTGTAAATCCAGAAATTCTTTCTCTTCTACAAAGCGAAATCCTGCGAAGCTCCCGTATTTTGGGAGCTTCGTTTTTTCATTGTTTATCGCAGCAACAGAACGTTTCTCTTCAATGAACTCCGTTCCCTTACTTGGCTTCCCCATTAAGACGAACTGGATTTTACCAAAGGGAAAAAAACTGAGGAGTGTCTTATCCTTCCATTCACACATCTCTTTTCATTTTCCCGCCCCGTCAACTATTTCTCCTCCCCCACAGGGAACAGAATCCATTTCCCCACCGTCTAAGGAAATATGAGACTGAAAATTTGACTTTTCCCCCACTTCACACTATAATAATCCTTGAATTTCAGACTCAAATCCCCCGAGGAGGGCAATTATGAAATACAACGCAAGACGAAGGTCTGTGATCTCCGCAATTCTGGCAGCACTTGTACTGCTGGGTGCAGTGTCCATGCCCTGTATGCAGACAGAAGTCAACGCAGTCACACAAGCTGAAATCAACGCCAAGAAAAACGAGAAGGCGGCTCTGCAAACCAAGATCAAGGACCAGCAGACCAAGATGAACGCTCTGGCAAACGAAAAGGCTGCAATGACCGAACAAAAACAGGCGCTGGACGAACAGCAGGAACTGATGGTACAGCAGCTGAACGTCGTGAAGGAAGAGCTGGAAATGTACCGCCAGATGATCGTAGAAAAGGAAGAAGAGGCCCGCATTGCTCAGGAAAATGCTGACTATCAGCTGGAGCAGTACAAACTGCACCTGCGCAATATGGAAGAAGAAAACCTGAGCAACATGTACATGGATCTGCTGTTTTCTTCCGAAGACTTCTCTGACCTGATCACCCGTATCGATACCATCAGCGAGATCATGGAATATGATACCCGCGTACGAAATAACTATCTGCAAGCCAAGGCAGATGCACTGACCGCCAAGGAAGAATATGAAGCGGCAGCCGCAGAGCTGGAAGTCAAGGAAGTGGAATTGAATGAGGAAATCACTTCCATCGAAGGGGAACTGACCACCCTGCAGACTCAGTTGGAAGCACTGCAAAGCGACATCAACGGTTATGCAAGCGTCATTGCTGAGTACGAAGCTGCAGAAAATGCCATTGATGCTCAGATCAAAAAAATGACAGAGGAGCTGAAAGCACAGCAGACCCCGCCCACAGCTACCGGCTCTTACACCTGGCCCACCCCGTCCTGCAAGATCATCACCTCCCGTTACGGCAACCGCACCATCGAACTGTATGGCTATGAACGATTTCATGCCGGCGTTGACATTGGCGCTTCCATGGGCGCAGCCATTGTTGCTGCTGACGGCGGTACTGTCACTGTTTCCACCTACGGAGGTGGTTACGGCAATTATGTTATGATCAACCACGGGGAAGGTCGCGTGACCCTCTATGGTCACATGAGCGCTCGTGCCGTTTCCGCAGGTGCAACAGTAACAAAGGGACAGGTCATCGGCTATGTTGGTTCTACCGGCAACTCCACCGGCCCCCATCTGCACTTTGAAGTCCGCGTGAACGGCAGCTGCGTCAATCCCCTGCAGTATTTCTCCGGATATACATTCTACAACTGCTAAACAGAAAGACCCGAACGTGTTCGGGTCTTTTTTGTTTGACAACTGCTTTACTTGCAGGTATATTCGTAACAGGACAACTCTCCAAGGAGTACAATATGAAAAGAAAACCGACCACAGTCATCGTGCTGCTCTTGCTGCTGTGTCTGTGTACACAAACCGCAGCAGCCGCAGATACCTTGTCATCCCTGCCGGAGCATGATACCACCACACGCTTTGCATGGCCTGCTCCTGACAGCCGACATATCACTTCCACATTCGGAAACCGCACCATTTCCCTCTACGGCTACGAACGCTTCCATACAGGGATAGACATCAACGCATCTACCGGCTCTCCTGTGGTAGCAGCTGAGAACGGCACAGTTATCGTCTCGGTATACGACGGCGGCTGGGGCAACTATATTATGATCAACCACGGGGATAACCTAATCACTCTGTATGCACATCTAAATGAACGGCACGTGGAAGTTGGTCAAAGTGTGTTAAAGGGTGAACAGATCGGCACAACGGGCAACAGCGGGCTTTCCAGCGGCCCACACCTCCACTTTGAAGTCAGAGTCAACGGAAAGAGCACTGAACCATTTCTCTATTCCTACGAATAGCACAAACGCCTGAGACGATGTCTCAGGCGTTTGTGCTTCTATTACAGTTCTTCCACAGTAATCACATCGTGGATCTTGTTGATTTCCTCCAGAACATATTCCAGACTGAACTTGTGGCTCAGACGCAAAGCAAAAATCGCACAAGTAGTATCTCCCGCAGCCATCGCACGCTTGGTGATCTCCAGATTCAGCAAACGAATATCACATTCATGGACAATACGCAGAACTTGTTCCGGTCCATACTTGCCGCGGAACTCGATGTACAGATTCACTTCCGGCGTATGCTTCAGCATACGGTATTCCCACTTTGCAAACAGAAGCTCAGAGAGCAGAATCAGCGCAGTCGTCAGCAGACCGCCTTCAAAAAAGCCGCCGCCAATCGCCAGGCCAACGATTGCAGCGCACCACAGGCCTGCGGCAGTCGTCAGTCCCTTGACCCGCTGACGCTTGGTAACAATGATGGTACCTGCACCGATGAAACCAACACCGGCAATGACCTGTGCGCCCAAACGGGCAAGGTCAGTGAAGTATCCAATATCCACCATATACTGGCTGGTCAAGGTAGTCATAGCTGCACCAAGGCAGATCAGAATATGAGTGCGGAAACCGGCAGGGCGACGTTTGTACTCTCGCTCGATGCCGATCAATCCGCCGCAAAGCACTGCAACGAACATGCGCACTGCAACGCTCAAAAAGCCGATTTCTCTCAGACCGTCAAAAATCGATAGCATGTATGTCCCCTCCTTTATGTCTCATTGATGGTAGTCACGCCTTCCACATTGGAAATGCGTGCCAGCATTTCAGCATGAGAAATATTCTTCTCAAGCCTGATAGAAAATACCGCACCGGGATTCAGTGTATGATGAGCAGTCTTATTGATATCCACCTCAAAGATATTGGCTCCTGTTCCCTTGATACAGGAAATGATTTCCCCTACTGCGCTCATATCGGAAAATTCAACGTAAATATTCATGTTGCGAGCCCGTTCAACAATGACCGTTTCAATATAGGGGAAAATCTTGATACTCATCCACATGAGCAGAAGTGCCACCAAGGCACATTCATAAAAGCCCGCACCGATGGCCAAACCTGCACAGGCAGATGCCCACAAGCCGGCAGCAGTTGTCAGGCCTTTGACCTCCTGACGGCCGGTAACGATAACGGTGCCGGCACCCAGAAAACCAATGCCATTGATGACCTGCGCACCGAAACGCACAACGTCCACCTTATTACCGACAGCCTCTATGGAGTTTGCCCACATGGCGGTCAGCAGTTCGGTTTCGTATTGTCCGAGCATCATCGCTAATGTCGCACCCATACAAACAAACATATAGGTTCGGAAACCTGCAGCTCTTCTCTTCTTTGCACGCTCAATCCCGAGCATGCCGCCGAATACCATTGCTAGTACAAGCCGCAGAAACACAGATGCGAAATTAAACTCTCTCAGATAATTCATGAGCTCGCCCACTGTGACCACTCCTTTCGCTCACTCACATAAACTTATTTTTTCTTTTTCGGCGAATACATCCAGCGAATCAACCTGATCCAAGGAGCTGCTTTCATATCGCACCGCTGTCCGGTTCGTTCCTCCAGAAAATACCGGAAATCATCGACCTTTCCATTCAGCTGATTTTTAGGTACCATATAGCCGCCGTACTGATTGCGGAACAGATAAAAATAATCACTGTCCTCCGCAATACGTTCTAAATCTTTATAATTCAGGTGCTCGGATTCTTCATCCTCCCGTTCGGGCAGCACCGTAATTTCCATATAGT
>JAGBAT010000005.1 GCA_017938835.1 Oscillospiraceae bacterium | reverse complement strand
GTTCCGGACTCGGTACATGGAATAGCTCCGCCAGTGCTTCCCGGCAAGCAAATGCCGTATCCGCAGCCCGCATGGCCGGCGCATGGCCACCCCTTCCCGGACTCGCCATCGTTGACATGGCATGCCGGACTGCTCTGGAAACCGTCTGTGGCTTTTGCATGCTGGTAGCTGCGCAGTCCAGATAGATCATACGCTCACCTCTTCCAGCTTCCCGTTTGCCAAATATCGGTAAACCTTGCCGAAAGGCAAATTTCCTCTCCGCAAAAGATCGATACTATATTTCAAATTGCGGCTTGAAATCCGAAGCCCATAAGCACATCCGGCAGATGAAACCGCCTGTGGTGCTTTGATCAGGCTCACCGCAACTCCACCCCGCTCCAATGCCTTCATTGCCCGCTGGGCATAGGTCAGCGAGCGGCACATAATCAGGCTTTGTTCCATAGAAAAATCCCCTTCCGCATTGGTCATTTCATCCTATGCATCAGGGGATCATTTTGTTTTCATTTTTTCTCCAGCAATGCGACTGCATGAACGGCCATGCCTTCGCCGCTTCCTGTAAAGCCCAGGCCTTCCTCCGTCGTTGCCTTTACACTGACACAGGCAATATCCAGTCCGGCAGCATCGGCCAGATTCTGCCGCATCTGCTGCTTGTAAGGAGACAGCTTCGGTGCCTGCGCCAGAATCGTTGTGTCTATATTGATGATCTCATAGCCAGCCGCGCGGACGCGTCTGACAACCTCGCGCATAAGCACCAGACTGTCTGCTCCCTTGTAGGCGGGATCGTTATCGGGGAACAACATGCCAATATCGCCCATAGCAGCGGCACCCAGGATAGCATCCATTATCGCATGAGCCAGCACATCCGCATCGGAGTGCCCAAGAAGACCCTTACTCCATGGGATATTTACGCCGCCCAGAATCAGAGCTCTGCCTTCTACAATACGGTGTACGTCATAACCATGTCCGATTCTCAAATTCATGCTCAGTTCTCCTTTGCTGCCAGATACGCCTGACTGACGATCATATCTTCCTGTGTCGTAATTTTAAGGTTCCGATAAGAGCCCTCGATCAGGTGCACAGGATAGCCCATTGCTTCCACTGCTGAACAATCATCTGTAACGACCGTACCGTCCCGCATAGCCTTGGTCAATGCGCCTTTGATCAGGTCTGCCTCAAACACCTGAGGTGTCTGGATCGCAAATAACTTGGAGCGATCGGGTGTTCCCGTAACCACACCGTTCTCTGCTGTTTTGATGGTATCCTTCACAGGCACGGCAGGAGCCGCTGCACCATACTTTCGCGCCGCATCCACCGTTGCTGCGATCAGTTCAGGAGTAACAAAAGGTCTTGCCCCATCAGAGATTGCAATATACCCGCTGTGACGGCTTGCCTCAAACACACCTGCTGCAGAAGATTCCACACGTTCTTTCCCGCCCTGCAGGATCTTGGTAGCCTTGGTAATGCCAAACTGCTTACATAGGTTGGCCACCTCCACCAGCTTATCCCCTCTGGTAACAACGATGATCTCATCAATGGCACTGCATTCCTGAAACTGCAGCAGCGTCCGTACGATCACAGGCACCCCCGCCATAGGAAGAAACAGCTTATCCGCCCCCATGCGGCGGGATGACCCTGCTGCCACGATCACAGCCGTGCAGCCGGACTTCTTCTGTTTGACTTTATCCAATGCTTTAAAAAGAGACATAAATATCCTCCGTGTCCTTGATTAAAAATCCAGTGTTGCGAAGTAGTCTTCCGGAGTCTCCGCTCTGCGGATCATGCGGATACTTCCATCCTCCTGCAGCAGAATTTCTGCACTGCGAAGCTTCCCATTGTAATTGTACCCCATCGCATGCCCGTGAGCCCCGGTATCGTGGATGATCAGAAAATCTCCCACATTGATTTTGGGCAACAGCCGGTCAACTGCAAATTTATCATTATTTTCACACAAGCTGCCGGTCACATCATACATACAGTCGCAGGGAGCATTCTCCTTGCCCGCAACCGTAATATGGTGATATGCCCCGTACATGGCAGGACGCATCAGATCGCAGGCACAGGCATCCACGCCAATATATTCCTTGTGGGTATGCTTTTCGTGGATTGCTTTTGTCACCAGACAGCCGTACGGCCCCAGCATGAATCTGCCCAGCTCGGAACACAGCTTCACATCTGTCATGCCCGCAGGCACAAGAACCTCTTCATACGCTCTGCGTACACCTTCGCCAATGGCAAAAATATCTGCCTTTTCCTGTTCCGGGCGGTAGGGGATTCCAACGCCGCCGGAAAGGTTGATAAACGTCACCGGCATACCGGTGGTCTGCTGCACTTCCACCGCCAGTTCAAACAGCTGGCGAGCCAGCACCGGATAGTAGTCATTATTTGTAGTATTGGACGCCAGAAAAGCATGGATCCCCATTTCCTCTGCACCCTTTTCTTGCAGAATGTGGGCTGCTTCCAACAGCTGCGGTCTGGTCATACCGTACTTGGCTTCACCGGGGTTATCCATGATGGCATTGGCGATTTCAAAATAACCGCCGGGATTGAATCGACAGCTGATCTTCTTCGGAATATAGCCAACAGTCTGCTCCAGAAAATCAATGTGGGTAATATCATCCAGATTGATGATTGCCCCCAGCCTCGCAGCCAGCTGGAAATCCTCCGGCGGTGTATCATTAGAGGAAAACATAATGTCCTCGCCCCGAATGCCCACCCGCTCACACAGCATCAGTTCCGTCAGAGAAGAGCAGTCCATGCCGCAGCCCTCTTCGTGGAGGAGCTGCATGATTGCAGGATTCGGCGTAGCCTTCACTGCAAAATATTCCTTGAAGCCGGGGTTCCATGCAAATGCTTGATAGAGCTGCTTGGCATTGGCGCGGATCCCTTTTTCGTCGTACAAATGATATGGAGTGGGAACAGTTTCCTGAAAATGCTGAAGCTGTTCCAGGGTTATGAATGTTTCCTTCATAATGGTTCCCGTCCTTCTCTTACTTAATTAAAATATTTTACCACATTGTGACACATCTGACAAGAAAAGAAGCAGCGAAACAAAAATTTCCCGTAAGCAACTCCAATTCCTTACAATGTATGCAAAAAATTGTGGAAACTCAAATATTTCTGTGCTATACTGTTAAATGTTAAATTAGCACAAATTTGCAAATTCATAAGGAATAAATTTTAGGAGGTACATATGGATATTCGCGCACTGGCCGAGAAGTATGTAGACAGAACCAATATTTACTACTTCAATGAAGGGAATTCTTCTGACGCATACAAGACGTTCGGCTGCAGATATCTTCCCGAAGAAGAATGCTACCGCTTCGTCGTCTGGGCTCCCAATGCTGTTTCCGTCTCTGTGATCGGTGACTTCAACGGCTGGAAGCCTGATGCAAACCCCATGATCCGTGTAGAAGGCGGCGTATGGGTAACATTTATTCCCGAAGCTTACCACGGCAACAAGTACAAGTACCGCATCACCACCTGGAGCGGTGAGGTGCTGGAAAAGGCAGACCCTTATGCATACCACTGTGAAACCGGTCCTCTGACCGGCTCTGTGGTCTGGAAAATGGACCCCTTCCAGTGGCATGACCAGGAGTTCATGGCAAAGCGTAAGAAGATGGATAAGTTTGACTCCCCTATCTCCATTTACGAAGTGCATCTGGGTTCTTGGAAGAAGCCTTCCAACCCCGAAGCACGCTATCCCAACTACCATGAACTGGCAAATGATCTGGCTGCATACTGCACCGACATGGGCTATACTCATGTAGAACTGCTGCCCATCACCGAATATCCTTACGATCCCTCCTGGGGCTATCAGGTAACCGGCTACTTCGCTCCCACCAGCAAGTACGGCACTCCTGAAGATTTCGCATACATGATCGACACCCTGCATCAAGCAGGCATCGGTGTCATCGTAGACTGGGTTCCCGCTCACTTCCCCACGGACGCACACGGTCTGGCAAAGTTTGACGGCACCGCTCTGTATGAAGATACCGACCCCGTCATGGCAGAGCACCCCGACTGGGGCACCCTGATTTTTGACTATGCAAAGCCCGGCGTACGCAGCTTCCTGATGAGTTCCGCAGCACATCTGCTGGACGTTTACCATGTTGACGGTATCCGAATGGACGCTGTTGCTTCCATGCTGTATCTGGACTTTGGCCGCGGCCCCGGCCAGTGGAAGCCTAACTGGGAAGGCACCAACATCAACTACAACTCCATTCACTTCCTGCGCCGCTTCAACGAAGAGATCCATCGCCGTTTCCATGACGTCATGATCATCGCTGAAGAATCCACCGCATTCCCCAAGATCACTGAACCCGCTGCACTGGGCGGTCTGGGCTTTGACTACAAGTGGAACATGGGTTACATGCACGATACCCTGAAGTACATGCAGATTGACCCCATCTACCGCAAGTATCACCATGACCAGATCAAGTTCTCCATGTGCTACGCTTTCTCCGAAAAGTACGTTCTGGCATACTCCCATGACGAAGTGGTTTACGGCAAGGGTTCCATGTTGGACAAGATGAGCGGTGATTACTACCAGAAGTTCCACTCCCTGCGCAGCCTGTGGGGCTTCACCTACGCTCACCCCGGCAAAAAGCTCATGTTCATGGGCAGTGAATTCGGTCAGCTGCCTGAATGGGACTACACCGACGAGATCCAGTGGGACAGCCTGAACTTTAATATGCATTACACCATGCAGAACTATGTCCGCACGCTGAACAAGTTCTACGCCGCAACTCCCGCTCTGTACGAACAGGATCGCGGCTGGGAAGGCTTCACCTGGCTGAATGACACTGACGCCGACCGCTCCACTCTGGCGTTCATGCGTAACTCCAAGAAGGGCGATCATATCATTGCAGTGGTCAACTTCACTCCTGTCAAGCAGATCGGCTTCTGTCTGGGCCTGCCCTGTGACGGTACTCTGAAGGTCGCTTTGAACAGCGATGATGTACAGTTCGGTGGTCTGGGCGAAGAGATTCCCGAAACCTACTCTGCTTTTGAAGAAAGCTTCTGCGGTCAGCCCTGGCGTGCTTATGTGGACGTACCTCCCATGTCCTGCGTTTACTACACCTTTGAAAAGGCTCCTGTAAAGGAAGTCGAGAAGGATGAAAAAGAAGAAATTGAAAAATAAGGAAGGTTCTATATGATTCGCAAACATCAATTGGTTCTGAAAGATAAAGGCCGCACCGCGATGCCTCAGGTGCTGATTGCCTCTTCCGAAGCCTCTCCTCTGTCCAAGACCGGCGGTCTGGCAGACGTAGCTGGTGCGCTGCCCAAGTCCTTTGCTAAACTGGGCATCGACGCAAGAGTCATCACCCCCTACCACAAGGTCGTCAAGCAGAAATACTTTGGCAAGACCGAGCATATTTGCGATTTTACTGTCTCTCTGGGCTGGAGACAGCAGTATGTGGGCGTGGAAAAGCTGGTCGTAGACGGCGTCACCTTCTATCTCATCGACAACGAATATTACTTCAATGGCGACAGCCTGTACATGGGCGGTGACGCTGAGATTGAACAGTACGCATACTTCTCCCGCGCTGTTCTGGAAGCCATCCCCTATCTAGACTTTGCTCCCGAAATACTGCACTGCAACGACTGGCAGTGCGCCATCATGCCCATGCTCATCAAGACCCAGTACGCAGGCAAGGCTCAGGGCGAGCTGAAGACTCTGCTGACCATTCACAACATGGCATTCCAGGGCATCACTGATTTCGGTTACCTGTCCAGCCTGCTGGGCATTGATCCCCAGTACATGCATATGGACTGCCTGGAATTCTACGGTGCAGCCAACATGATGAAGGGCGGCCTGTTCTTTGCTGATCGCATCAACACCGTCAGCCCCACCTACGCACAGGAACTGCGTACTCCTCAGTTCGGTGCAAAGCTGGAAGGCGTCATGGATCAGGTTGCTTACAAGCTCTCCGGCATTATCAACGGTCTGGACTACAAGGTATTTAACCCCTGGTCTGACCCCACTGTTCCCTATCGCTACTCCGCAGGCAGACTCAGCGGCAAGGCAAAGTGCAAGAAGGCACTGTGCGAAACCATGGGTCTGGAAATCAGCGAAGATACCCCCATTATCGCAATGGTCACCCGTATGACTGACCAGAAAGGCTTCGATTTGGTCATTCAGGCACTGGAAAAGATCGTGGAAATGGGTGCAGCATTCGTTCTGCTGGGCTCCGGCGATGCGCGTTATGAAAGCGCTATGCGCGAAGCTGAGATCCGTCATAAGGGCAGCGTTGTTTCCTACATCGGCTACAATGCAGAACTGGCAAACAAGATCTATGCAGGCTCTGACTTCTACCTGATGCCCTCTCTGTTCGAGCCCTGCGGCCTGAGCCAGATGATCGCAATGCGCTACGGCAGCATTCCCGTTGTCCGCGCTACCGGCGGTCTGAAGGATACCGTATCTCACTTTGACGGCAAAAACGGCACCGGCTTCGTATTCGAAGATTACGATGTCAACGGTCTGCTGTGGGCAGTTGGTCAGGCTGTGGAAGTCTACAAGAACAAGGAACAGATGGCTCCTCTGGTTCAGAACGCTATGCGCACTGACTACTCCTTCGCCGGTTCCGCTGAGACCTACGCTGACCTGTATCTGGAGATGATCTGATATGGCGCCGCAAACTTTCCCCGTTTACTTTGGCGGTAAGACCACCGACCAGTGGACGGCCGACAGCTTGCAGGTACTTTACTCAGACCGAATCTGCGTGCTGGCAGTGCCCAACCCTGATGGTACTTACCGCGCAAAAAGCCTTGACGCTCCTCACTATGCTGCTGAGATCAATCAGTGCAAGTTCAGCCTGAAGCGTTTCTATTTTGATACCTATGTTTCCATCTGTCAGGCAGTCACACGGCTGCAGGACGGCGGAAAAGACATTTATGCATTTCCTGAATACTTTGACGGGGCCTTCTCCCCACTGGCAATGGGTGAGATCCTCCGCGTTCTGCTGGACAACTGGAACATCCAGTGGGAACCCGCTCTGCATCTGATCTCCCGCTGTAATTTCCAGAGTGCCCAGACCGCATGGAATATCTCTCTCACCGAAGTATCTGCACTGCAGCCCCGTACTGCACAGCTGATGGAACTGCTGTCCAAAGCAATTGAGCACGACAAAGCCGTTTCCCAGTGCTTTGAAGTGCTGTTGTCCAAACTGATCATTCACGATAGCTCCAGCGATGAATTCCGCTGTCCTATCGGCTCTGTGCCCACGGAAAGCGAAATTCAGCTGCGGCTGTTTGACGGCACCGGTCTGGTCGAACGTGCAGAAGTCATCTTTGACGGTGACTACTGCCACAAAGAGACTGTGCTGAACAAGGACATGAGTTGCACCGTCACCATGCCCAAAACTCCCGTAGCGCTGCGTTACCGTTTCCGTCTGAGCCTGAGAGGCACCCGTAAGGTATGCTGGCTGGGCGAAGTGTTCGGCAAGCAGTACGGTCATGTTTCCATGCATGACTGCAGCGGCTTCCGCCTGACTGTCTATCAGAAGGGCTTTGATACCCCCGCATGGTTCCGACGAAGCATTATGTATCAGGTATTCCCTGACCGCTTTGCAACCGATCCCTCTGACACTGCGCTGAAAGGCATGGAATACCACCGTAAGATGGGCCGCTTCATCGACTATTCCGCCGACTGGAACAAGCCCGTCAAGTGGCAGCCCACTGCTCAGGAAAACGGCTATATGCCTAACGACTTCTACGGCGGCACCTTCAAGGGGATTGAAAGCAAGCTGCCCTACCTGAAGGAACTGGGCATCAGTGTTCTGTACCTGAATCCCATCGTTGAATCCTGCTCCAATCACCGTTACGACACTGCCGACTACAACGTTCCCGACCCCATTCTGGGCACCATGGAGGATTTCGACCATCTGGTGACCGCGGGTAAGAAGCTCGGCATCCATGTCATGCTGGACGGCGTGTTCTCCCACACCGGTGCCGACAGCGTGTACTTCAACCGCTACAATAGCTACAAGTCCAAGGGTGCATTCCAGAGCAAGGATTCTCCCTACTATCCATGGTATGTGTTCTTTGAACATCCCGAAAAATACCGCGCATGGTGGGGCTTTGAAAGCCTGCCCGAAGTAGAAGAAACCAATGCCAACTGGCAGGACTTCGTCATCACCGGCAAAAACAGTGTTGTCCGCAACTGGCTGCGCCACGGCACCTGTGGCTGGAGACTGGACGTGGCAGACGAACTGCCCGACAGTGTTTTGGAACTGATCCGCAAGGCCACCAAGGAAGAAGGCGAAGACCGCGTCGTCATGGGCGAGGTTTGGGAAGATGCCATCGAAAAGGAAAGCTACGGTCTCAAACGTACCTATGCACTGGGCAATGCACTGGATACCGTCATGAACTATCCCTTCCGTGATGCTGCCCTGAATTTCCTGGCAGGCCACACCGGTGCAGAGGCCATGACGGACTTCCTGCTGAGCCAGAGACTGCACTATCCCAAGCCCATGTACTATGCGCTGATGAATCTGCTGTCCTCTCATGACGTGCCCCGTATCCGCACCATGCTGGCCATTGCCCCCGAAGGCATGCCCGGTGATCGCCCCTCTCAGGTAGCCCGAGTAGTCTCACCCGACGAGGACATCAAGGGTGCTGCTCTGCAGAAGCTGGCTTCTGCCCTTTCCTTCTGCATCCCCGGTGTTCCCTCTGTTTACTACGGTGATGAAACCGGCATGAACGGCTTCCGCGATCCTTTCAACCGCGCGCCCTTCCATACCGGAGCAAATCCTCAGGTGGAATGGTACGCAAAGCTGGGTCAGCTGCGCAATGAACATCCCGCACTGTCCACCGGCAGCATGGGTGTGTTCCATCAGGGCAACGACGTGGTCTGTGTTCTGCGTTCCGTTACAAACGGTACTGATGCTTTCGGTCTGGAAGCAAAGAATGACTGCTTCCTGCTGGTCGTCAACCGCAGCCGCCAGAGCATAATCATGGAGGCAGATGTCTTTGCTGCAGCAAAGGGTCTGACCGCCGTGGAACAGGATGCCCTGTATGAATCCAAGTTCACACAGGCTGTCTGCGAGCTCTCCGGTGAAGCTGCAGAACTCAAAAACGGTCATATCAAGGCTGAGATCCCCGCTCTGGGTGTCCGCCTGTATCACCTGAAATAAGACTTTACAACAAGAACTCCCGACACGCTGTGTCGGGAGTTCTTTGAGTCTGTCAAAATACTCCTACGGAGCATTTTGACAGGGACGTCCCCGCTAACGCGATGGACTTGCAGCCTGCTGCAGCGCCGTTTTCATGCGCTGTATCAGAAAAAAGTTCGTCCGCTGTCAAAAACTTTGTCAGAAAAATAAATCTGTTCATCCTCCATCTACTGTTGACCACCATATAAATTTGGCGTAAAATAATTTTGCATTTGCGTTAATTTCAAGGTTACGGTTTGGTGAGAGAGATGAACATAAAACAGGAACTGAAAAGAGATATCAAAGACACCCGGGAATATGTCACGACATTTATCAATTGGACTTTTCTGAGCTGCTTTGTGGGCGTTGCTGGCGGTCTGGTGGGTGTCATGTTCTATAAATCCATCGGCTTTGTGACCGGTATCCGTCTGGCAAATCCATGGCTGGTCTATTTTCTCCCCTTTGCAGGTCTGGTCATTGCATTTCTGTACCGAATCTTGGACATGAAAAAAGACCCCGGCACCAATCTGCTCATCACCGCTGTAGTCGCACATCATCAGCACGTCCCCCAGCGTATGGCCTTCCTGATTTTCACCGCAACGGTCATCACACATCTGTTTGGCGGCTCTGTCGGCAGGGAGAGTGCCTCTCTGCAGTTGGGCGGCTGCTGCGGCAACGGCATCGGACGTCTGTTCCATCTGAATGAACATGACCGTAAACTCATTACCATGTGCGGTATGAGTGCCCTGTTCTCTGCCGTGTTCGGTACGCCCATTACCGCCACCGTATTTGTCATTGAATTCATCAGTGTCGGCATCATGCACTACTCCGCACTGGTGCCCTGTCTGACCGCCGCCTATATTGCAAAGCTCATTGCAGAAGCGTTCCATATTGAAGCAGAAGCTTATGTCATTGCGGAAGCAGTTCCCTTCGAGCTCATCAGCTGCGGCAAAGTGCTGTTGCTGGGTGCTGCCTGTGCGCTGGCTGGTATTCTCTTCTGCTGGGTACTGCACACCGTTGGACATGCGCTGCATGACCATATCGAAAACGATTATTTGCGTATCTTCGTCGGCGGCACCATCGTTGTGCTCGGAACTGTACTGGTCGGCAGCAACGACTATAACGGCACCGGCGCTGCTGTCATCGAACACGCCATTGAAGGTCATGCCGTCTGGTATGCCTTCCTCCTGAAAATGATTTTCACAGCCGTCACTCTGGGGGCCGGTTACAAGGGCGGCGAGATCGTCCCGTCCTTCTTCATTGGTGCTACCATGGGCTGCGTTGTTGGCCCCCTGCTGGGATTGCCCGCCAGTCTGGCCGCCGGTTTGGGACTGGTCGGCGTATTTTGTGCCGTGGTCAACTGCCCTCTGGCTAGTATCATCCTCAGCGTGGAGCTGTTCGGCAGCGAGTGTATGCCGTTCTTTGCTATCATCTGCGTAGTCAGTTACATGCTTTCCGGCCCATTCAGTCTGTACTCCAGCCAGAAGCTGCTGTACTCCAAGCTCCGCCCCCAGTACATCAATCAGCATACGATGTAAGCAAAAAAGCAGTACCGGGGTACGGTACTGCTTTTCACTTCCGCTCTTGACGAATCCCGTCGATGCGAGTACAGTATGCTTTATGAGAATGAGGTGAATGAATATGCCCGAACTGCTTCAAATGTGTCTGCTTGTATGCCCACTGGTGTTTCTGGCAGGCTTCGTCGATTCCGTAGCCGGCGGCGGTGGACTGATTTCCTTGCCCGCCTATCTGTTTGTGGGACTCCCCCCTCACATTGCATCCGGCACCAACAAGGTCGTCAACTCCATGGGCACCGCTTTGGCCACATGGAAATATTATAAGAGCGGTAAAATTCGTGTAGGTCTGGCTGCACTGGCTGCTGTGGGTGCACTGTTGGGTTCTGCCATCGGCACTAGAATCGCACTCTATCTGAATGATGCGGTCTTTCAGATGCTGCTTCTCGTGGCGCTGCCCATTGCTGCCGTGATCATCACGGTCAAAAAAGATTTCGGACAGGATTCCGAAGACACTCCTCACAAAAATTCCCGCAGAGATAAAATAGCATGCCTGCTCATTGGTATCGTTATGGGCTGCTACGATGGCATGATTGGACCCGGTACCGGTACCTTTATGATCATGGCCTTCACCGCCATAGTCGGCATGGACTTGCTCACAGCTTCCGGCTGCGCCAAAATGGGCAATCTCGCCTCTAATGTGGCCTCGGCTGTGGTATGGCTGCTGAATGGTCAGGTTATGCTTTCTCTGGTCATTCCCTGTGCAGCCTGCAACATGCTGGGCAGTTGGCTGGGTTCCCGATATGCCATTCGCGGCGGTTCCAAAAAGGTGCGCAGCATGATCTATGTGGTGCTTGTCCTGCTGTTCGTAAAATTTTTCTACGAGCTGTTTCTGGCCGCATAATCGAAATTTTGCTAATCAAACCGAATATCCCCTGCATACAGTGACATGAGGCAACTCAAGTCACTGTATTTTTATTGGGAGGGCACTGTGATGAAACAGCCAACCGTTACTTCATTTTTCCTTGGCGCAAACTCCAAAAATGGATTCTATTCTCTTTATGATTACTTCGCTTCAGCACCGGATGATAGCCTGCATATCATCAAAAGCGGCCCCGGCACTGGGAAATCTACTTTTATGAAACGCATCGGCAAGGCCGCCGAAGAGCGGGGCTATGATGTGGAATATATCCTCTGCTCCGGTGACCCCGACTCGCTGGACGGGGTTTACATCCCCGCACTGCACACCGGCTTTGTAGACGGCACCTCTCCCCATGTGCTGGAACCGGAATTCTTCGGTGTCAGCGGTGACTATGTCAATCTGGGCCGCTTTTGCAATACTGAACTGCTGAAGCCACACCACAGCGAAATCAAGGCTGCAACATTAGGTTATCAGCAGTGTTATCAAAAAGCCTATACATATCTGAATGCAGCCGGAACACTGCAAAGCAGCCCAGAAAAGTACAAACCGGATGAAGAAACAGAACTGAAGATCCGCAAGCGTGCGCAGGCAAAAATCACCAGAGAACTCAGCGGCAGTACGCACACCCCCTCCAGCCCCACCAAACGCTTTCTGCGGGCCATTTCCTGCAAAGGCAATTACTTTCTCGATGACACCATCGAAACCCTGTGCAGCCATCTGTGCGTTCTGGAATCCCATTTTGGTCTGGAGGCACTGTTCTTTGATGAGATTCTGACTGTTATCGCACAGCAGCAGGTTCCCTGTATCATCTGTCCCAATCCGTTGTGTCCCGATCTGATTGAAGCAGTGCTCCTGCCGGAACAGGGGCTGTGCTTCATCGCCTCCAATACCGTTCCTGAATTTG
>JAGBAT010000032.1 GCA_017938835.1 Oscillospiraceae bacterium | reverse complement strand
GTTTTTCATTAAAAAACAATGCGTGCGCTGCAGCAGGCTGCAAGTCCATCGCGTTAGCGGGGACGTCTCTGTCAAAATGCTCCGTAGGAGTATTTTGACAAACTCAAAATTCCCTGACCGAGTCGGTCAGGGACATTTCCTGTTTCATAAAACAACATCAATGCCGGTCAGGTCGGACATGACCTCCAGCCCGTACTGCTCCAGACCCTTGGTCATCTGCAAAGCCTCGGCAATGTCATAGTCCACGACCTTTTCGCCGTCCATGGCAACCACGCGGCAGGTCTTGCCCTCTGCCAGCAGCTTCACCGCTTCATGGCCCATATAGGTGGCAATGATACGGTCACGGGACGTAGGAGAGCCGCCGCGCTGTACATGACCCAGAATGGTCACGCGGGTATCCAGCACCAGTTCTTCTTTGATGCGCTGGGCAACACCGCAAGCGCCGCCCTCCACACCCTCGGCCACGATGACCATAAAGTGGGTTCGGCCGGACAGTCTGGCACAACGGATCGGCTCGATCACGCTGGCTTCAAAGTCCAGATGTTCTTCGGGCATCACCACAACGGTCGCGCCGACGGCAAGCCCGACGGACATCGCCAGATGGCCTGCATGGCGGCCCATGACCTCCACAACGGAGCAGCGCTCGTGAGACTTCATGGTATCCCGGAGACGGTCGATGCTCTCCAGCGCGGTGTTGCAGGCGGTGTCATAGCCAATGGTATAGGTAGAGCAGGCAATGTCATTGTCAATGGTGCCGGGGATGCCCACTACGGAAATGCCCTTCTTTGCCAGAGCCAGCAGGCCGTTGAAGGTACCATCGCCGCCGATGCCCACCAATGCGTCCAGACCCAACAGCTTGCAGGTAGCCAGAGCCTTCTCCTGCCCTGCTTCCGTCATGAACTCCTTACTGCGTGCGGAGTACAGCATTGTACCCCCGCGACGGGAAATGTCGCTGACACTTTCAAAATCCAGCTTTACAAAGTCGCCGTTGATCAGACCGTGATAGCCACGGCGGATGCCAATGACCTCAATGCCCAAATGCAGTGCCATTCGGACGACGGCACGGATGGCAGCGTTCATGCCGGGTGCATCGCCGCCGCTGGTCAATACGCCGATGCGGCGTACAGTTGGTTTCATATATCAATTCCTCCGAATGTTTATATCAAAAATTCATTCATCGTATTATAGCATGCTCCATTTTTCCGCACAACAGACATTGTGAAAAAATGAGCAACAAGATTTTCTTTTGTTTTTGTAGACATTTTCCAGATTGTGTCAAAATGCAGCATCCCAGAAAACTATGGAAAAACAACAGGATTTATGCTATGATGAGAAAAATGTATTGACAGGAGGATCTCCTATGAACCGTCTGGCTCTTATGGTCATCAAAAATATATTCCGCGTACCCGGTCTGTACGGCAAGCTGTGCAAGTACGCAAAGAACCCCGAAAACTACCCCGAACAGGAAATGTACGATCACATCCGCAAGATCATGAACGTTGCCATTGCCGCCGGCAATGTGACATTAGAGGTCTACGGCAGTGAGCACATCCCTGCTGAAAACGGCTTTGTCATGTACGGCAACCATCAAGGTCTGTTCGACGTCATGGCCATCGTTTCCGCCATGCCCCACTCCATGTCCGCAGTGTATAAAATTGAGCTGAAGGACATCCCCCTGATCCGCGAGATCGCTGCCTGCGTCAAGGCCTTTCCCATGGACCGCGATGACGTACGCCAGTCTCTGGAGGTCATCCGCAGCGTCACCAAGGAGCTGCAGGCCGGCAGAAACTACCTCATCTACCCCGAAGGCACCCGCAGCAAAAACGGCAACGTGATGGGTGATTTCCACCACGGCAGCTTCCGCTGTGCCATCAGTGCCAAATGCCCGATCCTGCCGGTAGTGGTCATTGATACCTACAAAGTACTGGATCAGAAGGGCAGCAAGCCCATTACCGTCCAGCTGCACTTCCTGCCGCCCATCCTGCCCGAGGAATATGCCGGCATGAAAACCACCCAGCTGGCAGATCTGGTAAAGAGCCGCATCCAGGAATGTCTGGACGCAAATAGCAAGGAATGACAAAACCCCTGCACACTCTTATGAGCGTGCAGGGGCTTTATTCGTCCTTGCAGACGAAACGCTGCGAGGCGTTTTTCGACAAGCTGGACGGCGGTTCCATACGGAACCGCCGTTGCTGTTTTCCGTTATTTTTCGAGGAAATCTTTGGTGACGTTTACAATGTTTTCTGCGCACAGGCCGAACTGCTTCAGCAGATCGCCGGCAGGGCCGGAGTGACCGAACACATCGTTGACGCCGATACGGCGTACGGGGACGGGGCACTTTTCGCTCAGCAGAGAGCAGACAGCTTCGCCCAGACCGCCAACCACGGAGTGTTCTTCACAAGTGATGATCCTGCCACATTCCTGTGCTGCCTTCAGGACCAGTTCTTCGTCCAGAGGCTTGATGGTGCACATATTGATGATGCGGGCATGGATTCCGTCCTTTTCCAGCATTTTACCCGCTTCCACAGCTTCGTTGACCATCAGGCCTGTGGCAATGATGGCAACATCGGTGCCGTCCTGCATGACATCGCCCTTGCCGATCTGGAAGTCGAAGCCCTCTTCGTGGAACACGGGCACAGCCAGACGGCCCAGACGAATGTAAACGGGTCCCTTATACGCATAGGCAGCCTTGACAGCAGCCTTGGCTTCCTCGTTGTCAGAGGGGCACATGACGACCATACCGGGGATGGAACGCATGAGTGCGAAGTCTTCGCAGCACTGGTGGCTTGCACCGTCTTCGCCGACGGAGATGCCGCCGTGGGATGCGCAGATCTTGACGTTCAGTTCGGGGTAACCGATGGAGTTGCGGATCTGTTCATAAGCGCGGCCTGCTGCAAACATGGCAAAGCTGGATGCAAAGGGTACCAGCCCCATGGATGCTGCGCCCGCTGCCACTGCCATCATATTGCCTTCCGCGATGCCGCAGTTGAAGTGGCGTTCGGGGAATTCTTTCCTGATGGAGCCGGACTTGGTAGAGCCTGCCAGGTCGGCATCGAATACAATAATATCGTCGTGCTCTCTGCACAGTTCGGTCAGTGCCTGACCATAGCCTTCACGGGTAGCGATCTTCTTGATTTCTGCCATCTTACTTGCCCTCCAGTTCGGCCAGCTGAGCCTTCAGCTCGGTCATTGCGATTTCATATTCTGCATCGTTGGGTGCCTTGCCGTGCCAGCCTGCATTGTTTTCCATGTAGCTGACACCCTTCCCCTTGGTGGTCTTCATAACGATAGCAAAAGGCTTGCCCTTGGTGGCACGGGCCTTTGCAAAGGCTGCTTCCATTTCCTCGAAGCTGTGTCCGTCGATCTCAGCGACTTCAAAGCCAAAGGCTGCCAGCTTTTCAGGGATGGGATAGGGGCTCATGACATCAGCGATGTTGCCGTCGATCTGCAGACCGTTGTTGTCGATGACGATGCACAGGTTGTCCAGCTTATAGTGAGCGGCAAACATCATTGCTTCCCAAACCTGACCCTCCTGAATTTCACCGTCACCCAGCAGGGTGTAAACGCGGCAGGGGTTGCCCTGATGCTTGGCTGCCAGAGCCATGCCGCAGGCGGCGGAGATACCCTGACCCAGAGAACCGGTGGACATATCCACACCGGGGGTCATGTTCATGTTGGGATGGCCCTGCAGGTAGCTGCCGATCTTGCGGAGCGTCAGCAGGTCCTCCACAGGGAAGAAGCCGCGGTGTGCCAGAGCGGCATACAGACCGGGGGCGCAGTGGCCTTTGGACAGCACGAAGCGGTCACGAGTGGCCTTCTGGGGGTCAGCGGGGTCAACGTTCATTTCCTTAAAGTACAGATAAGTGAACAGATCAGCTGCGGAGAGACTGCCGCCGGGGTGACCTGCTTTTGCAGCGTGCACGCCCTCAATTGCGCCAATGCGCACCTTGCATGCAGTGACCTTCAGCTGATGGATTTCGTTGGGTGTCATAGCTTTTCCTCTCTTTCCTGACGGTAAAAACGGGACATGATTTTATATAAACGAAATTTCACAAGATATATCTTTGATATTGTACGATAAGACGAAAACAAAGTCAATGACGTTAAACATCTGACAAGCCGAAAATCCTGTCAGAAAAACAAAAAACCTCTGTACAGCATTTACAGAGGTGAGACAAAAGAAAAATATAAAATTGTAACAGGAACTGTATCCCTTGGGGATACATTCCTGAGTAAAAAGGAAGTTGGAGCGGGCGACGAGGCTCGAACTCGCTACCTCCACCTTGGCAAGGTGGCGCTCTACCGGATGAGCTACGCCCGCATAACCGGTCTCACGCTTTCGCATTTGACCGGTGGTGCCTCCGGTCGGAGTCGAACCAACGACACGCGGATTTTCAATCCGCTGCTCTACCAACTGAGCTACAGAGGCACACATACGCTGCCGATGACGTTTGGTGGGAACAACAGGGCTCGAACCTGTGACCCTCTGCTTGTAAGGCAGATGCTCTCCCAGCTGAGCTATGCTCCCATGGGTCATCAGCAGCCTGAATATAATACCACAGTGAATTTGTCATGTCAAGAAAAATTTTGCAAAATTTGAATTTTTTTGTAATATAATGCGGCAGATCGAATCGTCGAGGACGCCGTCCCTACTATATAATATAATACAAGCTGTAAAAGCACCTTGATGGTTCACGGTGCTTTTGCAGCTTGTCAAAAAACGCCTCGCAGAGTTTCGTCTGCAAGGACGAAATAAGATTCAATCCATTTTTTGTCGCGACATGTGCGTGGCAAAAAATACATATCAGCCTGCAAACGTGCAAATTGTTTTTCATCGAAAAACAATGCGTGCGCTGCAGCAGGCTGCAAGTTCATCGCGTTAGCGGGGACGTCTCTGTCAAAATGCTCCGTAGGAGTATTTTGACAGACTCGAAAAGCACCTTGATGGGTCACGGTGCTTTTGATGTATTCCGCTTTTATGCGTTGTATACGTCCTCGTTCAGCTTGCCTTCGCTCTTTGCAACTGCAATGGCAGCCACGGAGTCGCCAACACAGTTCAGGGAGGTGACCAGCATTTCGATGGGACGGTTGATGGCCAGGATCAGTGCATAAGCCACCAGTGCTGCTTCGCCGGTGAAGCCAACGCCGGACAGAATGGTGAACAGGATGACTGCGCCTGCGCCGGGTGCTGCGGGAGTACCCATGGAAGCGATCAGTGCCAGCACCATGATGATCACCAACTGGAACACGCCCACGTCATAGCCGCCGCAGCCTGCTACAAACAGAGTGGCAACCACCTGCATGATAGCAGTGCCGTCCATGTTGATGGTCATGCCCAGAGGCAGTACAAAGGAAGCGATCTGACCATCCACACCCAGTTCGCCGGTGTTGGTTTCCAAATTCAGGGGCAGGGTGGCTGCACTGGAGGAGGTGGAGAAGCCAAATACAATGACCTTGAAGATCTTCTTGATGAAGGTGATGGGGTTCAGCTTGCAGCTCAGCAGCATGATCAGGGGGTAGCCGATGAACAGGTAGAGCAGCAGCAGAGCAACGCACAGGACCATGTAAGCCACAGCAGGCTTCAGGTAGTTGATACCGTAGGTTGCAAAGGTTCTGCACAGCAGCATGAAGATGGCAACAGGGCCGAACTTCTTAACAGCAAAGTTCAGGAACACAACGATGATGTTGCTGACTTCTTCACAGAAGCGGTAGATGACGCTGTCCTTGCCCATGTGCAGGGTGTTCATGCCCAGACCAACAGCAACAGCCAGGAACACGATGCTCAGAACAGCATTGTTGACGCCCATAACAGCACCGATGTTGCTGGGGATGATATTCAAAATAACGTTCAGAGGGTTGGAGCCGGTGGAACCGCTGCTTGCGGTCAAACCTTCAATGGTGACATTAAAGAAGCCTGCCTTGAAGAACAGCAGACCCACAATGCCTGCCAGTACCAGTGCCATGCCGCTGGTCAGCAGGAACCAGCCGATGGTCTTTGCGGACACACGGCCCAGGGTGGATGCTTCGTTGATCTCGCCGATCGCCATGACCACGGAAGTAAATACCATGGGGACGATGACCAACTGCAGGGCACGGATAAACAGCTGACCGCACAGATAGAACAGACCCAGTGCCTGTTCGCCGCCGGCAGCAGTGATGTCCTGGAACAGCAGATTGTTGATGTTCTGCCAGATGCTGCTGTCTGCACCCAGCTTCTCGCGGATCAGCATAAATACCAGACCTGCGCAGATGCCGGTGACCATGGCGATCAGCATCTGGACGGCCAGTTTGTTGTTGTCATTCATTTTGCTCATAAAACAGCCTCCTCGATTCTTTCTCTATAAAAATGCTCAAACTGCTTAAGTATACAGAGATTTGTCGAAAATTGCAAGAGGAAATTACAGGAAATTGCAAATTTCTTGTAATGCGAAGAGGACAGGAGCACACCGGAAATGACAAACGGGCGTTCAGTGAATATCCCTACAAATCAGGATGTTCCGTATCACAGAGGATCTCCGGCATTTGTTTTGCACCAATTTGAAAGCCATAGCAAAGCATAGACCCCTTCTCTATGGCCCCGTCTTAATTCGGTGGTCATTTTTGTGCCGCAGCGCTGCTGCAACACCAATTTCAATATGATCCAAAGAAATCGATCACCCGGTCTATGAAATCCGGGGCTTCCTCGTACAGCCCATGACCGTAGTCCTCATACATATATAATGTACTGCCGGGGATCAGCCGGTGAAGCACTTCAGACGCTTCCCCCGTGACGATCTTGTCCTGTCTGCCGCCGATGATCAGTGTGGGACAGGTGATGCGGTGGAGGCCTGCCGATGCATCGTGGGCGATGCCCGCCCGGGCCATGGTAATGAATCGGGGCACATACTTCTCCCGCACCAAAGCACCGCTGGCCCGGTACACGGAGCGCATGGTCTTCAGCCGCTCCTGCGTATAGGATTTTTCCGCCGTATCTTCCATCAGTTCGCCAAAGTCCCCCCGGCGGGCCATGTGGATCCATCCGGTCAGACTGCTGACCAGAGCGTCATTTTTATAAGGTATGGTCACGCACAAAATCAGCTTTTCCACCCGTTCCGGATGATCAATGGCAAGGTGCTGCACGATCATGCCGCCCAGTGAAATACCGATGACGCAGGCCTTGGGGATTTCCAGCGCGTCCATGGCATAGCGGATGTCTTCGGCAATGTCCCGTGTGGTAAAGTCCACAGGCATGACCTTCCGCCGGCTGAACACATGAACGGTATAGCGCTCGGCCAGCTTGCGGTACATGAGTGCAAAGGCCATGGCAGTGCCCTTGATGCTCTGCAGGCCCTCCCCCAGTCCGGGGATCATGACCAGATGCCGGTCGCCATTGCCAAAAGCAATGTAGTCCATTTCGGTATTGTCGATGGGGATCGCCCCGTTTACTGCGTTATAAAGCATGTTGCACCTCCGTGGTGAGTTGGGAATAGTATAACAGAAAATCCCAGTTTTGTCGATGGCATACGATTCCCCTTCCCCATCTCCCAGTTTGTGACCAAATTTTTACATTTGTGAAAACTTACTGTGACCCCCCTTGTTTCGACAGAAAGCCCGTGTTAAAACTACATTTATTCTTTTTTAATGTAAGGTGAACCATGGAACTTCAATACACTGTCTCGCAGCTGATGGTCTATCTGCTGCTGTACTCCTTCCTCGGCTGGGCGGCAGAGACCGTCTGCATTGCCATCAGCGCGCATCGCTATGTCAATCGCGGCCTGCTGAATCTGCCGCTGGCATTGCCCTACGGCATCACTGCCGTGATCCTGCTTCTCGGCCTGCCCGGTCTGGACAGTCTCCTGCTGCAGTATCTGTTCTGTCTGGTAGTATTCGGTCTGGTCTCCGGTCTGTGTGATCAGTTCGTCAAAAGCATCAGCGGCAAACCGCCCATGATGGCACAGACCCTGTCTGAACTGCATCCCAAACTGCACCAGCTGGTCATTGCACTGATTGCTCTGGTCTGTCAGGCCATTTATCTGGTGGTACACCCGGTGCTGTTCGGCAGTCTGCGTCTGCTGCCCGCAGCGGTCTCCGATGTCCTCGCCGTCACAGGTGCTGCGCTGATCGCGGCGGACTTTTTCGGGGTCCAATTCAGTCTGCGGAAAGGCAAGCGTCTCCACAGCATCGCCCTGCTGCAGGAGCGCACCGACCGTTTATCGGGCAAGATCGCCTCTGCCGTCTGCACCCGTCTGGACAAAGCCTACCCCGGCATTCTGACCCCCGACCCCTCCGACGACGGAGACCTTACCTTTGCACGGGGCATCTGCTTTGATAAGCTGGTGTGGGTATTTCTCATCACCTCGTTTCTGGGTGCCCTGATCGAAATGGTGTACTGCCGCCTGTGCGGCGGGGCGTGGATGAGCCGCTCCTCCCTGCTGTACGGCGTGTTCAGCGTAGTATGGGGCTTCGGTGCTGTGGTGCTGACTGTGGTGCTGCAGCCTCTGGCAGGCAAACCCGACCGCCGTGTATTTCTGGCCGGCTTCTTCATCGGCGGCGCCTACGAATACCTGTGCAGCGTGCTGTCGGAACTGGTGTTCGGCACGGTGTTCTGGGACTATTCCCACATGCCCCTGAACATCGGCGGGCGCACCAATGTGGTCTACTGTATCTTCTGGGGCATCCTCGCCGTGGTGTGGCTGAACATGCTGTACCCCCGTATGTCGGCAGTCATTGAGCTGACCCCTGCGGTAGCGGGCAAGATCATGACATGGGTCATCGTGGTGGTCATGGCCTGCGACTGCATCCTGACCGCCGGTGCCATGATGCGCTACACCGACCGCCAGACCAGTCCCGCTCCGGACAATGTGGTGGAGGTCTTTCTCGATGAACGGTATGACGACCCGTGGATGGAGAGCCGGTGGCCCAATATGAAGCGATCGGGATAACCCCGGCTGCTTCAATCCGCTTGTGCAAAAGCCTTGCAGCGTTTGCCGCTTTGCTCCGCCCCGTCCGTTCTTGCGTTTTCTGATCATATATAGTAAACTAAAGTCAAAGAAACCACCCCGAAAGGAGCATGTCCATGTACTGTACCAACTGCGGCGCACCCGTCCGTGACGATCAGAATTTTTGCACCTCCTGCGGCACAAAACTGACCGCACCCCAGCAGCCGATTGCTCCCTCCCCCGAGCAAAGCACGCTTCCGGAACAGACCACCGTGATTTTGGAACGGGGCTGTGACACAGCGGACGAAACCGCCTTACCCGCGTACACCTCGCCCAATCAGGTCTGGAATACCCCCGACAACAGCGCAGAGGACGCCCAAAACACCAAGCACGCCTTCATTGCGCTGGGCGTGGCAGTGGCGCTGATCATTGCGCTGATCGCTGCGGTGTGTCTCTGGGCACCGTCTCTGGACTTTGACCTTGATTTGGACGACTGGTTCAGCGGCAGCGCAGAACCGGAGCCCGATATTGAGGCCGTTTGGGAGCTTGCTCCCTCCGCTGTTACGGACGGCATGGCCGATGATGAGTTCCTATATGATTTTGAACAGATGCTTCTGTACAGCTGGTACTCCGACGGAAGTATATACTGGTTACAGAAGAAGGAATACCTGTTTCTTTCCCAGTATCTCAACTATGGATGGGAGGATGCCGAGCTTATGGCACTGGCCATGGACTATCTGGATGCTCTCCGGACGATAACCGATGCACAGGCCTACGATCAGGAGGAAGACTATTATATTGAGGACTTGTCCATGTGGCTGGAGGGCTGGATTGAAAAATGCCGCATCATCATTGAGATGACCGACCGATACATTCACCTTTCCGGGGACGAGACCGCCATCACGGACTACTACACTGCCGAGCTTTCTATCTCCACCCATGAGCTGGAGGCAGAAAAAGACCTGAAAGCACAGCTGATCGGCATCGACCCCAGCCATAACAGCAAGGGGTACTACACCACCTATACCAACAACACACAGTGCGCAATGGACGTGACCTTCTACAACGACTACGAGACCGAGGATGACTACCTCTGGGAAGACGATGAATTCATCGGTGTGCAGCCCGGCGAGACCATCACCATTATGCTGGAGGAAATGCCCGACGAATACGAAAACTGGTATGTGGACTGGTTTGTGTATACGCTATACATCGACGGCGTGGATATTTACGAATACTATTAAGCAGAAAACAGCACCACCGAAAAAGGTGGTGCTGTTTGCGTCTGTCAAAATACTCCTCGCAGCGTTTGCCGCAGGCAGAGGCTGTTTGGCGGAAAGCCCCGAAGGGGTTTTCTGCCAGTCTTGTTATGTTACAACTTCCCATGTTTTCACTTCCGCGTGGATGTCCTCAATAAATGAATTGCCCTTGAGCGCGATGTACGCATGGAAGTTGTGTTCAAAATTTTCCTTTTCATACTGACGGATCTTCTTTTCGTCCTTGTGACGATAATACACCCGCAGCATGTCCGTACGCAGCTGGCAGCGGATGCCCTCTACGATGCAGCCAAAGTACCGCAGGATCTTTGCGATCACTGCTGCCGCCCCCGCAAGCACAGTCACACCGCCCGCCACTGTGATCAGTTGTTCGATGGATCATCACCTCCCTGGTTAAAATGGACTTTTTTCACCCGCTCTGCCTGTTTCTCAGCTGCGGAATAGTCCATTGATGAGCTTTTGCAGCCAACTCTCGTCGCTGGCTTCGGTCGTCTCACCGTAGGTGCCGTTCCACGCATTCCGCTGTGTTTCGGTGCTGTCACCACCAGTGTCGCTGCCGCCGGATGCGCCCGCAAGCGCCCCTGCACCTGCGCTCACCACTGCATCCTCTGCCACGGTCTTGGTGCTCTTGGTGCTCTTGGTACTGCGCCTGCCGCTGCCGCCGGAAGATGCTGCGTTCTGCTGTGCATACCAGGTCAGATACGCATCCCGCTGTCCTGCAGTCATGCCTGCGGCGGTCAGCTCGTCGTCCGTGGGCTGATACCCCGTGGTGGTCATCAGCTCTACCAGCTTTTCGTAGTTGTCCTGCATGCGTCCGTAGGCCATTTCGTCCGCGGTCAGGCCCTGCTGGTACGCGTCATCCACGCGGCCCTGCAGGTAGTCCACCTCCTGCCAGTAGGCGTCTACTGCGTCCAGGTAGCGGTCGTACTCCTCCTGTGCCTCCGCGTTGATGATGTTGTAGTCATCCAGCATGGCCTCGCCCTCATCCAGCCACCGCTGGTACGCCTGACTGTACAGCTCGGGCACCACCTCGTTGAGCCGCTGCAGATACTCCCCGTATTGCTGCTGACCCACGCTCTGGCTGTAGGTGCTGCCGTAGCCGCCGGTCAGAGCAGCCGCCTGACCCATGGTGTCCATCATGGCAGTTTTGCCCTGCTGGGTATACTGCTGACGGTACTGCTGGTACAGGGCATCGTCGCTGACGTTGTAGCTGAACTCCCGCCCTGTGAGCTGCTCATACAGGCTCTGCTGCTTGTCCGCATAGCTGTTTGTGTAGGTGGGCATCGCCTTGCGGGTACTCTCCAGCGCTGCCAACGCATCGTTATACGCCTGACTGGTGGTGGGATCGTAGCTCAGCCCGTAGTTTGCGGTGGCAGGCGCCGCTGTCGCTGCACTGCTTTGCAGCTTCTTTTCTTCATCTGTGGTAATGGTTGTGTAAGTTGCCAATCTCTTTGTCTCCTTTTCTTTTCATCTTTCATACGGCAGGCAGCCTTGGCCTCGGCCACGCAAAACCGCTCCTTTCGTCCCGGTACCATCGTACCAAAACAAAGGAGCGGTTCTCTATGCCATCACCAAAGCAAGCTCCAAATTACCGCCGATTCGGACTGTATGCTTCGATGTCGCT
>JAGBAT010000004.1 GCA_017938835.1 Oscillospiraceae bacterium | reverse complement strand
TTGCGCGGACAAACAGCTGCTCCTTCTGGAAGATGTGTTTCTTCGCAATGGGGAAATATTTTTTAAGGTTCCTGATTGACAAGAGCTTGTCTGTGTTCTTCACTACGACGCACCTCCTTTTCCGGGTAATGGCAGCGGATCTTCTGTCCGGGGGTCACCTCTACAAGCTCGGGTTCCACTTCCGTACACTTAGCTGTTGCATACTTGCAGCGGGGAGCAAATTTACAGCCCTTAGGCAGAGCCAGCGGATGCGGCACCACACCGGGAATCGGTTCCAGCTTATCGCCTACATTTTCAATGCGGGGAATAGAGTGCATCAAGCCCTCAGTGTAGGGGTGGCTGGTGGGACAGTCTGTAAAGATCATTCTCGCAGATGTCTGCTCAACCACCTGGCCACAGTACATAACGACCACATCATCAGCCATTTCGTTGATAACGCCCAGGTCGTGGGTTATAAAGATAATTGCAGTACCGTTATCCCGCTGCAGATCGTTCATGAGGCGCAGAATCTGCGCCTGAATGGTTACATCCAAAGCCGTGGTCGGCTCGTCAGCAATCAGGATCTTAGGCTTACATGCCAGGGCCATAGCGATCATCACTCTTTGGCGCATGCCGCCAGACAACTGATGGGGATACTGACGCAGAACGTTCTCCGGGTGCGGGATCTGCACAGCATAAAGCATCTCCAGTGCCTTTTGCGCTGCCTGCTTTTTGTTCATGCCCTGATGGATCATAAACGGCTCGCTGAGCTGCTTTTTGATAGTGAAAACGGGGTTCAGGGATGTCATCGGCTCCTGGAAGATGACGGAGATCGCATTACCGCGGATCTCGTACATCTCCTGCTGGGTCAGCTTGGTCAGATCTCTGCCGTCAAACAGAACCTCACCATTTGCAATATAACCGTTGCCGTCGAGCAGCTGCAGGATGGACATGGCAGACACGGACTTACCGGAGCCGGATTCGCCAACAATACCTACGGTCTTACCGGGCTCCAACGTATAAGAAACATCATTAACAGCCTTAACAGTACCTTTTCTGGTTTTGAAATAGGTATGAAGGTTTTTTACTTCTAACAAAGCCATAATTCTACCTCCTACCCATTACTTTTCCTGGCTGCTCTTGGGATCCAAAACATCCCGCAAAGCATCACCGATCACGTTGATACTGATAGTTGCAATGCCCAGGAAAATTGCTGGGAATACCCATTGCCACCAATAATTCTGAATGACGATAGAGTTATTGGCGCCGTAGAGCATATTGCCCCAAGTGGGATGGGGCTGCTGCACGCCAAATCCCAAGTAGGACAGGCTG
The DNA here is from genome assembly GCA_017938835.1 of Oscillospiraceae bacterium. GTDB lineage: Bacteria > Bacillota > Clostridia > Oscillospirales > Oscillospiraceae > HGM13010. Next base: position 2,354 of record JAGBAT010000004.1, on the reverse strand, counting down.
GATTCTGTGAGCAGACAGCTGGCAAAGCTTAAAGTGATGTTGACAAGTACCACAGAGATCACGTTGGGCAGGATGTGCTTAAAGGCGATCTTACTCTCCTTGATACCCATGCTCTTAGCTGCGGTAACAAATTCCTTTTCACGTTCAGCCAAAACCTGTGCACGGATCATGACCGCCAGACCGGTCCAGCTCAGCAGGCCCAAAATGACCATGATGATGAAAATTCGCATTGTCTCGCCAATAGGCATCGTACGAATAACGAAAGAAAGCATCATAGCAAAGGGAAGGAACGGAATTGCAGAGAAAATCTCTGTAATACGCATCAGCAGCAAGTCGACCCAGCCGCCAAAGTAACCGGACAGACAGCCAACGATAACCGCAATGATCGTAGACACCACAACAGCAACCGCACCAATGGTCATAGTCATCTTGCCACCGTGAATAATACGCGTGAAAACATCACGGCCACGGTCGTCGGTGCCCATCAGATAACCACGGAAACCGGCAGAATCTGTCAATTCATTTTCGTCATTCACAAGATATGTCTGCTTTGCACCGGCATACACCCGGTCAGCTGTCTTTCCGTCAACGCCGCTGGCCTGCTTATTATCATCATGGCCCCAAGAGACCACAGTGCCTTGATCTGTTATTGCGATAAAGTGACGGGTGCCGGCAGTCACGGAAACGTACTTCTCCCCTTCCGGTGCTGCAGGGACATCCTTTTCGCCGTATTCAGCAGCGCCGAAAGCAACGATGCTGCCATCATCCAAAACGATTGCATAGCAGTTGTTGGAGGCTGCAATATCCAGCGCCTTTCGATCCTTCATATAGCTACGCAGGTTCTTGATGGGTTCTTCCTCAGCGGAAGAAGTCGCAGAAACCATGTTGAAGCTCAGGGTCTGACCGCCGGATACCGTACCGTCTTCCCGCAAGACCAAAGCATAATAGTTGGAGAATACGACCTTCTGCACGCCCTCGGTAAATTTGGTAGACAGTTCCTTCAGGCTCAGCTGGGAATTCATATTGCCCCAAACGTGCATGGTGCCGTCTTCCATAACCAGTGCAGTGCACTGATAGCCGCACAGCAGCTGACGGACCTGAGATGGGTCAATGGTTCCGTTGAGCAGGTTGTCAGGCATCTGCAGATAAGGATCATTGGGATTCTTTACCTCGCCGAACTGACCGTTATTGCCATTACCCCAGCCGACGACCTTACCGTCAGTTGTGATCGCGATAATGTGGTCGGAACCGGCGGAGGCATGTGCTACACCACCATCGGCAATCTCGGCAGGAATATTCGAATAATCCGCACCGGTCAGCTGATTGGCAGTATTGCCCCAAATATAAAACTCGTCAGAATTACTGACACCAACAGTAAAGCTGCCAAAGCCGCTGATCTCACGAATATCGTTAGCAAGGGCGGCAGGCACTTTCATGAAGCTGTAATTGGGTGCCAGGTTTGCCTGCAAAGGATCCGTATAATTTACGTCCATAGGGACAATCAGAGGTCCAATAAATACGAACAGGAACAAAGCGATCAGCACAACCAGTGCGATCACGGCGATGGGACGGCGGAAATAGGCCTTCACTGCCATCACAGAAGGGCTTTCCAGCTTTTCAACCGCGAACTTCTCATCCTCAGTCAGCTCCTTGCCTGCGCCAAAAAACGCACGCTTGCCCCAACGCTTCATGGTTGCGAAAAAGCCTTTCTTGGCAGTCTTATTATCTTTACTCATAAAAACTGCCTCCTTACTTATTCACGCGGACACGGGGATCCACGAAGCCATAGACAATATCGGTCAGCAGGTTACCGAACAGAGAAATGATGATATAGAACAGCTGCAGGGCCAGAACCACCTCGTTATCGCTGGCATTCAGCGACATCTGGTAGATACGGCCAATACCGTTAAGAGCGAAGATGTTCTCGATCATCAGAGAACCGCCAAAAATACCCAGGAACCAACCAATGATCAAAGTCACCACGGGCAGCAGCGCGTTGCGCCATGCATGGGTGTAAATAACGATCTTCTCACGCAGGCCCTTGGCACGGGCAGTACGGATGCAGTCCATGTTCAGTGCCTCCGTCATGGCTGCACGGACATAGCGGGTCATACCGCCCAGCGAGCCGAACGTCATGACGATGACCGGCAGCGTGATGTGGTAGAGCATGTCTACGAATTCTTCCCAGCCATTCGCATAAATCGCGCCGGCAGTCTTGGTGCCCGAAATCGGGAAGATTCGCCAGAGCACGCAGAACAGGAACATGAAAATCAGCGCGATGATGTAAACCGGAATACTGTAACCGAGCATCGTGACAACCTGCACGGTGTTATCAAACTTTTTGCCCTTGTTCA
>JAGBAT010000031.1 GCA_017938835.1 Oscillospiraceae bacterium | reverse complement strand
GCTGGCGGTCATCCGTCTGAGCGCTTTGTTCAACAGCTCTTGCCGTGGTAAGGTCATCATCAGCACTCCCATGCTGCAGCGGTTGCCTCTGGCTTCTCCTGTGACCACTGCCAATGGTGCAGTGGAATACCGTCTGGCGACCTTCTTCATTGAATTTATGGTTCTGCTGGTGCTGTTTTTGGTCATTCAGCGGCTGTTCAACAAGCGCCGCAGCTGGCCCACCAAGGGCAATGCCCCTGTACACGGCAATGTGGCTCTGCTGTTCCTGGCGTACTATGGTGCCACGCAGGTCATTCTGGACTCTACTCGCTACGACTCCAGCTTCCTGCCCATCAACGGTTTTGTCAGCATCGTGCAGATCGTCGGGGCTGTGTTCATGGTCGGCATCATGGTGTATTACACCGTCTGGTCTGCAAAGACCAACGGCTTCCTGAAGAAGCAGGTCGTTCTGTGGGTGCTGTTCCTTGCAGCAGTCGGCGGCACCGGGTATCTGGAATATCTGGTACAGCGCTATGGCAACATGTATCTGCCTGTTTACGCAGGCATGACTTGCACACTGATGATCATGTGTATTGTGATCAAGCAGATGTACCGCACCATCTGTGTTTCCAAGGAAGAAAAGAAAGCACTGGACAATGCAGAACAGATGAACGCAGGGCTGAAAGAACCCGCAACCGTTTAATTTACAAAAACCTCCTTTGTGTGACGCAAAGGAGGTTTCCTTTTTGGAGTGTTAATGGTAAAATAATTCCACTTACCATACAGGGAGAACCAATATGTTTCTAATGATGTTTCTGATTTGTGTGGCAGCGGTGGTGCTGTTCGCTGCGCTGGCAATAAAACTGAAAAAAGCGAGAGTTCCAATGGTGATTCTCACGATCCTTGCGCTGCTGCCGACTGTAGTTCTGGGACTGCTGACTGCAGGGTTGGGCGATGTTCTGAATTATCCCGGACAGCCGCAGGCTGCGGTGATGGGGCTGTTTGAAACCCTATCCGATGACTATGTATTCGGTACACTGGGACTGAATGCGGAGGAAATCAGCGACGATGCACAGGCGTTGCTGGAGGTCATGGCAGACTGCTATGAATGTGTGCTGCCGGATGAATGCATTGTAGAGGAATTTCAAGGGATTCAGACTGTTGAGCTGACCCATCTGGATACGGATGGGTGGCTGATGGCGTTGGCAGCAGAGGCGGAGTCCGTGCTGCATACCATTGTGCAGGAAAATCGCAGGGCAGAAGTGTTCAATGACGACGGCACCGATTATCTCGACGGAATCACTGAACAGGCTTACGATACTGCTTTCGAGTCTATGCTGGACAGAGCAGAGGAGTATCTTGTTACCGATACCGTGGAGCTGAATCTGGCGTGGACGCCCTTCGGCTGGCTGGTGGTCATGGATAAGGCTCTTGTGAAGACGCTGGAGGGCTATGATCTGGGCGATGAGGAAATCGATATTGCCAATGCAGAGATTGCGGCGCGCCTATCGGCAAGGCTGGAAACGGAGCGGGCGGAGATTGTGGAAAATCTGCCGTTCATTGAAAAGGTCTACACCATTGCCGAGGATGCCCTTATGGGCTGTGAGCCTGACCCAGCAGCTTTTGGCTCCACCACTGACCCAAACGAAGTGCTGGCGGTGATCGAGAAAGCGGAAAACCTCATTGATGGACGCACTCTGAGCTGGAGCCCGGACATTGAGATCAAGGAAGGCTCCACCATCAATTATTATTATGATGAATCCATTCTTGTCATTCAGTGGAAGGAGTTCAGAAACTGGAGCCTTGCCACCTTTGCGGAGGTCATCGTGAAGGATGGCAGCCAGATCCGCCGCTGTATTGCCGGTGACGAATACCGTAGCTTTGCCTGGGAGACGCCCACGGAAATGTCTCAGCGTACCAATGCGGTGCTGGGCATGTCCGGTGATTTCTATATGTTCCGCGCTGTTGGAATCATGGTTTATCAGGGACAGGTCTATCGCAGTGACCCTGTATCTCTGCATCACCTGTTCTTTACCAGAAGCGGAGATATGCTGATGACCAAGTCCTACGAGATCGCCGAAGAGAATGTGGAAGCCTTCGTGGAAGAAAATGATGTGTCCTTCTCACTGGCCTTTGGCCCCTGCATCATTGAAAACGGGGAGAAGCTGGCGCTGCCCAACTATCTGGTGGGCGAGTTTTACGACGACTATCCCCGGGCTGCCATCGGCGAGGTGGACGACCTGCACTTTATTCTGATGACCGTGGGGAAGGAAGGACCCCGGGAAAACCAGACGGTCACACTGCCGGAAGCAGTTCAGTACATTTATGAAAAGGGCGTGCAGAAGGCCTATGCACTGGACGGCGGCAAAACTGCCAATATGACCTTCAACGGAGAACTGACCAATGACCCCAGATACCGGGAAGAACGTACCATGAGCGATATGATCTATTTCGCTTCCGCTATCCCCGAAGACGAACGATAATCCAAAACACCCCGAGCTTTTTCAGCGGGGTGTTTTGCGCATGCCGCAAAGCGTATAGCAGCAAATTTGTGGTTCACAAACCGGGAGAAATGTGATATACTATAAACACCTTAAATACAAGTGTGTTTTGCAGGCGAACGAGGCGCTTCCTTTTTAGGGACCGTCAAAGTGCACAAAGCAAGCAAAGGAAATTTGTGATACAAAATCCGGAAGAAGGTACAAAAAGAAACTAATGTGACCGTTTTTGTGACCACATTATGGTATACTACCACAAAAGGTTTCATACCTTAAAATCGCAGGAGGTGGGAGGACTCCCCGGTTATTAGTTGTTTCCGTATCCGGTGATTTGCCGTTGGGTCGGTGCGGAAAGGACAGCACATAATCAAATAATTCAAAATTATGAAAACCTGAAAAGGGCAAACCACCCGAAAGGATGGGACGCAAAGCCATGGGGCCTAAGGCCGAAAGGCTATGGCAGCCCGGTTGCCAGTGTTTCGTTTATCCCAATATGAGAGGAGACCGAAATAATGGCAAAGAAAATGAAAAAAATGTTAGCAATGTTCATGGTCTTGTGCATGATGGTAAGCATGTTCAGTTTGACAGCATTGGCTGTGAATGATTCCAGCTCCATAGTCAGTACTGAAACTACCAGTGATGGTCTGACTGCAACAACTACGACAACCACCACTACGACTGTGGACGAAAACGGCAACACCACCGTCACCGTGACCATTGAAAAGGCCACCGACGGCACCACAAGTGAAGGCGTAACTGTTGATCGTGACGAAACTCGTACCGAAAGCACCACCACCAATGCAGACGGAACCGAAACGGGTACCAGCTGGAGTGAAAAAGGCAGCGAAACCAAGGAATGGACCGAAGATCTTCCCGAAGAAGCAGCAGGTCTGCCTGAAGTAAAGGTTGAACTGGCTCCCGGCAAAACTACTACCGGCGAGGCAAGCGAAAGCAATACCGCAACCGGAAACGATGGCACTACCACCACTATCACCACTGATCGTGAAGTAACTGCTGAAGCCAGTGACATTACTGTAGAAGCAAACCACGGCGAAGTCGAACTGGAAGCAGTCAGCCCGGATACATGGGTTGATGGAGATGGTGACATTATTCAGGGGAAATATGCGGATGGAACGGAAAAAACCGACATTGCATCTCGCGAAAATTATTTCGACCGTTTTGGATATCAGATTACCACCAATCCTGAGACTGGTGAAACAGTTTATAAGGATGGTAATACAATCGTGGAATGGCAAGAAGGCGCAGATTATCAGTATTGCGGTTGGGGTGACTATCCTGAAGGTTATTACGCGGCAATTGAAATTAAGACCTATAAAAAGGATGCAAATGGAAACATTTTGCTGGATGACAATGGAGACCCTGTAATTAAAACAACGAGTGATGGTGCAGGACCTATCCAGTTGGCATTGCAAGACAGTGAAGGCAATATTGTCTATGCATATTGCGTTGACTTAGCGACGGGCGCAGATCAAGGACACTTTTATACTGTTGACAATTTGGAAGCTGGAACTTACTATGCAAGCGAAGATTCTGAGAGTCATATCCGCGCTATAGTAAAAAATGGTTACTGGGGTACCAGTAATAAGTCTGATGAAAACGGCGAGAATAAAACTGGTAGTCTGGCGAAAATTAAGGACGATTTGGCCACTGCTTTCCAGAATGGGACTTTGGAAGACAAGGAAGTAACCATTACAGTCAAAGATGAAAATGGCAATGAAGTTGAGCAGAATGTACAGCTGTCTGTATTGATGCAGGATTTGACTGAAGCAGAAGCACTGGCGGTTACTCAGGCAGCCATTTGGACATATTCAAATGGTAGTCTGGATGTGCAGAACGGTGGAACTGGTGAAGTGGTTGTTGGCGTAGGTGGCTGGTATACACCGAAGGGTGCAAATCATGATAGAATGGATGCACTGTACACCTACCTGATCAGCCTGACTGAAGAAAAAACGGAAACTATAGTTATCAACGAAAACAATTTCTTGGCAGAAAATGGCTTGAATCTGGTTGTCGGCGATAAGATCGGTGAGCAGGAAAGCACCGATGCTTCCGGTAACGCAGTCACCAATGGTATCTACGAAACTGCACTGAACTTCACTCTGGCATTTGTTCCGGGTGAAAATGATGACCTGCTGGTCAAGGTCATATACACCGATCTGGATGGCAAGCTCGTCGAGATCACCAAGCGTCTGGCTGGCGAGAATGATGAAAACGGCAATTATGAATCTCTCATTCCCGATGCAGACGGCAGCTATACTCTGAAGGGTCTGAAGCTCAGCGAAAACGAAGACTTCAACTTCGACCTGAAGCTGCAGGGCACCCAGTATCTGGAACAGGGTGTGTATGTTTACAGTCCCGTAGGCGGTCGTGATGCATCTCAGACCATGGTCGGTCTTGCAGAAGGTAACCGTGAAGTGGATGTGACGATGAAGCTGACTGTTTCCTTTTCTGTAGACGAAAGCAATCAGGTTATCGCACAGCGTGTCTGGCATGACGAATCCGATCCCGTCATCGAGAGCGAAACCGAAACCACCCCGGAAACTGACACTCCCACAGTGTTCCGTCTCGGCGGTCGCGGCACAGCTTTGGAAACCATCGAAGAGGAAGAAGTTCCTCTGGCCGATGCTCCCAAGACCGGTGACAACTCTTTTGTCTGGCTGGCTCTGATTGTTCTGGCAAGCTGCAGCCTGGTGGCAATGAATGTTGCTGACAAGAAGCGCAAGGAAGAAGTATAAACTTCCATGCAAGATAAAAAACGAGGTCATTGACCTCGTTTTTTATTTGTTTCTCTTGCAAACACAGCTGGACAAATCTGTGATGGTCTGCATAGTATCGTCGCTGCAGCCGCATCTGCAGGTCAGATCGCCCAGTGATACGATGCCGCACAGACAGCCATTGTCGCATACGGGCACTCTGCGTACCTGCGCCTTGCGCATGGTCTCGGCGGCAGATTCCACGGAGTCCTTGGGAGACAGGGTATATACGCCATTGGTCATCACGTCTTTGACCTTGGTGTGGGTGGGGTCCATGCCCGCCGCCACGCAGCGCAGCGCGATGTCACGGTCTGTGACGATGCCCTCTACCTTGCCCTGTGCGTTGCATACGGGCAGGCAGCCAATGTTGTCCTTTTTCAGCAGGCGGGCTGCAGCGGAAATGGGTTCATCCCCCTGAATACTGCGGACGTTTTTTGTCATAATGGATTCGATATTCATAAAAAGCAAGCCTCCTTTTGGTCAGAGTATCACCGAAAGGAGGCATTTTCATACCTACTGAATCAGCTTTGCCAGAGCTGGGCCTGCGGATTTGCCGAACAGACGAATGGCGTTCAGTGCTTCCTGTAAAGTGTTGCCGTTGCTGCCAACTTCCAAGATAAGGGAGCCTGTGGTCAGCTGCTGATTGTATCGTTCGCTTACCAGTTTCACCGGCCGCTGCAAAGTGGGGTGTTGTGTGTAAACCGCAGATTGCAGATACAGTGCCAGCTTCAGATTCTCTTTCCAGTCTGGGTGTTCCAGCCCGCTGGCGTTGGTGCCCACCACGAACATGGTCTGTGCACAGGGATTGTTTTCCCCTTCGGCCAGTGTTTTGTAGACCACATCTCCGCTGCCGATGGCATCCCGGTGTACATCAATGACAATGGCAATGGAGGGGTATTTGGCTAAATACTGCTCAATGGCTTCTCCTGCCCGGGTGTAGGACCCAGCATAGCTGGGATAGTCATAGATCTCCCGATCATGAATGACCTCCAGACCGCAGTCTCGCAGCGCTTCAGTCAGTTCATCGCCTACCCGGATAATATTGTAGTTCAGATCCTGTGTGCGGCTGTCATCAGATGCTTCATAGCGGTCAAAATCATCCATGGTATAGGCTTCACTGGAGTGGGTGTGAATAATGAGAATTTGCGGTTTCCCTTTCTGCAGCTGCAGGGATGGTCCCTCTGTGAGCAGTTTTGCGGTATCCACGGTGTAGTCTGTTTTATTATCAATGGTAATGCCGCCGCCAACGACGGTCTCCAAGATCAGCGGACTTACTGTCGGAGCGGGTTCCGGGGGGGCGGTGGCCTCTGGTACGGGTGCGGATGTGACCGTGGGTGTCGAATCCGGAGAGTTGTCCGCAAGGAACCCTGTAAGTTCCATGGATACAGAGCGTTCGATCAGAGAGGTGTCTGTGACAAGCGTGCGGAGCAAGGCTTGGGGGGAGTCCAGCTCCATGGCATTTGCGCAGATATGCAGCAGCACAAGAATGCCGCCAATCACTGCCAGCTTTTTGCGTGTCTCCATGCCACACCTCCCGAATCATCGTAGTCAATATATATGAATGTAGGGCGGGGGAAATGCCGAGGTTGCAATCTATTTCATTTGTGGTAAAATACATCCATCGACAACGACAGGAGGAATTTATATGAAATTGACATACAGACCCAAAGGAACCTGCTCCAACAGAATGGATGTGGAAGTAGAAGACGGCATCATCAAAAGCGTTGTGGTGACCGGCGGCTGCAATGGCAATCTGCAGGGAATTATGAAACTGGTACAGGGCATGCCTGCAAAGGAAGTGATTGCCCGTCTGTCCGGTATCCGCTGCGGTCCCCGCAGCACATCCTGCCCTGATCAGCTGGCTATTGCACTGACAAAGTGCATGGAAGCAGAATAAAATAGCGAAAAATTAGTTTACATAACTTTTAAAAAGTTACAAAATGTCACTGAAAATACCGTCGAAAGTTAAAATTTGGTGTCGAAAATGAAATTTTGTTAATTTTGCACAACACCATATCTTGTAGGACGAAGTTCTTTGAGAACCTTGTCTGTGCCCAACATCCTGTGGTTTTGTGATAAAAGATAAATTCGACAAAGCTGAGTTGTGCAAAATCCACATTGAAGCACTTTTTTGCATCCCATATAATAAAATCAGTCCAGAAAACCCATGGAATTTCCGGACGGATCACAGAAATGCAGGGAAGTGTAACAATGACAAAATGGTTACAAAAGAAAGCCGTGTTTGTATGTACGGTCTGTATATTGTGCGCACTGCTCAGCGGCTATGCAGCAGTGGATCGGGATACCATGTCCAATGACGGTGCAGCCTATGAAAAATTGTCAGTCTATGTAGACGGGACTTTGGAATACACAGGATACATGGTAAACGGCGTTGCCTATGTGCCGCTGCGCTCTTTCTGCAGCGCATTGGATATGGGTGCTGTAGTTACATGGAATGCCGCTTCCGGCGTGATCTCTGCCACAGTACAGGAGGCCGTCATTACAGAAACCATTGTGGAATCCAAAGCCATTGACAGCGATGATCCCGAAGCAGAACCGGTGATGACGCAGCATGTAGTGGTCAGCACCAGCTATCGCAGCCACACTCTGTCTGCAAAGGTGGGCGAGTTCTATCTGACGGTCAACGACCGTGTGCTGTATCTGGGCGGCGATGTGCTGAACTACCGCGGCAATGTGCTGGTACCGCTGAATGGGCTGTGCAGAGCCTTTAATATCACCGCAGTATCCGGCGAGACGGAAAGCGGGCTGAACCTGCATACAGAAGATCTGCAGGTAGTGCGGCGCGGCAGCGAGGTCTACAATGCGACGGATCTGAAGTGGCTGAGCCACATCATCAATGCGGAGGCCGGCAATCAGAGTCTGGAGGGCCAGATCTGCGTGGGCAACGTGGTTCTCAACCGTGTGAGGGATGCACGTTTCCCCGACACGGTGCAGGAGGTTATCTTCAGCCCCAACCAGTTCTGTCCAGTCACCAGCGGAAGCATTTACTGTACCCCCGATGAGGATGCTGTCATTGCTGCCAAGCTGTGTCTGGAAGGTGTGAATCTGGCAGGGGAGTGTACCTACTTTGTCAACCCCACCACCGGTGTGACGGCGTGGTTCCGGAACAATCTAACCTATGCCATGAGTGTAGGTGACCACGACTTCTATTACTGATGGTTTACAGAATCAAATGGATTATGTTAAAATGGCTGTATCACTTGATACAGCCGTTTTTACGTAAATGAGGGATGGAAATATGTCTATGGAAGAGATTTTGAGCGGCGGTATGCCGGACTTGGGGATTGCAGTGCATCCCGAGGCATTGGAAAAATTCCGCAAGTTTTATGAATATATGGTGGAAAAGAACAAAGTCATGAACCTGACAGGCATCACAGAGGAAAGTGAAAGTGCTCGCCTGCATTTTCTGGACTGTGTGGCTCTGCTGGCTGCAGAGAATTTTGCAGGCAAGCGGGTCATTGACGTAGGTACCGGCGCGGGGTTCCCCGGTATACCTCTTAAAATTGCAGAACCCACCCTGGATATTACCCTGCTGGATAGCCTTGCCAAGCGTCTCAACTTTCTGGATGAGGTCATCGACTTGCTGGGGCTGGAGAATACCCGCACCATCCACGCCAGAGCCGAGGAAGCGCCCGCAGAGTTTCGGGAGCAGTTCGATATTGCCACTGCCCGTGCAGTCACACGCATGGATGCCCTTGCAGAGCTGTGCCTGCCTTTCGTGAAGAAGGGTGGAGCGTTTGTGGCTATGAAGGGCCCCGCTGCTGCTGAAGAACTGAAAGAGGCAGAAAAGGCCATCAAGGTTTTGGGAGGCAAGGTGGAGAAACTTCATACCTATACCATTCCCGGAACGGATGTGACCCACACAGCGGTGGTTATTCGCAAGGTGGCGAATACTCCAAAGCAGTATCCCCGCAGCTGGGGTAAGATCAAGAAAGCACCAATCAAATAAGACAGGCACCCTTAATGCAAATACCATTAAGGGTGCCTGTTCTATTGTGCAAAGCTTTCGTTGATTGTTATGCTTCGCTGCTGCTGAATTTGCCCAGTAGTTCGTTCAACCCGTCCAGAATACCCGTGAGCTTATCCAAAAGACCGCTCAAAGTCTCGCTTAGATTTTTTAAAGTCTGTCCAAAGTTGTTGACCTTTTCTCCGTATTCCTCTACGGTGCTGCCAATGTTTTCGAGGGTGTCCAGATTGCGGCAGACGTCTACGAGGAAGTCGATCTGTTCCTGATTCATTTCTGGGATGTTATATTCGGCAGCTGCTTCACGGATTTTTTGCTCCAGTTCTGCGTCGGTCATGGTCTTGATTTGTGCTTTGAAATCGTCCATGTTTTCCAGCAGTTCTTCCACCTTTGCTTTTACTTCCTCATTGTCAAACAGCTCCTGAACAGCCTCACTTTCCATCAGATCTTGGAAAACATCGTTGTTTTTCAGTTGCTCCTGCAGAGAGGACAGGTCCAGCGCTGCGGCGGGGGTACACAGCAGGGTCAGGGCCAGAAGAAAGCAAATGAGTTTGCGCATATCATAAATTCCTTTCGGTTGGTTTCATTTTCAGATAGTATACTCGGTTTTACGGGAAAATGCTACCCTGAACTATAAGACGATAAAAAAGCCGATTGGTTCCATCGGAAACCAATCGGCTTTCAAATGCTTTGCAGACTTTCGCTTCATTGAAGCGAAAGGAATTTCAATCTGTCTTGTTCAGCCAGCGGGCAGGGGGCTTGATGAAGCTCCGCAGGAGATTCATCGAAGAGCCTTCTTCTCCAGATCGACTTGAGCGAAGTGTTCCTTGGTCAATTTCACGACTACGCCGGACAGACCGATCAGAGCCACCAGATTGGGCAGAGCCATCAAACCGTTCAGTGTGTCGGCAATCTCCCATGCAAGACCCAGATCCATGGTAGCACCGACGATGATGATAGCAATGTAAATGATCTGATATGTCTTGTTAAACTTGGTGCTGCCGAAGACGTATTCGCAGCAGCGGGTGCCGTACAGACCCCAACTGAGAACGGTGGACAGTGCGAACAGGGTGATGCCCACAGCGATGATCAGAGAGCCCAGCTCGTTGCCGAAGACAGTGCCCAGTGCCTGTGCATTGAGGGCGGTGGTGCCCTTGACACCGTAGTTCAGGTCAATGCCGGAAACCAGCAGAGTCAGGCCGCTCATGGTGCAGATGACGATGGTATCCATGAACACCTCGAAGATGCCGTACAGGCCCTGCTTGACGGGGTTGGTTTCGGAGGATGCAGCATGTGCCATGGGAGCAGAACCCAGACCGGCTTCGTTGGAGAATACGCCGCGCTTGACGCCCCATTCGATGCACATCTTCAGGGTAAAACCGCCCACACCGCCGACTACGGAGGAAGGATCAAATGCGCCCTTAAAGATCATAGCAAAAACCGCAGGCAGATTTTCGATATGTAGGATCAGCACAGTCAGGCTTGCTGCGATATAAACGACGCTCATGAAAGGAACCAATTTTTCCGTTACGCTGCCCAGGCGCTGGATACCACCCAGCAGGGTGACGGCAACGATGACTGCGATGACAATACCCAGAACCAGCTTCAGAGAATCAGATGCGGCAAAATCGGGGTTGAAGGTGAGTACGGCGTTGTTGATGGAGTCGGTAATATTGCCGACCTGCGTTGCGTTGCCAATGCCGAAAGCGGCCAGAGCGCCGAAGATGGAGAACAGGATCGCCAGCCACTTCCAGTTTTTGCCTAAACCGCTGGTAATATAGTACATAGGGCCGCCGACCCAGTCGCCCTGCTCATTGCGTTCACGATAGTGGACGGCCAGAACAACTTCGGCGTATTTGGTACACATGCCGATCAGGGCAGAGACCCACAGCCAGAACATGGAGCCTGCGCCGCCCAGTGTGATCGCAAAGGTGATGCCGGCAATATTGCCGGTGCCGACGGTGGCAGCCAGTGCGGTGGTGACAGCCTGGAAGGGGGAGATAGCACCTTCTTCTCGCTCAGCTTTCTGGAATACCTTGCCGATGGTGTTCTTCATGGCATAGTCGAAACGGGAGAATTGTATGCCTTTGGTGCGGATGGTCAGATACACACCGACACCGATCAGCATGACCAGCATGGGAATACCCCATACAAGCCCGTTGATTGTGTCATTGATTGATTTGATGAGTTCCATAAGACAACCTCACTGTAAATGAAATGTGAACATAATAACACGAAGGACACCGTGTTTCAATACTTTCGGAAAAAAAGTTTTCGGAAGAAGTATAGATGTCGGCGGCAGAAAAACAAACAAGAAAATAAAAAAATGGCGATATGCTGAAAAGAAATTTCGGAAATTGTCAAATATGTACTTGCACAGCAAGGGAAATAATATTATAATAAAGTAGCAGACGATATAGATGTTACGAACAAGTGGTTTAAAGAAGGAGAGAAAAAGCATGAATCCCGTATTGATGAGCAAATTGTCCCTGGAAACCGACATTCCCTTGTACTATCAGCTGGTCAATATTATCCGCAGAAATATCACTGCAGGCACTCTGAAGCCCGGTGATGTGTTGCCCAGCGAATCTGAAATGTGCAAGAATTTTGACATCAGCCGCAGCACCGTGCGTCAGGCTGTCAGCATGCTGGAGGATGAAGGCCTTGTTGTGCGCAAGCAGGGGAAGGGCACCTATGTTGCTCAGCCTAAGGTACACAGAAAAACCGAAAAGCTGTATTCCTTTACCTCTGAAATTTCTTCTCTGGGTCTGACCCCCTCCTCCAGACTGGTGGAGTACGATGTTATGGAACCCACTCCCGACATTATGAAGATGCTGGAGCTGGACAGTCCTTCCCAGCATGTATACAAATTCTCCCGCATCCGTTATGTGGACGGTGAGGCACTGATTCTGGAGACTTCTTTCTATCCCCAGTCCCTGTATCCCAACCTGACCCGCCCCATGCTGGAGGCTCACAGCTTTTACAGCTTGCTGTATGAACAGGGGATCGTGGCTTATGAGGCAGTGGACTCCTATGAAGCTGTGGTGCTCAGCCGTCGTGAAGCCGAGCTTCTGGGCTGCCGCCCCGGCAGCTCTGCCTTTGCTGTGCAGCGCGTTACACGCACTGAGAATGGCCAGCCTTATGAATTCACCCAGAGCCTGATCCGTGGTGACCGTGTGAAGCTGGATGTATATCTGCGTAGGGACGGCGTCAGCTTTAGCCGTAATCTTGGATGATTTGAATACCGGAAGGCAAATCTGCCATCCGGTATTTTTATTGCAAAATTCTGTGAAACAATGTGGGTGGTATGATATGTTTCTGTGAGCAGAATATGATTTGAATAGGAAAATTATGAAATTTTCGTGGAGCAGCAAACTGTTCCTGCGTGTAAAACAAAAGTCCGCGGTGTCCGCAAAAGAGACACAAATTCGTGAAATTTTTGCCAATTTGTGTGCGATGTGCGAAGAAATTGCGAAGATTGTTAAATTCTTATTGCAGAATATGATGATTTTTCGTGCTTTTCGTATGGACAACTTTTTGCGATTATGTTAATATAAACTAGTTAAATTTTAGAGAGGTGATGCTAATGCCATTTAAGTATTACGGCGGCGTCCATCCGGACGAAATGAAGCAGCCCCACCTGGCTGTTTCCACTATTCCTCAGCCGTCTCAGGTTGTCATTCCTCTTCAGATGCACATCGGTGCACCCTGCCAGCCTCTGGTAAAGGTTGGCGATCAGGTCACCATGGGCCAGAAGATCGGTGACAACCCCGCACCGCTCTGTGCTCCTATCCACGCAACCGTTTCCGGTAAGGTTGTGGCTATCGAGCCCAGACGTCACTGCGTAGTTGGTGATCTGGTCCCCTCCATCGTCATCGAAAACGATGGTCTGGACACCCCCTGCACTGACCTCGCTCCTCTGACCGAAGAGGAACTGAAGAATCCTGAAGCAATCATTCAGAGAATCCGTGAAGCAGGCGTTGTAGGTATGGGTGGCGCAATGTTCCCCACCCACTTCAAGATTCAGGGCGGCCGCGGCAAGGTCGACACCCTGATCATCAATGGTGCTGAATGTGAACCTTACCTGAACGGTGACCATCGTACCATGCTGGAACATCCTGTTGAACTGCTCAAGGGCATTGAGCTGGTTCGTATTGCACAGGGTGTAGATACCGCTTACTACGGCATCGAAGAAAATAAGCAGGACGCAATCGACCTGCTGAACTCCCTGAACCCCGAACAGTATGGCGTTGTCATCGTTCCTGAAAAGGTCAAGTACCCTCAGGGTGCTGAAAAGATGCAGGTCAAGGCAAACACCAACCGTGAAGTCAAGCCCGGCGGTATTCCCTCGGGTGTTGGCTGCAACGTTGTTTCCACCTTCACTGCTTACTCTGTTTACAGAGCATGCTACGAAGGCAGACCTCTGATCGAACGCGTTCTGTCTGTAGGCGGTTCTGCTATCGAACCTGCAAACGTTTTGATTCGTTTCGGCACTCCCATCCAGCATGTCATCGACAATCTGGGCGGTTTCAAGCGTCCCATCGACCGCATCGTTCTGGGCGGACCCATGATGGGCTTCGCATCCTTTGACCAGAGCTGCGGCCTGATCAAGGGCATCTCCGGTCTGCTGTGCTTCACCGAAGACGAAAACAGAGATGTCGAACATCCCACCTGCATCCGCTGCGGCAAGTGCATCGAAGTATGCCCCATGAAGCTGCAGCCCATTCACATGTACATGTACACGCAGAAGAAGGACTATGAAGCAATGCAGAAGTTCCATGTCATGGACTGCTTCGAGTGTGGTTCCTGTACTTACAACTGCCCCGGCCGTCTGCCTCTGACTCCCACCTTCAAGATGGGCAAGGCTATGCTCAAGGCAAATGATGCCAAGATGCGTGCCAAGGCAGAAGCAGCAGAGAAGAAGTAAGGAGGCCTGAACAAAATGACTGAAAAAATGCTCTATAATGTTTCCGGCGCTCCTTTCGTCCGTTCCAAGACCGATACCAGCACCATTATGCGCGATGTGCTGATCGCCTTGGTTCCTGCGCTGGCTGTTGCCGTTTGGCAGTTTGGCCTGAAGGCTCTGCTGAACGTAGTTGTTTCCGTAGTTGCTTGCGTAGCATTTGAATACATCTACCGCAAGCTCATGAAGAAGCACGACACCATCGGCGATTTGTCCGCATGTGTCACCGGCGTGCTGATGGTATATTGCATGCCCGTTGGCGTTTCCTGGTGGATGATCGTTCTGGGTGCATTCTTTGCAATCATCGTTGTCAAGCAGCTGTACGGCGGCATTGGCAAGAACTTCCTGAACCCCGCACTGGCTGGCCGCGCATTCCTGCTGAGCTATCCTGTTGCAATGACTACATACGCAATCCCCTCTGCTCTGTCCGGCGTTGTTGACGGTGAGACTATGGCCACTCCTCTGTCTTACATGTATGCAGGAGAAGCTCTGCCTGAATATTTCTCTCTGGGCAACCTGTTCCTGGGCGGCATTTCCGGCTGCATCGGTGAAGTTTCCGCATTGGCACTGATCCTGGGCGGCGCTTACTTGCTGTACCGCAAGGTCATTTCTTGGCGTATCCCCGTCACTTTCATTGGCACTGTTGCAGTTCTGACTCTGGTATTTGGTCACGAAGGCTACGGCAACGTGGAATGGATGCTGCTGAATCTGTGCTCCGGTGGTCTGATGCTGGGTGCAATCTTCATGGCAACTGACTACTGCACCAGCCCCGTTACTCCCAACGGCCAGCTGATCTTTGGCGTAGGCTGCGGTATCCTGACTGTTCTGATCCGTTACTTTGGCGGCTACGCTGAAGGCGTTTCCTACGCAATCCTGCTGATGAATCTGCTCACTTGGGCAATCGACAAGGCAACTCCTCAGACTCAGTTTGGTATTTCCAAGGCTGACAAGAAGGTTGCAGAAGCTGAAAAGAAGGCTGAGAAGGCTGCTGTCAAGGCTGAAAAGCTGCAGAAGCAGGTCGAAAAACTGCATGCAGAAGGAGGTCACAAGTAATGGCTGAAAAGAATTCTCCCAGCATTGTTAAGCTGGCTATTCTGCTGATGGTCATCTGTGCTGTCACCTCCGCGATCCTGGGCGGTGTCAACTACATCACTAAGGACCGCATCGCAGAGATCACTGCACAGAAGACTGCAGACGCTTACGCAGAAGTTCTGCCCACCTCCGGTGAATATACCGAAGTGGCTTACACCGGCGATATTGCCACTGTAGATACCGTTGCAACCTGTGACGAAGGCACCATCGTTCAGATGACCGTTTCTGGTGCACAGAGCATGGTGACTTTGGTAGTCGGCGTTGATAATGACGGCGCCGTTACTGGTGTTTCCATCGTTGATCACGGCGAAACTCCGGGTCTGGGCGCTCTGGCTACCGAAGCTGACTGGAGAGCTCAGTTTGTTGGCCAGACCGCAGGTATGGGTCTGACCAAGAAGGGCGGCGAGATCGAAGCTCTGACCGGTGCTACCATTACATCTCAGGCAGTTGTCGATGCAGCGAACGTTGCAATCGAAGTTGCCGCAACTATGGGTTAAAGGAGGTAAAGCCAAATGAATATTAAAAAGCAGTTCAAGGAAGGCCTTATCACCAACAACCCCGTTCTGGTGCAGCTGATTGGTATGTGTGCTACCATGGCAATCACCACCTCCATGTTCAACGGCGTTGGCATGGGTCTGTCCGTTTTGATCATTCTGACCTGCTGCAACGTAGTGGTTTCTCTGCTGCGTAAGATCATCCCCGGCGAAATTCGTCTGGCAATCTTCGTTGTTGTCATCGCAGGTTTCGTTACCATCGTTGACCTGCTGCTGCAGGCATTCGTTCCCGCATTGTCTGACGCTCTGGGCGTGTTCATTCCTCTGATCGTTGTTAACTGCATCATCATCGGCCGTGCAGAAGCATTCTGCTCCAAGAACGGTGTTGCAGCATCCTTTATCGACGGTATTGCACAGGGTTTGGGCTACACTCTGGTTCTGATGGCAATGTGCTTCATCCGTGAGCTGCTGGGCTCCGGCTCCATCGGCGGCGGTCTGATTGACATTGCAAACGGCTTCCGTCTGACTCTGGACGGCTCCGGCGCAGGTATCCAGATTTTCCCCTCTGAGTACGGCATTATGTACATGATCCTGCCCTTCGGCGGATTTATGACTCTGGGCGCTCTGATTGCTCTGATGCAGTACGTTCTGAGAAAGTCTGCTGAAAAGAAAGAACTCAAAGAAGCACAGGAGGTAAATGAATAATGGTTACATCTCTTCTGTCTATTTCTCTGGGCGCTATCCTGATTAACAACTTCATCTTCTCCCAGTTCCTGGGCTGCTGCCCCTTCCTGGGTGTTTCTCAGAAGGTTGATACTGCTCTGGGTATGGGTCTGGCTGTTACCTTCGTTATGGGTATGTCCTCTGCATTGTGCTATGTTGTTACCGGTCTGCTGAACGCACTGGGTCTGAATTACATGGGCACTCTGGCATACATCCTGATCATTGCTTCTCTGGTTCAGCTGGTAGAAATGTTCCTGAAAAAGAACATTCCTTCTCTGTACTCCTCTCTGGGTATTTATCTGCCTCTGATCACCACCAACTGTGCGGTTTTGGGTGTTGTTCTGCTGAATGTACAGAATAGTTACAACTTCATTGAATCTGTCACTTACGGTATCACCGGTGGTCTGGGCTTCCTGGTTGCGATCGTTCTGTTTGCATCCGTTCGTGAACGTCTGCAGTTTGCAGAATACCCCAAGAGCTTTGAAGGCTTCCCCATCGCACTGGTATCCGCAGGTCTGCTGGCTCTGGCATTCATGGGCTTCAGCGGCATGAAGATTTGGTAATAGGAGGAACAGAGCATTATGATGAATATTATTTATGCTGTGGCTGTCCTCGGCATCATGGGTGCAGCATGGGGTGCGATCCTGGCATTTGCTGCTAAGGTATTTGCTGTGGAAGTTGACCCCCGTGAAGAAGCTATTATTGGTTGTCTGGCTGGCGCAAACTGCGGCGGCTGTGGCTACCCCGGCTGCTCCGGCTACGCTGCTGCTGTTGTAGCAGGCGAAGCTCCCACTGACCGCTGCGTTGCAGGTGGTGCAGAAACCGCTGCTAAGGTCGCTGAGATCATGGGTGTTTCTGCTGGCGCAGGTGAAAAGATGATCGCATTTGTACCCTGTTCCGGCAGTCTGGATGTAGCAGAACTGAAGTTCAACTACACCGGCGAAAAGACCTGCCAGGCAGCAATGAGCTATGGCGGCAAGGGCACCAAGGTCTGCTCCTTCTCCTGCATTGGTTACGGCGACTGCATGAAGGCATGTAAGTTCGGCGCAATGAAGGTTGAAAATGGCGTTGCCAAGGTTGACCGCGAAAAGTGCGTTGGCTGTATGGCATGCGCAGAAGCTTGCCCCAAGGACATCATTGTCAAGGTTCCCTATGCTCAGAACGAGCTGGTTGCATGCCGCTCCAACGACAAGGGTCCTGCTGTGATCAAGAGCTGCAAGGTTGGCTGCATTGGCTGCATGAAGTGTGCTAAGGAATGTCCCGCAGATGCAATCACTGTCACCAATTTCCTGGCTAAGATCGATCCTGCAAAGTGTGTTGGCTGCGGTCACTGTGAAACCGTCTGCCCCAGACACATTATCAAGCCTCAGGACTAAGCTACAACAAACAAGAATCCTCCCGAAAAATCGGGAGGATTTTTTATTGCGCAAACAGGCGAACGTTGTTATAATGAGTCAAACAAGACACGCAAAGGAGAATTCCATGGACTTTTTCACCCGCATTATGCCTCCCGCACGATTTCGACTGTTGTGCGTGGCAATGATGGTACTGGCAATCGTACTGTGCATCATGTCTCACGGCACCCAAAATCCGACCTTCCAGACTGCTGCTATCACTGATTTGGCACTGGCTGTGGGGGGTATTTTTGCATTCTGGCGCTGTCCCCGTTGTCGCTGTGTGTTGCCACTGAAGAATATGATGTATATCAAAAAGTGCAGCCACTGCAGAGCAGACATTCAGAGCTTTCATGTAAAATAAAAACGGCGTACTCTGTACGCCGTTTTTGCCAGCTTGTCAAAAAACGCCTCGCAGAGTTTCGTCCGCAAGGACGAAATAAGATTCAATCATTTTTTTGTCGCGACATGTGCGGGGCAAAAAATACATATCAGCTTGCAAACGTGCAAATTGTTTTTATTGAAAAACAATGCGTGCGCTGCAGCAGGCTGTAAGTCCATCGCGTTAGCGGGGACGTCTCTGTCAAAATGCTCCGTAGGAGTATTTTGACAGACTCATAAAAACGGCGGACTATGTACGCCTTTTTTGCATTTAGAACAATGTTTCTTAGTATCCGCTCTGTATAGCGATCTTGTCTTTATAGCACTTGTGGCACATGGCAATATAGGAATCATTGCCGCCCAGCATAACTTGACTGCCTTCGGTGACGATGCGGCCATTTTCATCAATGCGGGCATTAACGATGGCTTTTTTACCACAGGAGCAGACCGTTTTGATTTCAGTGATAGAGTCGGCCAGTTCCAT